>RHMC01000157.1 GCA_003719395.1 Streptomyces altiplanensis
GCCCCGAGCGTGAGCGAGGCCGGCGAGCATGCGGTTGTACGCCAACTGGTGATCGCCGGTCAGGGGGAAACCGGTGTCGTTGAGGTAGCCGTCCATCAGGTCCGGCTCCACCGCGTCGAAGCCCTTCTCGCGGCACATGTCGAAGCGCTTGGCCATCAGCGGGCGCAGCACGTCCAGCCGGCGGATGTCGAGCCAGCGTTCGCCGGCCCACCCGTTGCCCCGGCCCAGAACGGCGGCGGGGAAGTCCCGGCGGTCGGGGCGGAACGACTCCCACGCGCCCGCGTTGATGGTAGCAGATGACCTTGCGGCCGTCCCGGTGCAGCCGGCGCACCACTGCGGCGTCGTTCTCGAATCCGTCGATGTCGTAGACGGGCACGTCGACCCGGTGGTCGACCCGCCCCTCCAGCTGCCACTGCCAGGCCGTACCGACGGCCGGCCGCCACCGGCCGGGGTGCGGCGGCCGGTGGTCCGGTGCCGGTTCGGGCACGGGGCCCGAGCACGCTGCCAGCAGGGCGATGAGGAACAGCAGGCAGAGTGGGCGCGAGCGGGTCATGGGGCCTTCCGGTGCAGTACGGGCGGCAGGAGCGACCAGGGGTTGGGTCCATGCCCGGGGACCGCGCAGTGCACGGCGGCGTGGCGCAGCGCCGCCGTGCGGGCGGCGAGCGCGCACAGGTCCGCAGGCACGCCGTGGACGAGGTGGCAGAAGCGTTCCGGCGGGTGTGCCGCCGTCCATGCCGGCGCTGCCGGCGCCGCCGAATAGGCGGTCCAGTCGCCTTCGAAGGTGACCAGCAGATCGGCGACCCCCGCGTACGCCGGGGCCGGGTGCACTCCCGGGTTCAGAACGACCGTACGGCCGCCACGGGAGCGCGCCGCCCGGGCGAGGCGCCGGTAGTGGCGCACGGCGCCCGGTTCGGCGGCGGCCTGGTCCAGGAAGAAGCCGTCGGTGGCGTACCAGTCGCGGTAGCGGTCGAAGTCGGCGGTGACGGCCCGTGGCGGCCGGTGGCCGTAGTCGGTGTCGACGTACCCGAGCAGCCGGATCCCCGCCGTCCGCAGAGCACGGGCGGCGGCGGCGAACGACGGCTCGGGCGCGGTGCCCGGGCCGTCCGCGATGTTGAGCACCACTCCGTACAACCGGGGTGCGGACTCCACGAGCGTCCACCAGGCGCCGGGGTCGACGGCCGGGTGGACGTACATGGGAACGAGCAGCTTCGCCGGCGGCAGGGGTTCCGGCTCCGGCTTCACCGGGCTGCCGGGACAGCGGCCCCCGGCAGCGCCTGCCACAGGTCCGACAGCGATCCGGCGAGTCCCCGCCCCGGCTGCCAGCCGAGGGCGGACCGCGCCGCCCCGATGTTCGCGCACTGCCAGGAGACCGCGGACGAACGGGCGGATCCGCCGCCGGTCTCCTCGACGGTGCCGCGGAATCCGGCGGCCCGGACCAGTCCGTGGGCGGACCTCACCGACGACGGTGGCCCGGCCGCTGCCGATGTTGAGTACGGGGGGCAGTGGTCCGGGAACCGTCGCCGCGAGGACGGCGGCGCGCGCGACGTCCCGTACGTCGACGAAGTCGCGGTACGCCGACAGGTCGCCGACCCGTACGGTGCCCGACGCCCCGGCCCGGCGCAGTTCCCCGGCGAGGCGTCCGGGCAGCCCGGCGGCCGGCGCTCCCGGCCCGACCGGGTTGAAGACGCGCAGGACGACGCGTCGAGACCGGCGGCGGTCACCGCCGCGGTGCCCGCCAGCTTCGTCGCCCCGTACGGGCCCTGCGGCCGGGTGGCGGCGTCCTCCGCCACGGCTTCACCGGGCGCGGTGGGACCGTACTCGGCCGCCGAGCCGAAATGGACGAGGCGCGCACCGGGCGCCGCCGCGGCCATCGCCTCGCAGAGTGCGGCCGGCCCGCGGGCGTTGGCGTCGGTGAGCGCACGCGCTGCCGGACACCAGGCCCGCGCAGTTGACGACGACACGTCGGCGGCGCCGCGCGCAGCGCGTCCGCGAGGACTCGGGGTCGGAGGTCAGATCGAGCGGCACACCGGCGGCGGGGACCGGCCGCGTCGAGCAGCCGCACGCCCGGCAGGGCGCGCAGCCGCTCGGCGGTGTGCCGCCCAGGAATCCGGTGGAGCCCAGGACGAGAACGCGCATGTCCCGCTCACGCCCCCTTGAGGAGCAGGCCGCGGTGCGTGGTGAACTCCGCGTTGGCCCGGTCGTAGTCGTCGGGGCGGCCGATGTCGAGCCAGTAGCCGTCGAACTCGTAGGCGTGCGGGGGGCGTTCGGCGGCGAGCAGGTCGAGGACCAGTTCGTCGAAGCCGAGCGGCAGGCCCGGCGTGTACCCGGCGAGGGTCTCCCGGGAGAGCCCGTAGACGCCCATGGAGACCCGGTAGTCCATGCTCGGCTTCTCCGCGAAGCCGGTGACCCGCCCGGCCTCGGTCGTCAGGACACCGAAGTCGATGGCGACCTTGCGGGCGTACGTGGCGACCGTGAGCGGGGCTCCCGAGGCGCGGTGCGAGCGGACGACCTCGCCGTAGTCGAGGTCGGTCAGGATGTCGCCGTTCATCACCAGGAAGTCGTCGGGGAGTCTGTCCATCATGGTGAGCAGCGGGCCCATCGTGCCGAGCGGGCTGTCCTCGGTCGAGTAGCCCACACGCAGGCCCCACTGGGAGCCGTTGCCGACGTACGCGCGGATGATGTGGCCCAGATGGCCGATGGCTATGGTGCAGCTGGTGAAGCCGCTCGCGGCCAGCTGGCGGAGCACGATCTCCAGGATCGCGTGCTGGTCGCCGATGGGCACGAGCGGCTTGGGAAGCGCCGTCGTGTACGGCCGCAGCCGAACGCCCTTGCCACCGGCGAGGATCACTGCATGCATGGAAGTCCCCTGTACGTCGAGTGCGGTCGGGTCAGATGTTGTAGATGCCGGTCTTGTAGCGGGAGAGGTTGCCGGGGTCGCGGAAGAAGTCGATGGTGTGGCCGAGCCCCTGTTCCAGGTCGTGCTCCGGCCGCCAGCCGGTGGCGGCGCGCAGCCGTGTGGCGTCCGCGACCAGGCGCATGACCTCCGAGTTGGCCGGCCGGATGCGCTGTTCGTCCTCGCGTACGTCGAGGTCGGCGTCCATCAGCTTGCCGATGAGCCGGGTCAGTTCGCCCACCGAGATCTCGCCGCCGGTGCCGGCGTTGAAGGTCCGCCCCACGACCGCCTCGGCGGGCGCGGCGCCGACGGCGAGGAAGGCGCGGGCGGTGTCCTTGACGTACAGGAAGTCACGGGTGGGACGGAGGTCTCCGAGGGTGATGGTCCGCTCCCCGGCCGCGACCTGGCCGATGACCGTCGGGATGACCGCACGCATCGACTGGCGCGGGCCGAAGGTGTTGAAGGGGCGCAGGGTGACGACCGGGGTGCCGAAGCTCGCGTGGTAGCTGTCGGCGAGCCGGTCGCCGCCGGCCTTCGACGCGGCGTACGGAGACTGGGTGCTGATGGGGTGGTCCTCGGTGATCGGCACGGTCTGCGCGGTGCCGTACGTCTCGCTCGTCGAGGTGTGCACCAGGCGCGGGGTGCCCTGCCTGCGCACCGCTTCGAGGACGTTGAGGGTGCCCGTCACATTGGTGTCCACGTAACTGTGCGGGGCCTGGTAGGAGTACGGGATCGCGATGAGGGCGGCCAGGTGGTAGACGGCCTCGGCGCCTTCGATCAGCTGGTTGACCGACCCCGGGTCGCGGACGTCGCCGAGGACGATCTCGACCTGGTCGAGGGTCTCGGCGGGCAGGGTCTCCAGCCACCCGTAGGAGGAGAAGGAGTTGTACTGCGCCATCGCGCGGACCCGGTGGCCGGCCGCCACGAGCGCCTCGGTGAGATGGGAGCCGATGAAGCCCTCGGCGCCGGCGACGGCGACGAGAGACGGTGCTGGTGCGGTCACGGGGACGCTCCTCATGAGGTGAAGGGGTGGGAAGGCGAGCGGTTCAGCGGTGTGCGGTGGGCCTGCCGAGGATCCGGCAGGCAGGTACAGGAGGACGAGGGCCGCGACGGTCCGGCAGAGCGTGCTGGGCGAGCCGTCGGTGAGCCGGCGGCGGGGGCGGCGGCCTCCGCGGCGGCCGTCGTCAGGCAGACCGCCGCGGCGGCCATGCCACACCGAACGCCTGGAGCAGCAGCGCGGTCCACAGGACCGCCCCGAGCCCGAGCAGCGGGGCGGCGCCCGTCCCGGTGAGCAGGGCGCCGGCCGCCAGCAGGGCGACGTACGCGCCCAGGCACAGCACCAGGGCCCGGCCGGCCCGCAGGGCGAAGCCCCGCGGCTCGGTGCTGGCGCGCAGGGCGGCGACGGCGAGCCCCCGGTAGCGGTAGAGCAGCCACTCGGCGAAGCCCATGCTGAGGGTCAGGACGACCACCGCGTACGGGTCCGCCACCCCCGCGAGCATCGCGAGCACCCCGGCGGCGAGGCCGAACAGCCCGTACGGCAGGGACGCCGACAGTCCCGGCGTGCCGCCCGTCGGCACGGGGCCCGGCGCCCGTACCCGTGGGTGGCCGCGAGCATCGCCAGGCACACGGTGGCGAGCAGAGCGGCCACCGCCACGGCGGTCGGCGGCCGCCACCACAGCGTGGCGGCGGCGCCCGCGGCGACGGGCAGCAGCGCCAGCAGCAGCGTCCGTTCGCGGCCGAGGACCAGCAGCACGGTGGCCGCGCCCAGGTAGCAGGACTGCCCGGCGGCGAAGGCCCCGGCCTGCCCCGGCCCGGCCAGGACCAGGCCCGTCGCGGAGGCCGCCAGCGCCCCTGCGGGAGCTCCGAGCCGCAGTGTGCGGTGCGCCGCGCCCGCGCCGGCGGCGAGCCGCAGATGGGCGCGGTGGCTGAGCGCCTGGTTCCACGCCCAGGCCACGAGACCGGCGGCGACCAGCCCGGTGACGGCCCGCGCGCCCTCCAGCAACCCGGAGCCCAGCACATAGGCGAGTCCGGGGTGCGCGAAGACCAGCCCGCGCACGGCGCACCGCAGAGGGTCGGGGCGCCAGGGGTCGGCGGCCGGCGGCGGTTCCGGGTAGTGCCGGGGCACCCGCGCGTACAGGTCGGCGGCCAGCGTGAACAGACCGGGGCGGCCGTAGCGCGTACTGACCTGATCCCCCGTCAGTCCGTCCGACTCCAGCAGCGCGGCGACCTCGTACGGATGGACGGCGGCGGACACCGGCTCCATCAGCCGCTCGGCGAGTTCGTCGATCGGATCGGCGGCCCAGCTCGGCCGCCCCCGGTTCCCCTTCCGCTGCCGGGGCAGGGCGGGCAGGCTGCCGCCCTCGCCCGGCAGCAGGCGCAGCGGGCCGCTCATCCGAGAGCCCCGGCAGGCCGGTCGTCCCGCCACGCGGGCAGGCCGGCGCCGTCGCCCGCCCGCCCGGCCGCCAGTTCGGTGTAGATGGAGCGGAAGGTGTCGATGGTCTGCCGGAGCGTGAACTGCTCGATGACCCGCAGCCGCGCGCCCTGCCCCATGGCGGCCCTGCGCTCCGGGTCGCGGAGCAGTTCCAGGGCTGCGCGGGCCATGGCCTCCGGTTCCCTCGGCGGCACGACGAGGCCGGTGTCGCCGACGGCCTCCCGTACACCGCCGACATCGGTGGAGACGGTGGCCCGGCCGCACGACATGGCCTCGATGAGCGTGAACGGGAAACCCTCGCTGATGCTGGACAGCATCACGGCGTTGCCCGCCGCGCCGGCGTCGCGTATGTCCTCGACCCGGCCCTCGAAGACGACGGCGTCCGCGTGCCCCAGCTCCGCCGCGAGCGCTTCGCAACGTTCCCGGTACGCCTCGCCGCCGCGCGGAGTGCCGCCGAAGAGCCGCAGCCGGGCGTCCGGCATCTCGGCCCTGACGAGGGCGAAGGCCCTGATGAGTGTCTCCAGGTCCTTGATCGGGTCGACCCGTCCGGCCCAGCTGAGGGTGGGGGTCTCCGGCTCCGGCCCGGCGGCCGGAAAGGCGGCCGGGTCGACGCCGTTGTAGACGGTGCGGTATCAACTCCGGCGCGGCGCCGCCCTGTTCCTCCCACAGCCGGTTGTAACGGTTGCCCGGCGTGATCAGGTCCGCCGTGCGGTACGTCTCCTCGGCGAGCAGCCGGAAGAAGCCGAGGAGAAGTGCCTTGACCGGCCACCGGTAGGGGCCCGTGCGGTAGCCGAGGTAGCGCTCGCGCAGGTAGACGCCGTGCTCGGTGAGCAGCAGCGGTACGCCGTGCAGCCTCCGCCCGACGAGCCCGGGCAGTACCGCGAGCCCTCCGCTCACCGCGTGGGACACGCCGTGCTCGGGCGGCGCGGCGGTGAGCGTGCGCAGCGCGTGTTCCAGCAGGTCGGTGGCGGTCAGGGCGACGTGCAGAGTCGGCCGGGCCGCGTGCACCGGCAGGCCGGGCCGGCCCCAGACGGCTGCCAGGACGCCGACGGCCTGGTCCGTGCGCAGGGCGGGCGCGAGCTCCCCGTCCCTGGCCGAACGGGCCAGTTCGTGCAGCGCGGGCCCGAACTGGTCCTCGGCGGCGGGGTCGAGGAGCGCCGTCAGGAAGCGTTCGTACGTTGCCATCAGCTGCCTGCGGCGACGGCCGCGCGGAGCCCTGCCGACCGGGTCCGGGCCCCACATCGGGACGGTGACGGGCGGCGCGACGTGGGACGGCAGCTCCCAGGCGAGCGGTTCCCGGCCCGTGCCGGTCACCGCGATCACCCGGAAGTCGAAGTCGGGCATGCCCTGGACGAGCTGGTCGCACCACACGCTGACGCCGCCGTGGCTGTGCGGGTAGGTGCCTTCGGTGAGGAGGGTGACCCGGGCCCCGCCGGACGGCGGCACGCGGAGTAAATCGGGCATGACGAGACGTTCCCCCGTGGAGATGCGGCGTTGTGCCGGCCAGGTCGGCTGGAATGGTGCGGCGGTCGGGCGCGGGTCAGCCCGTGACGCCGTACGGGACTCGCTTGCGCACCCCGGCCGGCACCGGCAGGCGCGGGGCGGCGGCCCCCACCGGGTCGGCCCGGTCCGCCGAGGCGGCCGTGGCGGTGGCGCCGGCGGGCAGGGTGAGTGTCACCCGGTCCTGGAGGAGTCCGGGCGAGACCCAGCCGGAGAGCGAGCCGGCGTACGGGCTGCCGAACGCCTCGGTGCCGAGCATCATGTTCCGCCGGGTGCCGGCGGGCATCGTGGCGCTCGCGCGGATACCGCCGGGTGCGCGAACGGTGACGGTGTCGCCGACGCGGTACGCCGTCACCTGCCCGGCCCTGACGGCGGTGTTCCAGGCGGCCCGGTCGCGCAGTTCCGCGCCGATCTGCTGCTGGCGCAGGTTGACCAGCGGGGTGTTGGCGGCGTACAGCCCGGCGTAGTCGTCGATGATGCGGCCCAGCACCGGGTAGGCGATGCGGTCCTCGGCGAGGTTGGACTGGTGGATGAAGTGCGGCCGGGGGTCGTTGGCGAGGGCGTGGCCGAGGCCGATGCGGACCTCCAGCGGCACGATGTAGTCGGTGTAACCGGTGACCGTGTCGAGCGGCTCCTCCAGGCACGTGGTGCCGACGGCGCTCTCGCAGATGCCGCTGCCGCCGTCGGAGGCCCGGGTGTAGATCCAGTTGTACTCGTCGATCTGCTCGGTGGTGCGGCCCGCGTTGTAGAACACGTTCATGGGGTGGCGGGGCACGGTGAGGGCCGGGCCGGCCTTCCGCTGGGCGCGGTCGCGGGAGTTGTCGGATCCGAGCCAGGTGACGGCGTTTTCGGCGAGGGCGGGGCCGAGGTGGGGGTTGTCGTCGGCTGTTGCGGCAGGACCTTCAGCCCGGAGTGCTCCCCGGTCACCAGCTCGTTGTTCTCCAGGGGCAGTCCGGCTCGCTGCCCCCAGGCGCGGTTTTCACTGATCTGGGAGGAGATCTCCGCACGGGTGACGTACTTGGTGCTTCCGTCGGGGTTCTTGGCACAGATCCAGGGAACGACCGTGACGTCCTGGACGCAGCCGAGGAAGGGGTGGTTGTAGGTGTGGTTGATCCACCGGTAGGCGTTCTTGTCGGCGGTCAGCCGCTGCGCCAGCGGGTCGGTGCCGCCGTGCTCCTCCTTGTAGAGCTCGCTGCCGCCGCCGTTGTACGCCATGTCCAGGGTGAAACCCTTGGCCGCGGACCACTCGGCCGCGTACTGCGCGTCGGCGGCCGTCATACGGATCGGGTCGGGCTCACCGCCCTGT
Source organism: Streptomyces altiplanensis (assembly GCA_003719395.1). Lineage (GTDB taxonomy): Bacteria > Actinomycetota > Actinomycetes > Streptomycetales > Streptomycetaceae > Streptomyces > Streptomyces altiplanensis. Next base: position 8,131 of record RHMC01000157.1, read on the forward strand.
CCGGGAGCGCAGTCCACATCGCCCGGGGTGCAGTTGAGTTCGGTGTCCCAGCGGTCGTCCGCGGCGAAGACGTCGTCGACGTGGACCGCGAAGTAGTTGCGGGACGCGCCCAGCCGCACGCCCTGGGTCATCCAGTCCACAATGCCGCGGGCGAGCAGTCGGAACTGCTGCTGGTACTGGTTGTAGACGAAGCCGACCACCAGTTCGCGGCGGCCGTCGTGGCGGTACTCACCGACGATCGAACCCCGCTCCGGTGTGCCGGGCAGTGGCGCCTCGACGTAACTGGTGAAGTCCGCTCCCGGCAGGGGCTTCGCGACATACCCGTAACTCTCGCTGACCGAAGGCGAGTTGTCCTCGAAGGGGATGCCGCCGTCGAGGTAGCCGAAGGGGCCCGCGGCGCCGGCCGCGGTCACCTCGGCGCGCACGCCGTCCAGCGAACCGCTGTAGCCGCCGTTGGCCGGGTAGTCGAGCCCGACCTCGGGCCGGGCGTAGGTGTAGGCGTTGACCTGCGGAACGGCGAAGGTCTTCTCGTACGAGACGAGCGCCTCCATCTCCGCCGAACCGGCCCCGAACGGATTGTCGTTGGGAAGCACCACCGCCTGGTATTTGGCGCGTGGCCGGCCGTCGAGCGTGTCGGAGAGGAAGCCGCTGTCGATCGTCGGGCGGTCCTGGCGAGTCAGGTCGACGATCGTGTACGGAGTTCCCGCGCCGTCGAGTTCGGCGGCAATCGCGGCGGTGGCAGGACCTCCGTCGCCGACCACGAGGACGCTCAGGTCGATGCGTGGCGCCGCCGGGGCCGCCGCAGCCGCGTTAGCCGGCGCGAAGAGCGTCAGTACGAGCGCGGCGGACAGCGTGGATCTCGCGGCCCATCGGACCGTACGGTTTGTGAAGTACATGGGTCCCTCCCCAGAAGGGCATGCCGGTGGTGCGACCGGCATGCCCTGCCCCCCGGCGAGACGGGCGTTCGGCCAGCCGACGCCTGTGTCCCGCTCTGTCGGATCACATAGTGGGGCCAGGCATGGAGGTTCTGTGAGGGCGTCGTGAAACCTGGCGAGAAACAAACCTGTTCCGCCTACCTCCAGGCCCGATCGGCCACCCTTCCGGCAACGCGTGCAGAGCCCCCATCGGCAGAGGTTCCGCTTCTCCGCCACAGCTCAGAGGTGCTGAAAGCGCCACCGCGCCGACCGGCACCCTCCTGTGGTCCAGTCCGCAGAAACTTTCCGGGAGCCGGCCACCGATTTCAGCCAGCCCGGACGCCCGGACCGGCTCGGCACCGAACCAGACCCGCTCCGTCGGTCGTTGGCCGCAGGCACCTCCCATGACCGGTCCACCCGGGGAGAACACCCGGTGAGAATCGGCATCGCCGGAACAGACGATGCCGGCGGCAACCTCACCCGGTGGCTCAGGGCCCGGCAGGACAACCACGCAGCCACCCGGGCACGGTCACCGAACCCGGCGGTCTCGACAGGCAAGGCACAGCGGACAGCGCCCAGTGGGGCGGCGCTCCCCTCCCGCTGTACTCCAGGTCCACCTGTGAACGGCCGACTCCGGCCGTGAACGACGCACGTCCAGGAGGTCACGGCTCCCACGCAGCAGCGAAGCGGACGCCCCTCCAGAGGTGCCAGGGCCGGCCGTGGCCAGGTGCTCGGCGATCTGCCGGACTGCGGTCTGGCGCAGCGGTAATCTCCGGCCCACCGCGCGCAGCCGGCCCGCCTGGTTGGGGCGGCCGAGCACGAGGAGCTGCGGGCGGCCGGCCCCTGCCTCCAGCCGGCTCCAGTACCAGCTCCCACGCGGCGGGCGGCGGACACCACCCGGGCCGGCCGCCCCAGATCGTCTCCACGCTGCTGTTGTGGGCCGGGCACCGCACCATGCCCGTGCAGGCACACCGTGCACCGGCGCAAGCGGGTGCCTTCGACCGGCGTAGACCGTTAACGACGCAGCCGGGCGGCAGCGGCCAGGATCGGGGTGGTCACCGCGGTGGCGGCGGCGCCGAGCGTGCTGTCGGTGGCCAGGATCAAGCGGACCGTCCTCATGGCCCGGGTGAGGGCCTCGCTGCCGCGTCGGCGCATGCCTGCCTCGTACCGGGTGACGGCCTCGGTGAGCGTGGTGGTGCCGTCGGCGACGTGGCTCAGGTTCTCCGACAAGCCGGCGGCATCGCGGATGGCGGTTCCGGCTCCCATTCCGGCGGTGGGGGGTGTCGCGTGGACGGCGTCGCCGAGCGCGGTGATCGGGCCTGCGGGCCAAGGCGCGAGGTCGGACGTGCGGGTCGAGGATGCGTTGAAGCGGTATGCGGCCACGCTGTGCGGGTCGGCGCGGGCGATGACCTCGAGCGTGTGCTCGGCCCAGCCTCGCTCGTGGAACCGGCTCAGCAGCACGGCCTGCAACTCGCCGTCCCGCAGGTGACGGAGGGAGTCGGTCACGGTGGATCCGGGGAACATGGCGCCCCAGATGTAGGTGGGTTCCGTGGTGACGGACATCCGCAGCTCGGGGGCGTCGAGGGCGGGTTTGCCGACCGGGTCGAGGAAGCCGATGTAGAGGGCTGCGCCTCGTGGGCCGATCGCCAGCCCCGATCGTGGTCCGAGCCGCTGCTGCTCGCCGGGGCTCAGGTCCCTGACGAGGGTGCGGCCGGAGAACCCGAGGATGCCCGCCGGCCTGTTGGTCGGGCCTCCGGCGAGGTGCTGGGCGACCAGGGAGTGGGTGCCGTCCGCGCCCACCACCAGATCCGCCGAGACAGGCGGGGCGTCGGTGAACAGCACGCGCGGGGCACCGTCGTCGGCATGGCCGACGCCGGCCACGGTCCGCCCCAGGTGCAGGTCATCGCCGTCGGCCTCGGCCAGCAGCGTACGCAGGGTGACACGGTCGACATCCACGCTGGAGCTGTCACCGAGGTCCGGCCCGTGGCCGAGCAGCCGGCCGCGACGGTCCCAGAACGCGTCGTGGTCGCGCAGCCGCAGCGCCGAGGACGATGCCAGCAGCCGCTGCATGATGTCCCGCGACACCGACTCCCGCAACGCCGACTGGGCCCGCCCGTCCAGGGTGATGTGGTACCCCCCTGTCGCTGCCACATCGGCGTCGCGGTCGAACTCCGACACGTCCAACCCGCGGCGGCGCAACCCCGCCCCCAACGCGAGTCCCCCGATCCCGCCCCCGACCACCACGACACGCATACCCGTACCCCCTTCACGCTGTTGGCCTGACGGGCCCAACAGTGACACCGGTAGTGGACACCCAGTGGCCGCCACCGGTGACATGATGAGACGGTGGCAAGCACTTCACGACGGGCGTTACGGCTGCTGTCCCTGCTCGGATCGCGCCGCCAGTGGCCACTGCACGAGCTCGCTGCCGCGCTCGGGGTCAGTGAGCGCACCGTCCGGCGCGACATCGAGACCCTGCGCCGGCTCGACTATCCGGTGACCACCGTCCACGGACCCGGCGGCGGGTACCGGCTCGGCACACGGCACGCCCTCCCACCGCTGGTGCTCGACCACGACCAGGCCCTCGCGGTCGCGGTCGCCCTGCAGACGGCGCCCGTCACGGTGCTCGGCCTGAGCGACGACGCGTCCCGGGCACTGGTCACCCTGGAACAGGCCGCGCCCGCCGCGCTGCGTGCAGCCATGGGGGCGGTTCGCCTGACCAGGCTGCACAACCACTGGGAGTTCCTGGCACCGCCCATCGACCCGTCGGCGCTCACCGCCGTGGGAACCGCGGCGCGCCACCGTCACGTACTCCTCATCGAGACCCTGCGCGCCGACGCCTCGGCGCCCCGCCCCCGGAGAGGACGGCTTCCTGCCCGTCCGCCGCGTAGAGCCGCACCACCTGGTCGTCTGGGCCGGCCGGTGGTACCTGGTCGCCTACGACCTCGAAGACCAGCAGTGGCGAGTGCTCCGCGTCGACCGGCTCCGCCCCCGCCCGACCACACAGTGCTTCAGCCCGCGTGAACTCCCCGGCCACGATCTCGCCCGCTTCGTCACGAGCAGTCACGACCGCGGCGACACCCCCGCCACCTGGCAGTGCACCGGCAGCGCCCGGCTCAACCTGCCGGCCGGGATCGTCGCCCGTTGGGCACCAGGTGGCTCGGTCGTCGAGCACCTCGACAGCGACCACTGCCGACTCACCCTCGGCGCCTGGTCCTGGGCGGGCATCGCCGGACTCCTCGCCACCTTCGACACCGAACTCACCGACCTGCACCCGCCCGAACTCGTCCAGGCATGCCGGCGCCTCGTGCACCGATGGGCCGCCATCGCGGGCACCGGGCACGACCCTGCCCCTCCCCCATGACAGGACCATCGTCCGAGAGGGCATTTCCTCCCGGTGTTTCATCCTGGAATCAGCAGTTGGCGGGTCTGCGGAGAGGTTGTCACCACCGTCGGTGCACGGTGGCTTTTGTGCCGGTCACCAGGCTTGCCGGCGGAACGTCGTCGGCCACGACCGCGCCGGCGGCAATCACGGCATCACGGCCAATGCTGACCCCGGGCAGGATCGTGGCACCGGCACCGATCCACACGTTCTCCGCCACGTCGATGGGCGCGCCGGTGAGGTACAGCCGCCGCTCCTCGGGATCGACCGGGTGGCCGCTGGTGATGAACGTGACCTTCGGGCCGACCATCACGCGCTCGCCGAGCCGGATGCCTGCGTAGTCCAGGAACGTGCAGTTCTGGTTGATGAACACGCGCTCGGCGAGGTCGAGGTGGAGACCGTGGTCCGTGTAGAAGGGCGGATAGACCGTGACTCCCGGCGGCAGCGGCCTGCCGAGGATCTGTTCCATTAGTTCGGCCTTGCCCGCTTCGTCCTCGAAGGGCAGGACGTTCAGGCGGGAGGTGAGCTCGGTGACCCGCAGGACCCTCTCGGCCATGGCCTGGAACTCCGCACTGTGGATACGCATCAGACGCTCGCTGGACATGCCGCAATCCTTTCTCGTGTACGGGCAACTGGACAAGATCCGGCCAGAGGTCTTCCCCCTCCCCCTCCCCGGTGCTTCACCCCGGAACAATCAGCCTGTTTGCCGGCGGGGCCTTGGCCGCCGTCGGCCTGGGGACCGTCTCCGGTTGCGGCAGTGACAAGGCCGGCGACGAGAAAGAGACCGGCGGCGACGCGGAGCTGTCGGCGTCCCGTGCCCGGCAGGTCGCCACGGCCTGGGGCGGGTCAACCGCAGCCGCCTCGTGGTGTGCCGGCTACTACTCCATGGGGAGACGGTTCGGCCGCCGCGGGGCGACCTGAGGAACAAGGCTGATGAGAAGGCCTACCAGGACCAGGCCTCCGTCGCTGTGAGCGATGCGGGACGCGGAGCTGAAAGCGCTGATCCAGCAGGTGTTCGGCGCCAACTGCCGCGTCTACGGGGCCCGGGAGATCTGGCGCGAGCTGAGCCGACAAGGTCATGCGGTGGCCCGGCGCACCGTTGAGCACCTGATGCGCGAGCTCGGCCCCGCCGGCGCCGTCCGCGGCAAGAAGGTCATCACTACGGTCACCGACCCGGCCGCCGACCGCGCCCCCGGTCTGGTCGACCGGGACTTCGTCGCCCAGGCGCCGAACCTCTGCTGGGCCGCAGACTTCACCCACATCGCACCTGGGCCGGGGGCATCTACGTCGCGTTCGTCGTGGACACCTTCTCCCGCCGCATCGTCGGCTGGCCGGCGGCAACCACCAAGCACACCGAACTCGTCTCGGCCGCATGGAAGACGGGGCTGTGGCAGCGCGACCGGGAAGGCAGTCCGCACCGACCCGAGCAGCTGATCCATCACAGCGACGCGGGCAGCCAGTACACCTCGTTCAAACCGGCCACCCACCTCCGAGGCGAGGACATCGCAGCGTTCGGCTCGGTCGGCGACGCTTACGACAACACCCTGCTGGAATCCACGATCGGCCTTTTGAAGACCGAGTTGGTCAAACCCCAACGGCCCTGGAAGACGCTGTCCGAGGTCGAGTTGGCCACCGCCGAATGGATCGACTGGCACAGCCACTGTCGACTTCATGGTGAGGTCGGCCACGTCCCACCCGCCGAAATGGACACGGTTCGACCGGGTGGTGCGGGTGCCGCTGCGGGACGGCCGGACGTTCGGCGTGGAGTTCCGCGGCCCGGCCGCCTTCACCAAGGTTTTCGGCGCCTTCGCGGTCGAGGCGCGCGGCGGGCCCGACATCGTCCGCGCGAGGGCCGCAGCGGAGACCTACCCGGATCCGCGCCCGATGCGGCCCCGCCCCGCCCACGACCCGGGCTCCTGGCCGGCCCTCCTGGACATCTTCAACTGAAAACCGGAAACGCCGGCAAAGGGCAGCACTCCGTCAGGACACGGGGAACTGCACAGGGCCGGCGTTCTCGACCAGCTCTCCCGGGAGGCGTCTCACACCAGCACCTCCTGCTACTTGCCGAACTTGCCTGCACCACCGAGTAGGCGCCTGAGCTGCACAGGAACCCTTCGCCCCCTGGGTAACTGAGGGTGTCACCGTCGGAGGCGGACGAGCTGGCGGACGAGCTGGCGGACGAGCTGGCGGAGGGGAACGTTCGGAGCAGCCTGGTTGTCACCAGTGAGGCACGCGGCTTGTCACACATGGTCATTCAGCAGCCCTTGTGTCACCGGTAGCGAAGATCGACGGACGTACCTCAGTTCTTGACGGCCTCCGCGATCTGCAGGGCGGTCTGGGCGGGCGTGAGGTGCGTGGTGTCGATGACCTCGGCCTCACTGTGCAGCCATGTGCGGGCCGCCTCGGCGTAGGGCTCGAGGTAGGTGAGGCGGAACGGGGAGGAGCCAAGAACCGTGTCCCCCTCGATGCGCCCGCGGAGAGTGTCCTGGTCGGCGTGGAGAACGAAGTGCCGTACCGGAATCGCGTGCTGGGCGAGGCCCGAGCTGATCTCGCGCCAGTACTGCTCGACCAGGACCGTCATGGGCATCACCAGAGTGCCACCGGTGTAATCGAGTACGCGGCGGGCGGTCTCGACCACGAGCGGCCGCCACGGCGGCCAGTCCTGGAAGTTGCCCGTCCAGGGCAGCCCCGGCGTGATGTCCATGAGTGTCTCGCCGACCTTTTCGGCATCGAACACCCGTGAATCCGGGATCAGCTGCTGCACGAGTGCACTGGCCGTCGTCTTACCTGCGCCATGGGTGCCGTTGAGCCATACGATCATGGGACCCGACGCTAGCGCCGTATGGGGCGCAGGTGGCCTCAACCGCCAAGATCAGTTGTCGCCTGTCTCGAAAAGTCGCACCGGCTGGACATGCCGCCCAGCCGGTGACAACAAGCCTGCCCAAGTGCCGACCAGCATGCTTCGGCTCATGTGGTCGTGTGACTGAGCGCTTGAGTTGACGGATTTCGCTGACTCAAGCGCTCAGCTCGGTTTGTTGCCGATCGTTCGGCGCGGCCATGGGCCGGGTGCCGGCCTTCGAACGATGCGGTCATGCGTCGCGATGGTTACGGAACCAACCTGCACGCATCTGCACCTCCTCGTCGCAGCAGAACGCTGAACCCGGCCCTTGGGGGACGGGTCAAGCCGGCCCTCCACGCCGGGCGTCCGCCACTCACCCGCTGGGACGCTCAGCGCTGTCAGCTCACACGCTCGTCCGCCACATCGAACGCTCAGTCGCATTCGGGCCGGCGGGCTGTTCGGGGCGCGGCTGCTACAAGTCGA
>RHMC01000158.1 GCA_003719395.1 Streptomyces altiplanensis
GCGTGGGTGCCTGCCCCCGGGAAAGGGGGGGAGGGTCAGCCGTTGCGGGGGCCGGGGAGGGCGCTCGGGCGACTTCCTCGCGCAGCGCGGGGCCGGCTGCCGTCGGCTGGGGCGGCATGGAGCGGGCGGCCGGTACGGACGGCAGGGACGGCAAGGGCGGTGGCGCGGCAAGAGTGCGCGCAGCGGTCGCCGTCTCGACGGCGAGCTCGCCCTCGGCGCCGCAGTTGGTCTGCGTCGCGGCCCGCCGCGCGCCGTAACGGCGGTGCACCGCCTGCTTGGTCACTCCGAGCGCCGAGCCGACCGCGTCCCAGGAGAAGCCGAGCGAACGGTCGAAGTCCACGGCGGCGGTCACCAGCGTCTCGACACTGTCCCGCAGCTCCTGCGCGAGACGGACGGTCGGCGCCGGGGCCCTGCCGTAGACGACGAAGCCCGTGGAGGGGCCGGAGTGGCGCGGGCGGTAGACGTTGCCGAGCTGGGCGGTGAGGGTGCGCAGCGCGTCCACCTGCCGCCGCACCCGCTCGATGTCCCGTACCAACAGATGAAGGCTGGCCCGTGCTTGGGCGTCGTGGGTTGCGTGGTCGGCCATGAACAAGCCTCTCGAACCGGCGTGGAAGAAGGAGTGGAAGAAGGGAAGACCGAAGGATCGGAAAGGTGGGTCGGGACCGCATGTGCGAGCCCTTTGGGTCAATCTCTCTTGACCAACGCGTCACCGGCGCCGGGGTCACGCTCCTGGGGCGTATGCGCATGTGCGCGGGGCGCGCGGATGTGCGTACGCCCCCTGGTGCCAGGGCCCATAGACTGGTGCGCCTCTTGACGCCGCACCCCGTTCCGCCTTCCTGCCCGAGAGGCCCGCGCCACCGATGAAGCTCGTCTTCGCAGGCACCCCCGAGGTCGCCGTACCCGCCCTTGACGCCCTGATCGCCTCCGGTCGGCACGAAGTTGCCGCCGTCGTCACCCGGCCCGACGCCCCCCGCCGGACGCGGCCGCAAGCTCGTCGCCAGTCCGTCGCGGCGCGCGCGGAGGAGGCCGGGATCGAGGTGCTCAAGCCGGTCAGGCCGCGCGACGAGGACTTCCTCGCGCGGCTGCGCGAGATCGCGCCGGACTGCTGCCCCGTCGTCGCGTACGGCGCGCTGCTGCCCAAGGCCGCCTTGGACATTCCCGCCCACGGCTGGGTCAACCTGCACTTCTCGCTGCTGCCGGCCTGGCGCGGTGCCGCCCCCGTGCAGCACGCGATCCTCGCGGGCGACGAGGTCACGGGCGCCTCGACGTTCCTGATCGAGGAGGGTCTCGACTCCGGGCCGGTGTACGGCGTGCTCACCGAGCAGGTACGGCCCACCGACACCAGCGGCGACCTGCTCACCCGGCTCGCCTTCGCCGGTTCGGGACTGCTGGTCGCCACCATGGACGGCATCGAGGACGGCACGCTCCACGGCCGTTCCGCAGCCCGCCGAGGGCATCACGCTCGCACCCAAGATCACTGTCGAGGACGCACAGATCGACTGGACGGCGCCCGCGCTGCGCGTCGACCGTGTCGTGCGCGGCTGCACGCCCGCACCCGGCGCCTGGACGCTGCTGCGCGGCGAGCGGCTCAAGCTGGTCTCCGTGAAGCCGCTGCCGGACCGCACGGACCTGGACCTGGCCCCCGGAGAGCTGTCCGCGACGAAGAAGAACGTGTACGTCGGGACCGGATCGCACCCCGTCGAGCTCCTCTGGGTGCAGCCGCAGGGCAAGAAGCCGATGCTCGCCGCCGACTGGGCGCGTGGCGTGCGGATCGCCCCGGGCGAACACCTGGGCGCGTCGGACGTACGCTGAGAGGGATCGTCCCCCTCTCCAGCGGAGCACCTTTTTCGTGAGCGACCAGCCAAGCAGCAGTCCCGCCAAGCGACCCGCCAAGCGTCCGGCCAGGCCGCACCGGCGTCCCCAGAAGGATCCGGTCCGCTTCCTCGCCTTCGAGGCGCTGCGCGCCGTCGACGAGCGCGACGCGTACGCGAACCTCGTCCTGCCGCCGCTGCTCAAGAAGGCCCGCGCCAAGGGCAACTTCGACGAGCGCGACGCGGCGCTTGCGACCGAGCTGGTGTACGGGACGCTGCGCCGGCAGGGCACGTACGACGCCGTCATCGCGGCATGCATCGACCGGCCGCTGCGCGAGGTGGACCCGCCGGTCCTCGACGTGCTGGCGCTCGGCGCGCACCAGCTGCTCGGCACCCGCATCCCGACGCACGCCGCGGTCTCCGCGAGCGTGGAGCTGGCGCGCGTGGTGCTCGGCGAGGGGCGCGCGAAGTTCGTCAACGCGGTCCTGCGGAAGATCTCCAAGCAGGATCTCGACGCCTGGGTGGAGCAGGTCGCTCGCCGTACGACGACGACGCCGAGGCGCACCTGTCCGTCGTCCACTCCCACCCGCGCTGGATCGTCTCCGCGCTCTGGGACGCCCTGGGCGGCGGCCGGGCCGGCATCGAGGACCTCCTCGAAGCCGACAACGAGCGGCCCGAGGTGACGCTCGTCGCCCGCCCGGGGCGCTCCACCGCCGAGGAGCTGCTGGACGCACTGGGAGAGGAGTCCGGGCTGCCGGGCCGCTGGTCGCCGTAGACCGTACGGCTGGCCGAGGGCGGCGAGCCGGGCGCCATCGCGGCCGTCCACCAGGGCCGCGCCGGAGTTCAGGACGAGGGCAGCCAGCTGGTCGCCGTCGCGCTCGCCAACGCGCCCGTCGAGGGGCGGGACGAGCGCTGGCTGGACGGCTGCGCCGGACCCGGCGGCAAAGCCGCCATGCTCGCCGGGCTCGCCGCGCAGCGCGGCGTCGCGCTGCTGGCCGCCGAGAAGCAGCCGCACCGCGCCCGCCTCGTCGAGCGGGCACTGGAGGGCAATCCCGGCCCGTACCAGGTCGTCGCTCGCCGACGGTACGCGCCCGCCGTGGCTCCCCGGCTCCTTCGACCGCGTCCTGGTGGACGTCCCGTGCTCCGGGCTCGGCGCGCTGCGCGCCGTCCGGAAGCGCGCTGGCGACGCCGCGCCGAGGACCTGGACGGCTTCGCCCCGCTCCAGCGCGGGCTGCTGCGCGAGGCGCTGAACGCGGTGCGCGTGGGCGGCGTCGTGGGGTACGCGACCTGCTCGCCGCACCTCGCCGAGACCCGGGCTCGTCGTCGACGACGTGATCAAGGGGCGCGGCGGGCACCAACCGGTCGAGGTCGAGTGGATCGACGCCAGGCCGCTGATGCCGGACGTACCGGCGCTGGGCGACGGGCCCGACGTACAGCTGTGGCCGCACATGCACGGTACGGACGCGATGTACCTGGCGCTGCTGCGCCGGACCGCGTAGCCGTCCGCCGACGGCAGGGCCGGCCGGTGGACTCCTCGGTGCTGCCCGGGACTTGGGTGGTTTTGTCCGTCCTGGGCGGCCGGGGGGCCGCTCCCCGGGGCGTGCCACCGCCACGGGGGCCGGAATCCCGGAAGCTTTGGTCCGTACCGGGGACGGGAACCGCCGCGGAACATGGCAGTCTTGGGGCATGGCCGCGCAGATCAATCCCAGCATCCTGTCCGCAGACTTCTCCCGGCTCGCCGAGGAGGCCAAGGCCGTCGAGGGCGCGGACTGGCTCCATGTCGACGTGATGGACAACCACTTCGTGCCCAACCTGACGCTGGGCGTCCCGGTCGTGGAAGCCCTCAGCCGGGCGACGGACATCCCGCTCGACTGCCACCTGATGATCGAGGACGCCGACCGCTGGGCTCCGCAGTACGTCGAGGCGGGTGCCGGATCGGTCACCTTCCACGCCGAGGCCGCCGCCGCACCCGTGCGGACGGCGCGCGAGATCCGCGCCAAGGGTGCCCGTGCCTCCATGGCGCTGAAGCCGGCCACGCCCATCGAGCCGTACGAGGACCTGCTCCCCGAGCTCGACATGCTGCTGATCATGACCGTGGAGCCGGGCTTCGGCGGCCAGGCGTTCCTCGACATCATGCTGCCCAAGATCCGCCGTACCCGTGAGCTGATCGCCAAGCACGGCCTGGAGATGTGGCTCCAGGTCGACGGCGGCGTATCGGCGTCGACGATCGAGCGGTGCGCCGAGGCGGGCGCGGACGTCTTCGTCGCCGGTTCCGCCGTGTACGGGGCGGACGACCCGGCCGCCGCGGTGCGCATGCTGCGCAATCAGGCGACCGAAGCCACGGCCACCGCGGCCTGGGCATGCAACCACTGAGCCACAGCTCGGTGAACGCCGCCCTTCGGGGCTGATCAAGGTCTCTGTCATCTGACAGGATGAACAGCGAGCCCCGTGTGTGAACAGCAGTGAGGAGAACGCGGTGTCTGCAATGTCGGCGGGCCGGTCAGCTCTGCGGATGGGACCCGCAGAGCTGGTCCAGGCGGCGGCCATGGCCCGCCGCTTCTACCTGGAGGGCAAGTCCAAGATCCAGATCGCCGAGGAGTTCGGCGTCAGCCGCTTCAAGGTGGCCAGGGTCCTGGAGACCGCCCTCGAACGCGATCTCGTGCGCATCGAGATCAGGGTGCCCGCCGAGCTGGACGCGGAGCGCTCCGACGCGCTGCGGGCCCGCTACGGCCTGCGGCACGCGGTCGTCGTCGAGTCCCCGGCCGACGCCCCCGAGGACGCGCTCCCGGGAACGCCCGGTTTCGCGGGGAGCGCGCCCACCGACCCGGAGAACCTGGGCGAGGGCGCGGCCGACCTGCTCGGCGAACTGGTGACCGAGGGCGACGTGCTGGGCCTGGCCTGGGGCCGGTCCACCATCCACATGGCCGCGGCCCTGCACCAGCTGCCGCCGTGCACGGTCGTCCAGCTGACCGGCGTGTACGACGCCGGCACGGCGGAGCGCGGCTCCGTCGAAGCCGTGCGCCGCGCCGCCCAGGTGTCCGGCGGAGAGGCGCACCCCATCTACGCGCCGATGCTGCTGCCGACCCGGCGACCGCGGCGGCGCTGCGCAGCCAGACCGGCATCGCCCGCGCCTTCGATTACTTCGACAAGGTGACCGTCGCGGCCGTCTCCATCGGCTCCTGGGAGCCGGGCATCTCCACCGTCCACGACATGCTCTCCGACGAGGAGCGCGCCCACTACGCCTCGCTGGGCGTCGCGGCCGAGATGTCCGCGCACCTCTTCGACGCCGAGGGCCGCCGGGTCGGGCGCGACCTGGGCGAGCGGTGCATCACCGTCGAGGCCGACCGGCTGCGGCGGGTCCCCGAGGTGGTGGCCATCGCGGGCGGGCTGCGCAAGGCGGCCACCATCGACGCCGTACTGCGCTCGGGCCTGGTCACCAGCCTCGTCACGGACACCGCCGCGGCGGACTACCTGCTGAACGAGACGGGCACGGCGCCGAGGCCCGCGCTGGACCGGGCAGACCCGGACGACTGAGCCGGCCGAGCCGGAGCGCGGGCGGAATGCGGTTTCGTTTGGAGGATCCGACCAGGACACCCGCTGTGACCTGGATGATTGACCCGGAGGATGTATCGGCACGGTCGTGGGACACTGAAGTACGTGCGTTTTTCCCCGGCTGAAATGCCCGGGGGCCAACTCCGAACGACTGGGATGTTCAGCACGTGCGTTTCCTCAACGATCTGAAGCCGCCGTACGACCTCACGTACGACGACGTATTCATGGTGCCGAGCCGTTCGGCCGTCGGCTCCCGCCAGGGCGTGGACCTCACGTCGCCCGACGGCACCGGCACCACCATCCCGCTGGTCGTGGCCAACATGACCGCGATCGCCGGCCGCCGGATGGCCGAGACCGTGGCCCGTCGCGGCGGACTCGTCGTCATCCCGCAGGACATTCCGATCGAGGTCGTCACCGAGGTCGTCTCCTGGGTGAAGACGCGCCACCTGGTGCTCGACACCCCGATCGTCCTGGCCCCCTCGCAGACCGTCGCGACGCGCTGTCGCTGCTGCCCAAGCGGGCGCACGGCGCGGGCGTCGTGGTGGACGCGGAGCGCCGCCCTGTCGGCGTCGTCACCGACCACGACCTGACCGGCGTCGACCGCTTCACGCAGTTGTCCGAGGTCATGTCCCGCGACCTGGTCCTGCTGGACGCCGGAATCGACCCGCGCGAGGCTTTCAACCGGCTCGACCACGCCAACCGCAAGTACGCGCCCGCCGTGGACGAGGACGGCCGCCTCGTCGGCGTCCTGACCCGCAAGGGCGCTCTGCGCGCGACCCTCTACACGCCCGCCACGGACGCGGCCGGCAAGCTGCGCATCGCGGCCGCCGTCGGCATCAACGGCGACGTCGCGGGCAAGGCCAAGCAGCTCCTCGACGCCGGCGTGGACACGCTCGTCGTGGACACCGCGCACGGCCACCAGGAGTCGATGATCGCCGCGGTCAAGGCCGTGCGCGGGCTCGACCCGCAGGTCCCGATCGTCGCGGGCAACATCGTCGCCGCCGAGGGCGTGCGCGACCTCATCGAGGCCGGCGCGGACATCATCAAGGTCGGTGTGGGTCCCGGCGCCATGTGCACCACCCGCATGATGACCGGCGTGGGCCGGCCGCAGTTCTCCGCCGTCATGGAGTGCGCCGCCGAGGCGAAGAAGTTCGGCAAGCACGTCTGGGCCGACGGCGGGGTCCGCCACCCGCGCGACGTCGCGATGGCGCTTGCCGCGGGCGCGTCCAACGTCATGGTCGGCTCCTGGTTCGCCGGTACGTACGAGTCGCCCGGCGACCTCCAGCACTCCGCCGACGGCCGTGCCTACAAGGAGTCGTTCGGCATGGCGTCCGCCCGCGCCGTACGCAACCGTACGAGCGAGGAGTCGGCGTACGACCGTGCGCGCAAGGCGCTGTTCGAGGAGGGCATCTCCACCTCGCGCATGTTCCTCGACCCGACCCGCCCGGGCGTCGAGGACCTGATCGACTCGATCATCGCGGGTGTCCGCTCCTCGTGCACGTACGCCGGTGCCGCCTCGCTGGAGGAGTTCGCCGAGAAGGCGATCGTCGGTGTGCAGAGCGCCGCCGGTTACGCCGAGGGCAAGCCGCTGCACGCCAGCTGGAGCTGACGCCCCGGCAGTTGCCGTTCCCGCCTGTCACCCCCCCCCGCCGGTCCCGCTCCGCGAGGCCGGCCGCGGTGCCGGCGGGGTTTCGCTGCGGGCCGGCCGCCTCGGCGGTGAACCCGGGGACGGCTCCCGGCCGTACGGGTCCTTCGCCGCCCCACGGCCTCGTGCGCGGCACGCTCCGGTCGCCGAAGAACCGGTCCTGTTCGCACAGGTCGTCGATGGCCAGGTTCTCCGCCTCGCTCAGCTGACGTCGCGGGCGGCGCCGATGACGCCTCGGGCGTGGGCCGGACGGGGAGCGACCCGCCGATCGGCGACGAACGCGCCGGCCGTGCGCTCGTCCGCGGTTCCCGACGCCTGACGCGAGCCGAGGCGGTCGAGGGAAACCGCGAACCCGTTGAGGTCCCGCGGGACCCCCACGAGTTCGTCGAGGGGGATGCGGGTCTTACGGGAGGACATGTCCGTCCGCCGATTCGATCCCACGCCCGGCGTCCCGGCGGAACAGTGCCGTCCAGAGGAAGGGTTCGCCGAAGGACGGGGACACGGGCGCGGCTCGTCGCGCATGCGGCGCAGCTCGATCTCCGTCAGGTCGGAGAAGATCCGGCGCAGGGACTCCGGCGTGTAGGCGAGACCGCCGTGGAGGCCGGACCGGAGGTAGTAGAAGTCGGCGTCGGGGAGCTCGGACCCCATCGCGCCGGCCGCGAAGCAGGTGAGGGCGAAATGCCCGCCGGGCGCGAGGGCCCGGTCGAGAAGGGCGAGGTAGCTGACGCGGCGGTGCGGCGGCAGGTGGTGGAAGCAGCCGGAATCGTAGATCAGGTCGTACGGGCCGCCCAGTCCGGTGCCGGTGGGGGCGAAGGCGTCGCCACAGTGGAACCGTACGCCGGCCCCCGCCTCGCGGGCGCGGTCCTCGGCCCAGGCGACGGCTGCCGGGGAGAGGTCGACGGCGTCCACCTCGAAGCCCAGCGAGGCGAGGTGGAGCGCGTTGCGGCCCGGGCCGCAGCCCAGGTCGAGGGCGCGAGCCGCGGTGATCAGGCCGCGGTCGACGTACGAGACCAGGCTCTCGTCCGGCTTCGCCACGAAGAACGGCACCGGCTTCGAGCGGTCCGCGTAGAAACGGTCCCACCAGGAAGCCCCGCCGGACGTCCAGCGGTCCGCCTCCGGCGCGAACAGGCCGTCCAGAAGCCTCAGCACATCGTCCACCGTGCGTATGTTCCGGTCCACCCGGCCCCCTTCCCTCATCAGGGAATTTTAGGTTCGGATGAAGGAAAAGCCCAGGTCAGGCAATGTTCCGGAAGCGCGTGGCCAACTGTGTGAGGGGCTTGGGCGAGGACAGGGGCAGCCGGGTCCGCAGATGACGCCGCGTCATGTCCACGACCTCGCCGAAGGCCGTCACGGCGGCAGTACCGGCCGGGCCGGTCCGGGTTTTCCGGGCAGTCCGCCGGGCGCGCCGCCCTAGTACGCCTGCGCCGGACGCGGCCAGACCGCCCGTACTCGCTTGCCTTCGGGGAGCGGGCTGACCTCCACCCGCCCCGCGAGCCTGTGCACCATGTGCCAGCCGAACCCGCCGCCGCCGGAGAGGTCCGGTTCGCGGGCGACGGGAAGCTGGTCGCTGGAGTCGTCCACCTCGACCACCAGCTCCTCCGGGCCCACGAGGAGGGTGAGGCGCCACCAGCCGGAGGTGTGCCGCACGGCGTTGGCCACCAGCTCGCTGATGACGAGCAGCACGGCGTCGAGGTCGGCCCAGGGGCAGTGCTGGGTCAGGTAATCGGCGGCGGCCTCCCGGGCTGTCGCGCTGTTCTCCTGCGGCGAATCCAGGACAACCATGGGCGGCTCCTCAGTCATCACGGGCTCCCTTACCCGCTGTTTGCGTTCCCATGACCCTCTGGTCCCTCGAATGCTCACACCGTGGGCGAACGAGGGGCGGATCCCTCAGGGACCTGACGGCCCGACGAAGCGCGCCTCGCGCAGGGCGGAGGCGACCGCGTCGGCCATGAGGGCGTGGCCCGCGTCGTTCGGGTGCAGGCCGTCCGCGAGATGTCCGGGGCCGAGCACACCGAGGCCGGGGAGCAGGGCCAGTCGGCCGTCGCCCGCGGCGACGGAGGCCAGGACGGCCTCCTCCAGGGCGGTGCGCAGGTCGGAGAGGGTGGCGCCCAGGGCGTTGGGGGTCCGCTCCGCCTCGGGGCGCAGGACGGGGGAGACGACCAGGAGCGGGGTGTCCGGGTGCCCCTGGCGTACCAGGCCGATGAAGGCCCGCACCGTCTCGTGCAGCAGGGGCGCCGAGAAGGGGGTGCGGGACCAGCAGTTGGTGCCGAAGGCGAGGGTCAGGAGATCGGCGGGCAGGCCCGCGAGCTGCTGGGCGACGGCGAGTTCACCGCGGCCGGCGCCGGCGTGGCCGAGGTTCACGGCGTCCAGGCCGAGCGTACGGCCGGCCGCGGCGGGCCAGGCGTGGGCGGGGCGGGGTGGACCACCAGCCCTCGGCGATGGAGTCGCCGTGCACCAGCCAGCGGGGGCTGGGGGCGGGGGCGGGGGGAGAGGGAGCCGCCGACCGGCCGCAGGCCGAGGATCTCCGGGCACTGGCTCTCCGGCGGGTGGACCGTGAACCGGCCCGGGCGGTCCGGCAGCCCGATCCGTACGACCCTCTCCCGCGCCGGGGCCTCGCTGACCTCCGCCACGAGGGCGCCGTCGTGCCACAGCGCGAAGGTGAAGCGCGAGGTCGCGCAGCGCGCTGCCGGGACCGGGCAGGGCCGCGCGGTAGCGGATGTCGACGGCGGTGGCGCCGTGCACCGTGAACTCCAGCCGTACGCCGACGGGGACGGCGGAGCGCTCCACGGTGTCCCACGGCAACCGGTCCAGGTCCGCGGGGTCGGCGCGCACTGCGCGAAGGCCGTCGCGCCAGGCGACGCCGCGCAGGAAGGGGCCGGGCTCCAGCCACCCCGCCGTGCCTGTCCGGCCCGCATGGCCTGTCCGGTCCGTTGTCGTCATGGTTCGCCTCCGGTCGTCGTGTGCGGGGGTGCGGAAGGGGGTGTGCGCGAAGTGCGCGCGGGGTGTGCGTCGTACCGGACAAAACGGAAATCGAAAGGTGATGCGCAACAAAGAGCCATGTGTCGCGGTTGCGCGCAATGATCCTCCGTCGATACGCAAGGTTGCTGCATTACGGACGGGAACGCACTCCTCGTAGGCTTCGCGCTGTACGTGGAGTGGCGGGGACCGCCTGCTCGGCGGTTCCCGAGCTCCGGGGGGTTTTCCGACGCCCCGAGCGGACCGCTGCGGTCGCCGCCTTCCCGATCGGCAGCGATAAGGAGCCACCCCAGTGTTGGACGCAGCGCCACCCGTCACTCCCCAACCGGAATCCAAGCGTCCGCAGCTTGGCAGCCGGCTGATGCGGCGCAAGCCCGTCGAGCAGCTCGTCGCCGAGGGCGGCCAGGGCGACGGCGGCGCGCTCCGCCGCTCGCTCACCATGTGGCAGCTGACGATGATCAGCATCGGTGCCACGCTCGGCACCGGAATCTTCGTCGTCCTCGGCGAGGCCACCCCCCTGGCCGGACCCGCCGTCGCGATCTCGTTCGTCATCGCCGGACTCACCGCCCTCTTCTCGGCGCTCTCCTACGCGGAGCTGGCCGGTTCCATACCGGTGTCCGGCTCCTCGTACTCCTACTCGTACGCAACCATGGGCGAAGTCGTCGCATGGATCTGCGGCTGGTGTCTGGTGCTCGAGTACGGTGTCTCCGTAGCGGCCGTCGCCGTCGGCTGGGGCGAGTACCTCAACGAGCTGCTCGACGGCACGATCGGCGTCACCATCCCCGAGAGCGTGTCCGCCCCGCTCGGTGAGGGCGGCTTCATCAACCTGCCGGCGCTCGTCGTCATCCTGCTCGCCATGGTCTTCCTGATGGGCGGCGCCAAGGAGAGCGCCCGCGTCAACACGATCATGGTTCTCATCAAGATCGCCACGCTGGTGCTCTTCTGCGCGATCGGCTTCATGGGCATCAAGGCGGGCAACTACGCCCCGCTCGCCCCGCTCGGCGTGACCGGGATCAGCGCCGCCGCGGCGACCCTGTTCTTCTCGTACATCGGCTTCGACGCCGCCTCCACCGCCGGTGAGGAAGCCAAGAACCCCAAGAAGGACCTGCCGCGCGCGATCATGCTGTCGCTGCTGATCGTCACCGTGCTCTACTGCCTCGTCGCCCTGGTCGCCGTCGGCGCCATGCCGTGGCAGGACTTCGAGGGCACCGAGGCGGCGCTCGCGCAGATCATGAAGGACGTCACGGGTCACAGCTTCTGGGGTGTCGTTCTCGCCGCCGGCGCGGTCGTGGCCATCGCGAGCGTCGTCTTCGCCGTGCTGTACGGCCAGACGCGCATCCTCTTCGCGATGTCGCGCGACGGCCTGGTCCCCAAGGTCTTCGCCAAGGTCGACGCGCGCACCGGCACGCCGAGGGCCAACGTGGTCATCGTGTCGCTCTTCTGCGGCGTCCTCGCGGCGTTCATCCCGCTCGGCGAACTGGCCAACGCCACCAGCATCGGCACGCTCTTCGCCTTCGCCCTGGTGAACGTCGCCGTGGTCCTGCTGCGGTACAAGCGGCCGGAGATGCCGCGCACCTTCCGGGTGGCGCTGTTCCCGGTGACGCCGGTCCTGGGCTTCGCCTTCTGCGCGTACATGATGTACAGCCTGCCCGGCAAGACCTGGGCCTATTTCGGTGGCTGGATGGTCGCCGGGCTCGTGTTCTACTTCTTCTACGGCCTTCGCCGCTCCAGTCTGGCCACCGCAGAGAAGTGATCCACCCGTAGTGCGACTGAACGATCTCGACGAACGCATCGTGCACGCCCTCGCAGAGGATGCCCGCCGCTCCTACGCGGACATCGGCTCCGAAGTCGGTCTCTCCGCTCCCGCCGTCAAACGGCGGGTGGACCGGCTGCGTGCCGAGGGAGCGATCACCGGGTTCACCGTACGGGTGGACCCGGCCGCCCTCGGCTGGGAAACCGAGGGCTTCATCGAGATGTACTGCCGCCACAACACGTCCCCCGAGGACATCCGCCGTGGCCTGTCGCGCTACCCGGAGGTGGTGTCCGCGTCGACCGTCACCGGCGACGCGGACGCCGTCGTCCAGATCTTCGCCTCCGACATGCGTCACTTCGAGCGGGTGCTGGAGCGGATCGCGGGGGAGCCGTTCGTGGAGCGCACCAAGTCGGTGCTCGTGCTCTCCCCGCTGCTCAGGCGCTTCTCGTCGGGCTCTCCCGCCTAGCCCTTCGCGGGGGCCTGCTCGTACTGCGGCTGCCAGGGCAGCACCTTGAAGTCGCCCGAGCCCGTCCTGGTCTTCTCGAACGGGGCGGAGCTCATGCACTTGGGCAGTTCCTGCTTCTCCACGTCACGGCCGATCCAGCTGTAGCCCAGACGGTCGTTCTTCCCCTGGTCGTGGACCGAGATGCCGACCCGCTTGCCCTTGCTGGGCAGGTCGGTCTCCGTGATGACGCCCGTCACCACCGCGACCTTGCCGCCCGTCACCAGGCAGTCGACCTTCCCCCTGGCCCAGCCCGAGGTGCCGTCCGGGAAGACGTGCTCGAAGCGGAAGGTGCCGTACGCCTTCTCCGGATCCATGGTGTCCTTCGCCGCCAGATGCGCGTCGAAGGTGAACGTGATGTCGTCCCCGGCCGGCCGGTACAGCTTCGCCGTGCCGGTCAGCGCCGCCGCCTCGCGCTCCTTGCCGCGCGGGACATCGTCCCCGGCGGCGAGGGCGGTGCCGGCGGCCCCGGCGGTGATCAGCAGGGCGGCGCCGAGCGCGGCGATCTTCGTACGGTGGCGGGTCGGAGGGTTCATGACAGCTCCTCGGTCGGGTGATCCGGCTGTTGTCCGGACGCCCCCCACTCTTCCGCCGGCGCGCCTCGCGCACATCGTGCCGGAGCACGCACCGCGGTCCGCCGCGCGGCGGGAGCCCGGCCCGGACGGTCCGTCCCGAGGCGTACGGACCGTACGACCGCAGTCCCACCGACGGGTGCGCAACGAATCACCGCTTCGAGCCTTGATTGCGCAACGGATCGACGGTCGGTCCGCAACGGTCGCGCCTTGTCCGGGGGCGAGCGCGGACCGTACCGTCGTAACGTCTCCCGCACGCCCCCCATCTGCCCGAGGTCTGCCATGCCGCCGCTCCGCACCGCCCTGCTCCAGAGCTCCGGCCGTCCCGGCTCCGTCGAAGCGAACCTCAAGGTCCTCGACGAGGCCGCGGGCCGTGCGGCAGCAGCCGGCGCCGGGCTGCTGGTCTGCCCGGAGATGTTCCTGACCGGCTACGCCATCGGCGCGGACGTGCACCGGCTGGCCGAGCCCGCCGACGGGGAGTCGGCCGACGCCGTCGCGGACATCGCCGTACGCCACGGGCACGCCGTCCACTACGGCTACCCGGAGCGCGACGGCGAGCGCGTCTACAACTCCGCCCAGCTGATCGGCCCCGACGGCGCCCGCCTCGCGAACTACCGCAAGACCCACCTCTTCGGCTGCTTCGAGCAGGAGTGGTTCACGCCCGGCGACGACACGGTCGTCCAGGCGGAGCTCGGCGGCCTGACCGTCGGCCTCATGATCTGCTACGACGTGGAGTTCCCGGAGAACGTCCGCGCCCACGCGCTCGCGGGCACCGACCTGCTGCTGGTGCCCACCGCACAGATGCACCCGTTCCAGTTCGTCGCCGAGTCCGTGGTCCCCGTGCGGGCCTTCGAGAACCAGATGTACGTCGCCTACGTCAACCGGACCGGCCCCGAGGGCGAGTTCGAGTTCGTCGGGCTGAGCTGCCGGCCGGCCCCGACGGCGCCTCGCGCGCCCGCGCCGGCCGCGGCGAGGAGCTGGTCTTCGGCGACGCCGACCCCGAGTTCCTGCGGACCTCGCGCGAGAACAACCCGTACCTGCGCGACCGCCGCCCCGGTCTGTACGCGTCCCTGGCCTGACGCTCCCGCCGCCTCCCCCCCCTCTTTTTCCGCTTTGCAAGGAGTCCGTACCCCATGACGTCCACGGTGCCCACCGCCGTCCAGCACACCGACGCGCAGCCGCCGATCACCATGTTCGGTCCGGACTTCCCCTACGCGTACGACGACTTCCTCGCCCACCCGGCGGGCCTCGGCCAGATACCGGCGACCGAGCACGGCACCGAGGTCGCGGTCATCGGCGGCGGCCTGTCCGGCATCATCGCCGCGTACGAGCTGATGAAGATGGGTCTCAAGCCCGTCGTCTACGAGGCCGACCAGATCGGCGGCCGGCTGCGCACCGTCGGCTTCGAGGGCTGCGACGAGTCGCTGACCGCCGAGATGGGCGCCATGCGCTTCCCGCCGTCCTCGACGGCGCTCCAGCACTACATCGACCTGGTGGGCCTGGAGACGAAGGCGTTCCCCAACCCGCTGGCCCCCGAGACCCCGTCGACCGTCGTCGACCTCAAGGGCGAGTCGCACTACGCCGTGACCGTCGACGACCTGCCGCAGGTCTACCGCGACGTCATGAACGCCTGGAACGCCTGCCTCGAAGAGGGCGCCGACTTCTCCGACATGAACCAGGCCATGCGGGAGCGCGACGTACCGCGCATCCGTGAGATCTGGGCCGAGCTCGTCGAGAAGCTCGACAACCAGACCTTCTACGGCTTCCTCTGCGACTCCGAGGCCTTCAAGTCCTTCCGGCACCGCGAGATCTTCGGCCAGGTCGGCTTCGGCACCGGCGGCTGGGACACCGACTTCCCCAACTCCATCCTGGAGATCCTGCGCGTCGTCTACACCGAGGCGGACGACCACCACCGTGGCATCGTCGGCGGCAGCCAGCAGCTCCCCGTCCGCCTCTGGGAGCGCGAGCCCCAGAAGCTCGTGCACTGGCCGCTCGGCACGTCGCTGAAGTCGCTCCACGAGGGCGAGCCGAAGCCCGCCGTCACGCGTCTGCACCGCACGGCCGGCAACCGGATCACCGTCACCGACGCCTCCGGCGACATCCGCACGTACCAGGCGGCGATCTTCACCGCGCAGTCCTGGATGCTGCTCTCCAAGATCACCTGCGACGACTCGCTGTTCCCCATCGACCACTGGACGGCGATGGAGCGCACCCACTACATGGAGTCGTCCAAGCTGTTCGTGCCGGTCGACCGGCCGTTCTGGCTGGACAAGGACGAGGAGACCGGCCGCGACGTCATGTCGATGACGCTCACCGACCGGATGACGCGCGGTACGTACCTGCTGGACGACGGTCCGGACAAGCCCGCCACCATCTGCCTCTCGTACACCTGGTGCGACGACAGTCTCAAGTGGCTGCCGCTGTCCGCGAACGAGCGGATGGAGGTCATGCTGAAGTCCCTCGGCGAGATCTACCCCAAGGTCGACATCCGCCGGCACATCATCGGCAACCCGGTGACGGTGTCGTGGGAGAACGAGCCGTACTTCATGGGCGCGTTCAAGGCGAACCTGCCCGGCCACTACCGCTACCAGCGCCGCCTGTTCACCCACTTCATGCAGGACCGCCTCCCCGAGGACAAGCGCGGCATCTTCCTCGCGGGCGACGACATCTCCTGGACGGCCGGGTGGGCCGAGGGCGCCGTGCAGACCGCGCTGAACGCGGTGTGGGGCGTCATGCACCACTTCGGCGGTACGACCGACCCGACGAACCCGGGTCCCGGCGACGTCTACGACGAGAGCGCCCCGGTCGAGCTGCCGGAGGACTGAGCCGGAGGTCCGAGCCGGGCCGCCGAGTCCGGCGACCGAGAACGTGCCCCCCGGGGCCGGCCGCGATCCGGCCGGCCCGG
>RHMC01000159.1 GCA_003719395.1 Streptomyces altiplanensis
CAGGCACATCGGGCCCGTCCGGCGACTGAGGGCACGCCCGCGGGCGCCCCGGGGATCAGTGGGCGGCGGACTCCCAGTCGGGTCCCACGCCCACCGACACGTCGAGCGGCGCGCGCAGCGTGACGGCGCCGGCCATCTCGCGACGGACGATCTCCTCCACCCGCTCGCGCTCGCCCGGCGCGATCTCCAGCACGATTTCGTCATGCACCTGGAGGAGCATCCGGGAGGTCATCCCGGCCTCCTCCAGAGCCCGGTCGACGTTCAGCATGGCGACCTTGACGATGTCCGCGGCCGTGCCCTGGATCGGGGCGTTGAGCGCCATCCGCTCGGCCATCTCACGACGCTGGCGGTTGTCGCTGTTGAGGTCGGGGAGGTAGCGGCGGCGGCCGAGCATCGTCTCGGTGTAGCCCGTGGCGCGGGCCTCCTCGACGGCGCGCTGGAGGTAGTCCCGTACGCCGCCGAAGCGCTGGAAGAAGGTGTCCATCAGGCCGCGGGCCTCACCGGCGTCGATGTTCAGCTGCTGGGACAGGCCGAACGCCGAGAGGCCGTACGCCAGTCCGTACGACATGGCCTTGATCTTGCGGCGCATCTCGGGGTCGACCTGGGACTTCTCCACGCCGAACACCTGGGAGGCGACGGTGGTGTGCAGGTCCTCGCCGGACAGGAACGCCTCGATCAGGCCCTCGTCCTCCGACAGGTGGGCCATCACCCGCAGTTCGATCTGGCTGTAGTCGGCGGTCATCAGCGATTCGTAGCCCTCGCCGACGACGAAGCCGCGGCGGATGGCCCGGCCCTCGTCCGTACGCACCGGAATATTCTGGAGGTTGGGGTCGGTGGAGGAGAGCCTCCCGGTGGCCGCGACCGTCTGGTTGTAGGTGGTGTGGATGCGGCCGTCCGTCGCGATGGACTTGACGAGGCCCTCGACGGTGACGCGCAGCTTCGCCTGCTCACGGTGGCGCAGCATGATCACCGGCAGCTCGTGCTCGGTCTGCGCCGCCAGCCACGCCAGGGCGTCGGCGTCCGTGGTGTAACCCGTCTTGGTCTTCTTGGTTTTGGGCAGCGCGAGCTCGCCGAAGAGGATCTCCTGGAGCTGCTTGGGCGAGCCGAGGTTGAACTCCCGCCCCGCCGCGTCGTGCGCCTCCTTCACGGCTTGCTGCACGGCCGCCGCGAACTGCTGCTCCATGGCCTCCAGGTGGGCGCGGTCGGCGGCGATGCCGTGCCGCTCCAGGCGGGCCAGCAGGACGGAGGTGGGCAGCTCCACACTGTGCAGCAGGTCGGTGGCGCCGACCTCGTCGAGACGCTCGCCGAAGGCCTCGCCGAGGTCGAGGACCGCGCGGGCCTGCGTCATCAGGGCGTCGGCCTCGGCCCGCTCGTCCGTACCGAACGCGAGCTGCCCGTCCGCGGCGGCCGCGGGGGCCAGCTCACGGTGGAGGTACTCCACGGACAGGGCGTCCAGCGCGAAGGAACGGCGGCCCGGCTTGACCAGGTAGGCGGCGAGCGCGGTGTCCATGGTGACGCCGTCGACCTGCCAGCCGTGCTCGGGGAAGACCCGCATGGCGCCCTTGGCGTTGTGCATGACCTTGGGCTTCGTGGGGTCGGCGATCCAGGCGGCGAACGCCTTGTCGTCGGCCTCGTCGAGCTGGGAGGTGTCGAACCAGGCCGCCGCGCCGTCGGCCGCGGCCAGACGATCGCGCTGACGCTGCCGGAACCCAGCGCCCACGCGTCGACGGTGGCGACACCCAGCGGCTGCCCGCCGTGCTGCTCCAGCCAGGGCGCGACCTCGCCGGAGCCGAGCACCGCGCCGTCGATCTCCACACCGGCGGCCGGGGCCGGGGCCTCTTCCTCACCGGCGCCCGGGTCGACGGCGAGCAGGCGCTCGCGCAGGCTCGGGTTGCGGATCTCCAGTACGTCGAGGACACCGGTCAGCGCCGCGCGGTCGTACGGAGCGCGCTCCAGGTCGAGCGGCCCCTTGGGCAGCTCGACGTCGCGCACCATCTCGGTCAGGCGGCGGTTGAGCTTCACGGCCTCCAGGTGGTCCCGGAAGTTCTGCCCGGCCTTGCCCTTGACCTCGTCGGCGCGGGCCACCAGCTCCTCGAACGAGCCGAACTGGTTGATCCACTTCGCCGCCGTCTTCTCACCGACCCCCGGGATGCCCGGCAGGTTGTCGGACGGGTCGCCGCGCAGCGCCGCGAAGTCCGGGTACTGCTGCGGGCTCAGCCCGTACTTCTCCTGGACCTTCTCCGGGGTGAAACGGGTCAGCTCCGAGACGCCCTTGGTCGGGTACAGCACGGTGACGTGGTCGCTGATCAGCTGGAACGAATCCCGGTCCCCCGTGACGATCAGCACCTCAAAGCCGGCCGCCTCGGCCTGGGTGGCGAGCGTCGCGATGACGTCGTCCGCCTCGAACCCGTCGACCGCGAACCGGTCCGCGTGCATCGCGTCGAGCAGTTCGCCGATCAGCTCGACCTGCCCCTTGAACTCGTCGGGCGTCTTCGAACGGGTCGCCTTGTACTCGGGGAACTCCTCGGAGCGCCACGTCTTGCGCGACACGTCGAAGGCCACCGCGAAATGCGTGGGCGCCTCGTCGCGCAGCGTGTTCGCCAGCATCGACGCGAAGCCGTAGATGGCGTTCGTCGGCTGGCCGCTCGCGGTCGTGAAGTTCTCCGCGGGCAGCGCGAAGAACGCCCGGTACGCCAGGGAGTGCCCGTCCATGAGGAGCAGGCGAGGACGGTTGTCTGCGGTCTTCTTCGATGCTGTCTCTGACACGCCACCGATCCTAGGCGCCGCCACCGACAATCCGGCCCCTCGCCCTCGCCCTCGCCCTGTGTCAGTGGAGCGTGACAGGATCGGAGACGCACGGAACAGAACCGCCCGCTCGAAGGGGAGCACCATGGCTGCCAAGCCGCCCGCAGGTGACCCGGTCCAGGACGCTCCGCAGGTCGCGGCGCCCCAGCACGCCGCCGCAGGGCTTCCCGCCATCGGACACACGCTGAAGATGGCCCAGCAGCAGATGGGGGTCCGCCGCACCGCGCAGACACTCCTCAAGGTCAACCAGAAGGACGGCTTCGACTGTCCCGGCTGCGCCTGGCCCGAGGAGGACAAGCGGCACACCGCGGAGTTCTGCGAGAACGGCGCCAAGGCCGTCGCCGAGGAGGCGACGCTGCGCCGCGTCACACCCGACTTCTTCGCCGCGCACCCCGTCGCCGGCCTGGCAACGCGCAGCGGGTACTGGCTGGGCCAGCAGGGCCGCATCACCCAGCCGATGTACCTGGCGGAGGGTGCGGAGCGGTACGACGCGGTGACCTGGGAGCGGGCCTTCGAGATCATCGCGGAGGAGCTCAAGGCGCTCGGCTCCCCCGACGAGGCCGTCTTCTACACCTCGGGCCGCACCAGCAACGAAGCGGCGTTCCTGCTCCAGCTCTTCGCCCGCGAGTTCGGCACGAACAACCTGCCGGACTGCTCCAACATGTGCCACGAGTCGTCGGGCTCCGCCCTGACGGAGACCATCGGCATCGGCAAGGGCAGCGTCTCCCTGGAGGATCTGCACCGGGCCGACCTGATCATCGTCGCCGGGCAGAACCCGGGCACCAACCACCCGAGGATGCTCAGCGCCCTGGAGAAGGCCAAGGCCGCCGGCGCGAAGATCATTTCGGTGAACCCGCTTCCCGAGGCCGGACTCGAACGCTTCAAGAACCCGCAGACCCCGCAGGGCATGATCAAGGGCGCCGCCCTCACCGACCTCTTCCTCCAGATCCGCCTCGGCGCGACCAGGCCCTCTTCCGCCTGCTCAACAAGCTGATCATCGAGACGGAAGGCGCCGTCGACGAGGAATTCGTACGCGAGCACACCCACGGGTACGAGGAGTTCGCGGCCGCCGCCCGCGGCGCCGACTGGGACGAGACCCTCGCCGCCACCGGCCTGGAGCGCACGGAGATCGAGCGGGCCCTCGCCATGGCCCTCGCCTCCCGGCGCACCATCGTGTGCTGGGCCATGGGCCTGACCCAGCACAAGCACTCCGTGCCGACCATCCGCGAAGTCGTCAACTTCCTGCTGCTGCGCGGCAACATCGGCCGCCCCGGCGCCGGCGTGTGCCCCGTGCGCGGACACTCCAACGTGCAGGGCGACCGCACCATGGGCATCTTCGAACGCCCCGCCCCCGCCTTCCTCGACGCCCTCGACAAGGAATTCGGGATCACCTCGCCCCGCCACCACGGATACGACGTCGTACGGTCCATCCAGGCACTGCGCGACGGCGACGCCAAGGTCTTCTTCGCCATGGGCGGCAATTTCGTCGGCGCCACCCCCGACACGGCCGTCACCGAAGCCGCGATGCGCAAGGCACGCCTGACCGTCCACGTGTCGACGAAGCTCAACCGCTCGCACGCCGTCACCGGCGCCCGCGCACTGATCCTGCCCACCCTCGGACGCACCGACAAGGACGTACAGGCAGGGGGCAGGCAGTTCGTCACCGTCGAGGACTCCATGGGCATGGTGCACGCCTCCTGCGGCAACCTCACCCCCGCGAGCCCGCACCTGCTGTCCGAGCCGGCCATCGTCGCCCGGCTGGCACGGGCCGTCCTCGGCCCGCGTCCACCACCCCCTGGGAGGACTTCGAGAAGGACTACGCCGCGATCCGCGACCGGATCTCCCGTGTCGTCCCCGGCTTCGAGGACTTCAACGCCCGCGTCGCCCGCCCCGGCGGCTTCACCCTGCCGCACGGCCCGCGCGACGAGCGGCGCTTCGCCACCCCCACCGGCAAGGCCAACTTCACCGCCGCCCCCGTCGAGTACCCCGAGCTCCCCGAAGGCCGGCTGCTGCTCCAGACGCTGCGCTCGCACGACCAGTACAACACCACCATCTACGGCCTCGACGACCGCTACCGGGGCATCAGGGGCGGCCGCCGCGTCGTCCTCGTCAACCCGGACGACGCCCGCGAGCTCGGCCTCGCCGACGGGGCGTACACCGACCTCGTCAGCGAGTGGAAGGACGGCGTCGAGCGGCGCGCGCCCGGATTCCGCGTGGTGCACTACCCCACCGCGCGCGGCTGCGCCGCCGCCTACTACCCCGAGACCAACGTGCTGGTGCCCCTGGACGCCACCGCGGACACCAGCAACACCCCCGCGAGCAAGTCCGTGATCGTACGTCTGGAACAATCACCCACCGCCTAAGCGTTCGCTTAAGGACGATGGACGCCGTACGACGATCGGAGCCGGGCCCCATGGGCGAGCAGACAACTGTGAAGTTCCCGCAAGAGGTCATCGACGAGTACGCCCGGCTGGGCGTGGACCTGCCCGCCCTCTTCTCCGCCGGAGACCTCGGCACCCGCATGGGCGTGCAGATCGTCGAGGCGTCCGCCGAGCGCGTCGTCGGCACCATGCCCGTCGAAGGCAATACCCAGCCCTACGGCCTGCTGCACGGCGGGGCCTCCGCCGTGCTCGCCGAGACCCTCGGCTCCGTGGGCTCGATGCTGCACGGCGGCTCCTCCAAGCTCGCCGTCGGCGTGGACCTCAACTGCACACACCACCGGGGCGCCCGCAGCGGCCTGGTGACCGGCGTGGCCACCCCCGTCCACCGCGGACGCTCCACCGCGACGTACGAAATCGTCATCACCGACGAACAGGACAAGCGCGTCTGCACGGCCCGCCTGACCTGCATGCTGCGCGACATGGGCGGCAACGGCGCCCAGGGCTGACCGCCGGGCCGGGGTGGTGATCAGGGACGACAGGGCGCACGGCCGCGGCACACGGGCCGACCGCGCCAGCAGCTACCTCACGCGGCGCCCTCACCCAGGTACGCCGCCCGGATCCGCGGGTCCGCCAGCAGGTCCTGCGCCGGCCCCGAGACCGCCACCGAACCCGTCTCCAGCACATAACCGCGCTGCGCGAGCCCCAGCGCCTGGGTGGCGTTCTGCTCCACCAGGAGCACCGTCGTGCCCTGCTCGTTGATCTCCCGGATGATCACGAAGATCTGCTCCACGATCAACGGCGCCAGACCCATCGACGGCTCGTCGAGCAGCAACAGCTCCGGTCGGCTCATCAGCGCGCGGCCGATCGCCAGCATCTGCTGCTCACCGCCCGACAGCGTGCCCGCGAGCTGGCTCCTTCGCTCCGCGAGCCGCGGGAAGAGCGTGTACACCCGGTCCATGTCGGCCGAATCCACACCCTTGAAGCGGTACGCGCCCATCTCCAGGTTCTCGCGCACACTCATCCGCGCGAACACCCGGCGCCCCTCGGGCACATGACCGATCCCGAAGTTGACCAGCTCGTGCGACTTGATGCCGTCGATCCGCTCCCCGCGCAGACGCACCTCGCCCTGACGCGGCGTCAGCATCCCCGACACGGTACGCAGCGTCGTCGTCTTGCCCGCGCCGTTGCCACCGAGCAGGGCCACGATCTCGCCCTCACCGACCGTCAGGTCGATCCCCTTCAGGGCCTCGATCGCACCGTAGGCCACCCGCAGCCCGCGCAGCTCCAGCAGCGGCACCGCGACCGGCCCGCCGGACTCCTTCTGCAGCTCGGTCGTCGTGCTCACTGAGTGCTCTCCTCGTCCGGCGCCGAACGCTGCTCGGCAATGATGTTCCGCACCGCGTCCGCGTCGGCGGCCGACGTACCCAGGTACGCCTCCACCACCGCCGGATGCTGCTGCACCTCACTCGGCGTCCCCTCGGCGATCTTCTTGCCGAAGTTCAGGACCATCACCCGGTCCGCCACCGACATCACCAGCCGCATGTCGTGCTCGATCAGCAGCACACTGACACC
Organism: Streptomyces altiplanensis; assembly: GCA_003719395.1. GTDB lineage: Bacteria > Actinomycetota > Actinomycetes > Streptomycetales > Streptomycetaceae > Streptomyces > Streptomyces altiplanensis. The sequence continues at coordinate 6,759 of RHMC01000159.1, forward strand.
CATTTCGGTGTTGATGCGCCGGATCAGCCGCTCGAGCTCCAGCTTCTCCGTCGGGTTGGTGCCCGCCGCCGGCTCGTCCAGGAGCAGCACCTGCGGCTCCGTGGCGAGCGCCCGCGCGATCTCCAGGCTGCGCTGATCGCCGTAACACAGCGACCCCGCCACCTCGTTGAGCTTGTCCTCGAGCCCCACGAACTTCAGCAGCCGGATCGAGCGCTCGTCGCTCTCCCGCTCCGCCTTCCGCGCACTCGGCAGCCCCAGCATGATCGACACCGGGCCGGCCTTCAGCCGCGTCTCCGCCGCGATCTTCACGTTCTCCAGAGCCGTCAGCGCACCGAACAGCCGGATGTTCTGGAACGTGCGCGCCAGACCGTACCGGTTGACCAGATGCGGCTTGCTGCCCAGCAGGGACTTCTCCCCGCCGTCCTTCGGCAGGAAGACGATCCGGCCCTCCTGCGGGGTGTACGCCCCCGTCAGCGAGTTGAAGAACGACGTCTTGCCCGCACCGTTCGGACCGATCACCGCGAGGATCTCACCCCGCCGCATCTGCATCTCGACCTTGTCGAGCACGGTCAGACCGCCGAACCGCAACGTCACGTCCGACGTCCGGAGGACGAGATCCTCCTCGGCGCCGCGGCCGCCCCGGAACCACCCGCACCATGTGTCACATCGGTGGACATCAGACCTTGCCTCCTGCCGGCTCGGACATCGCATCCGCGTCGCCCAAGCCCTCTTCCGCCAGCTTCAGCTCCCGCTGCCGGCGCCTGGACGGCCACACACCCTGCGGCCGGTAGATCATCATGACCACCAGCAACGCACCCAGGTACATGTACCGGTCCGACGGATCCACGTAGTCACGCAGCACCTCCGGCAGCCACACCAGGATCGCCGCGCCGATCAGCACACCCGGGATCGACCCCATACCGCCGAAGATCACGTACGCCAGAACCAGGATCGAGTTCAGGATGACGAAGTTCTCCGGGTTGAAGTAACCCACCTTGCTCGCGTACACCACACCCGCGATACCCGACGTCGAAGCACCGATCGCGAACGCCATCAGCTTGAACCGCACCGTGTCCACACCGTTGGCGCGGCCGCCACCTCGTCCTCACGGATCGCCGTCCACGCCCGGCCCACCCGCGAGTGCTCGAGCCGCACGAAGACGATGATCAGAACGACGATGACCGTCACCAGCAGATACCAGTACGGCATCCGCTCCAGACTCCACTCGTACCCGAACGCCGAGAACTTCGGAATCTGCCGCGCACCGGCCGAACCACCCGTGAAACCGTCCGCGTTCTTCGCCACGATGTACACGATCTCGTGGAAGCCCAGCGTCACGATCGCCAGATAGTCACCGCGCAACCGCAGCGTCGGCGCACCCAGCAGCACACCCGCGATCAGACACGTGAGCACCGCGACCGGAATCACCAGGAAGTTGTTCAGCACCACCGGCGGATCCACCGGCAGCGCACCGGTCCAGAACGCCGCGCTGTACGCACCCACCGCGAAGAACGCCACGAACCCCAGGTCCAGCAGGCCCGCCCAGCCGATCACCACGTTCAGCCCGATGGCCAGCAACGCGTACGTCGCCACCTGGTCCACCAGCACCGTCTGCCAGTAACCCGTCAGGTTGTACGGGGCGAACAGCGCCAGCAGCAGCCCCGCCACCGCCAGCACCCACTTCAGCTTCGGCTGGGTACGCAGCATCGTCCGCACCCGGTCCACCGGCAGCGCACGACCGGCCGCCACCGCCGAACCCGCCACCTTCGACACGGACGTGCCCGCGAACTCGCGCACCGCCCAGATCGCCACCGCGAGTCCCACGCACACCCACAGGTTCACACCCGTGAAGCTGGTCTCCAGCGAGTAGAAGATGTCACGCGTATTGCCCTGCTCGCCCACCATCATCGTGAGCACCACACCCAGCGCCAGCATCGCGCCGAGCCGCTTCATCCGGGGCTGCTGGTACCACGCCACATGACGCAGCCGCGCCGCCCTGGCCGCCGGATCCTTCACCGACACATCCGCGCTCATGCCGTCCTCCCCACTCGCTCACCGAGGATGCCGGTCGGCCGGAACATCAGCACACCGATCAGTACGACGAACGCGCCCACGTGGCGCCACTCGCCGCCGAACACCGGCACCGTCAGCGTCTCCACGATGCCCAGCATCATCCCGCCGAGCATCGCCCCGCGGATGTTGCCGATACCGCCGACCACCGCCGCCGCGAACGCCGTGATGCCCGGAATGAAGCCCATGTCGAACTTGACCTGCGTGAACGTGCCGTACAGGTAACCCGCCGCACCACCGAGCACACCGCCGATGACGAACGTCCGCGAGATCACCTTGTCGATGTCCACACCCATCAGACCGGCCACCTCCGCGTCCTGCGACACCGCGCGGATACCGGAACCGAGCTTGGTGCGGTTCACCATCAGGTCGAGGCCGATCATCATGACCACGGCCGCCCCGAGCAGCAGCAGCTGCGTGACGTTCAGGTCCGCCCCGAAGAGCGTGAAGACCTTCTTGTTCTCGTACGCGTCGGGCATCGGCAGCGGGTCGCGGCCGAAGAGCTTGCCCGCCAGGTTGTAGAGGAAGAACGAGGCGCCGATCGCGGTGATCAGGAAGATCAGCCGTGGCGCGCCGCGCCGGCGCAGCGGCCGGTACGCCACCTTCTCCAGGCCGTACGCGGTGACGGCTCCGAAGAGCCCGCCCGCCGCGAGACCGAGCGCCACATAACCGACCGAGGCGAGCGCCGAGGGACTGTCGCCCGGCGCGATGATCGTGAGGGATATCAGGCCGCCGTACGCACCGAGCATGAAGACCTCGCTGTGCGCGAAGTTGATCAGCTGGAGCACGCCGTAGACCAGGGTGTAACCGATGGCGATGACGGCGTAGATCGAGCCGAGCACCACCCCTAGGACCAAATAGTCCCAGAATTCATTGAGGGACATCGAGCTGACTTCCTTGTGGGAGCTGTACCAGACCGGCCGACCGATGCGATCGGCACCGGACCCGGCCGTGCTGAGCAGATGTGTGCGGTGGGTAGCAGCGGGCCGCGTCCCCCACCCGGAAGGACGCGGCCCCGTGCCGGATCAGCTTCCGGCCAGCTCCTCGATGGCGCCCTGGTACTCGATCTTGCCGTCCTTGACCTGGTACAGGTACACGTTCTGGATCTTCAGTTCACCCTTGTCGTCGAAGGAGAACTCCTTGGTCAGACCCTTGTACGTGGCCTTCTGCAGCGCCTGGTGGAGGCTCTGGCGGTCGACCTTGTCACCCAGCTTCTTCATCTCCTGGATGATCATGTTCGCCAGGTCGTACGCCTCGGCCGAGTACGTACCCGGGTTCACCTTGAACTTCTTCTTGTACTCCGCGGTGAATTCCTTGGTCGCCGACTCGACGTTGGCGTCGGTGCACGGGCACGTCAGGTACCAGCCCTCGGTGGCCTTGCCGGCCAGCTCGATGAACTTCACGTCGTTCGTACCGTCACCGGAGATCGCCGCGCCCTTGTAACCGGCCTCGTCCAGCTTCTTCGCGAACGGCGCGCCGTCCTGGTAGTAACCCGCGTAAATCAGCGCGTCAGCCTTGGAGTTGACAACCTCCTTGGCCGCCGCACTGTAGTCCGGGGTCTTCGCCGGAACGGACTTCTTGATGACCTTGACGCCCGCGGCCTTCAGTTCCTTCTCGGCAACGGTGGCCAGACCCACGCCGTAGTCCGACTTGTCGTCGACCAGGTAGACCGTCTTCGCCTTCAGCTTCTTGGCGTAGTACGTCGCCATGCCGGCGCCCTGGGCGCTGTCGTTCGGCACACCGCGGAGGAAGGTCTTGAAGCCCTGCTCGGTCAGGGTCGGGTTGGTGGCCGACGCCGACAGCGCGGTCAGCCCGGCGTCACCGAAGAGCGGAGCGGCCGAGTTCGTCGGACCCGAGAACGCCGGACCCACGACCGCCATCACGTCCGGGTCGTCGATGGCCTTCTGCGCGGCGGCGGTCGCCTTCTCCGGCAGGCCCTGGTCGTCGACCGGCAGGTACTCCAGCTTGAACGGCAGATCGCCCTTGGCGTTCGCCTGGTCGATGGCCAGCCGGACACCCTTGTCCTCGTTCTCGCCCAGCGCGGTGTTGTCGCCGGAGAGCGGACCCTGGAAAGCGATCTTGTACGAGCCGCCGTCCCCGGCCTCGGAGTCCCCAGCACAACCAGTCAGCGCCAGCGCGCCGATGACCACCGGAATGGCCACCTTGACGATAGTTTTATTCAGCACTACGAACCCCCTGGGGCAGCCACAGCGATCTTGTAAAACAAGGGGAGTTGACTCCCCATGCACACACGCCGCCACAACACCGCGTGATGTGCGGGGAATCTACTCAGCCTCCACGTCACCCGCATAGGTGACGAACGGATGTGTGATCGCCCTGTGACCTCGGTCATGTGCCGGAAAGAGAACACTCCTTACCCGTGAGCGGACATGTCGCTCATGCGGTACAAGATCAGGACGACTTGAATCCGGACCGCCCCGAGGGCCGGAGGAGACGAAAACGGCCTGCTCACCGGCGGTTCGCAGAGAACACGAAAGGGCCCGCACCGCCCACCGGGCGGTACGGGCCCCGACACGCGGGCGCCACGGAGTTACGAGGACTGCTCCTTGGCGGCCTTCTTCTCCTCGGCATCCTGAATGACCGCCTCGGCCACCTGCTGCATGGACAGACGGCGGTCCATCGACGTCTTCTGGATCCACCGGAACGCGGCCGGCTCCGTCAGCCCGTACTGCGTCTGCAGCACCGACTTCGCCCGGTCCACCAGCTTCCGCGTCTCCAGCCGCTGCGTGAGGTCCGCGACCTCGTTCTCCAGCGCCTTCAGCTCCGTGAACCGCGACACCGCCATCTCGATGGCCGGTACGACGTCACTCTTGCTGAACGGCTTCACCAGGTACGCCATCGCCCCGGCGTCCCGCGCCCGCTCCACCAGATCGCGCTGCGAGAACGCGGTCAGCATGAGAACGGGGGCGATGGACTCCTCGGTGATCTTCTCGGCGGCGGAGATCCCGTCGAGGACGGGCATCTTCACGTCGAGGATGACGAGGTCGGGCCGGTGCTCGCGGGCGAGCTCGACGGCCTGCTGCCCGTCACCGGCCTCGCCCACGACCGCGTAGCCCTCCTCCTCGAGCATCTCTTTGAGATCGAGGCGGATGAGGGCTTCGTCCTCGGCGATGACGACGCGGGTCGTCAGCGGCGGGACGTGCGACTTGTTGTCGTCGTCGGCGACGGGCTGGGGCGACTCGGGGGTGGTCACGGGGCTCCTCGTTCCGGGGCAGATGCTGCCCCTTGAGCCTACCTAGGGGCGGCGACGTGCGGTGACCCGGTACACTTCCGTGCAGCACCGAGCCGGGTTGGTGGAATGGTATACACGGAGGTCTCAAACACCTCTGCCTGAAAGGGCTTGCGGGTTCGAATCCCGCACCCGGCACATTAGCCAAAAAGCGGATGTTCACGTTCTCGCGAACATCCGCTTTTTGCCACTCACTGCCACTCCGTATCACACAGAGTGGTGAAGTGAACTTTCACGGCACCGAAGTGCGGCAGAAGGCCCTCACCCTCCTTCGGGGTGGAGCGAAGAATGCCGACGTAGCTCGTCAGCTGAACGTCCCCAAGGGCACCGTCGGCTACTGGCGCCACATGGACCGCGCCAAGCGTGGCGAATGCCCAGTAAAAAGGGGCGCGATGTGCCCCAGGTGCGATGGCCTCCCCCTGGACAGTGCCTCCTACTCGTACCTGCTCGGGCTCTACCTCGGCGACGGGCACATCAGTCACCACTCAGCGCACAGAGCGCCGAGCCTCATGATCACACTCGACGACTCCTGGCCCGGAATCCAGGACGAGGCAGAAGCTGCCATGCGCGCGGTGTTTCCGGAAAACACAACATGTCGGGTCCGCCGAACGGGCTGCCACAACATCAAGGTGTACTACAAGCACCTCTTCTGCCTGTTTCCGCAGCACGGCCCGGGCAAGAAGCACGCGCGCAAGATCGCGCTGGAGCCCTGGCAGCAGGACATGGTCAATGACCATCCGTGGGAGTTCGTCCGGGGGCTCATCCACTCGGACGGATGCCGGATCACTAACTGGACCGTGCGGACGGTCGGCGGCGAGCGGAAGCGGTACGAATACCCCCGCTACTGGTTCACCAACGTCTCGGACGACATCCGCCGGCTCTATACAGACACCCTTGACCGCCTTGGCGTCGAGTGGAAGCACTGCACTCGCCACGGAAAGCTCTACAACATCTCCGTCGCCAAGAAGGCGTCCGTCGCACTGATGGACGCGCACGTCGGGCCCAAACACTGATCGGCGACACTCCTCGGCACAAGGAAGGGCCCCTCCCCTGAGGGGCCCTTTGCAACGGCTAGCTCGGGGCGGTGCCGTTCTCGCCGATGTGGTGGACGTGGACGAGGTTGGTGGAGCCCGCGACGCCGGGCGGGGAGCCGGCGGTGATGATCACGACGTCGCCCTTCTTGCAGCGGCCGATGCGCAGGAGGTACTCGTCGACCTGGGCGACCATGGCGTCGGTGGAGTCGACGTGGGGGCCGAGGAAGGTTTCGACACCCCAGGTGAGGTTGAGCTGGGAGCGGGTCGCCGGGTCGGGGGTGAAGGCGAGCAGCGGGATGGGCGAGCGGTAGCGGGAGAGCCGCTTGACGGTGTCGCCGGACTGGGTGAAGGCGACGAGGAACTTCGCGCCGAGGAAGTCGCCGATGTCGGCGGCGGCGCGGGCGACGGCTCCGCCCTGGGTGCGGGGCTTGTTGCGTTCGGTGAGCGGCGGGAGCCCCTTCGCGAGGATGTCTTCCTCTGCGGCTTCGACGATGCGGCCCATGGTCTTGACCGTCTCGATGGGGTATTTGCCGACGCTGGTCTCGCCGGAGAGCATGACGGCGTCGGTGCCGTCGATGACGGCGTTGGCGACGTCGGAGGCTTCGGCGCGGGTGGGGCGGGAGTTTTCGATCATCGAGTCGAGCATCTGGGTGGCGACGATGACCGGCTTGGCGTTGCGCTTGGCGAGTTTGATGGCGCGCTTCTGGACGATCGGGACTTGTTCGAGCGGCATTTCGACGCCGAGGTCGCCGCGGGCCACCATGATGCCGTCGAAGGCGGCGACGATGTCGTCGATGTTTTCGACGGCCTGGGGCTTTTCGATTTTGGCGATGACGGGGAGGCGGCGGCCTTCCTCCTTCATGACGCGGTGGACGTCTTCGATGTCGCGTCCGCTGCGTACGAAGGAGAGGGCGACGATGTCGGCTCCGGTGCGCAGGGCCCAGCGGAGGTCTTCGATGTCTTTCTCGGAGAGCGCGGGTACGGAGACGGCGACGCCGGGGAGGTTGAGGCCCTTGTGGTCGGAGACCATGCCTCCTTCGATGACGAGGGTGCGGACGCGGGGTCCGTCGACGCCGGTGACTTCGAGGGTGACTTTGCCGTCGTCGACGAGGATGCGTTCGCCTGCGCTGACGTCGGTGGCGAGGCCCTGGTAGGTGGTGCCGCAGGTGTGGCGGTCGCCTTCCATGGGTTCGACGGTGATGGTGAACTCGTCGCCTCGTTCAAGGAGTACGGGGCCTTCACGGAAGCGTCCGAGGCGGATCTTCGGGCCTTGAAGGTCGGCGAGTACGCCGACGCTGCGGCCGGTTTCGTCGGAGGCTTTGCGTACGTGCTGGTAGCGCTCTTCGTGTTCGGCGTAGGTGCCGTGGCTGAGGTTGAAGCGGGCGACGTCCATTCCGGCTTCGACCAGTGCCTTGATCTGGTCGTATGTGTCGGTGGCGGGCCCTAGGGTGCAAACGATTTTGGCTCGGCGCATGGTTCGAGCCTAGGGCTTACCAGTCAGTAGACAATTGGTCGCGCATGACTGCTCAACAACCTTTGCATGAAAGGTTGTTGACAAGTGTTGAATGTGCATGGGGGTGCTCCGATGAGCACGCGGAGGAGGGTGTTCCGGAGCCTCAGAGCCGGGGCGGGGTCATGGTGAAGCGGGCGTGCACGAGGGCGTGGACGGTCTGGCGCTGGGGTTCGAGGTCGAGGGCGGGAGCGGGGTCGTCTTCGGCCGTTTCGGGTGCGGCGAAGCGCATGCGGCCGGCGAAAGCGGACGGTGCGGGGCGGGCGTCTTCGGCTCCGGGGTCGGCCAGTTCGACGAGGGCGGCGAGGTCGGCGTCGAGGGCCTGGGCGTATTCGCGGGCGCGTTTGACGGCTTCCCGTACGGCGTGGCGGCGTACTTCGGCGTATGCGGGCGAGTCGGGGCGCATGGCCCACCAGGGGCCGTCGACCTGGGTGAGTTCGAGGTCGGCGAGGCGGGTGGTGAGTTCGCCGAGCGCGGTGAAGTCGGTGAGGGCGGCGGTGATGCGGACGCGTCCGTGGTAGGCGCGGACGCGTTCGCCGCGGCCGCGCCGGGTGAGTTCGGGGCTGATGGAGAAGGCGCCGGTTTCGAGCTTCTCGACGGCGTCGCCGTAGGTCTTGACGAGGTCGAGGGCGAGGCTGTTGCGGCGGGTGAGGTCTTCGAGTGCGGTGCGGCGGTCCGTGCCGCGGGCGTGACGGTCATGCCGATGCGGGCGATTTCCGGGTCGAATTCGAGGCGGGCTTCGCCCTGGACGGCGAGGCGGGGGGCTTCGGGGGTGCCGTACGGGGCGGTAGGGGGG
>RHMC01000015.1 GCA_003719395.1 Streptomyces altiplanensis
GGTCGCCGTGCCGTCGCCGCTGCCGTCGCCGTGCCGTCGCCGTGCCGTCGCCGCTGCCGGCGCGGCCCCGGAGGCCGGCCCCGGATCCGTGGTCCGTTGGCCTGCCTCGTGCTCGTGATCGACGAGCTTCACTGAACCAATGGCCCAGTGGTTCGCGGATCACTTGAGCCACTGGGGTCACAGGTGTTCTGATAGAGAGGTCGATGGCGCCGCGGACTCCGTGGCGCCTTTTTCATGCCGGGGCGAAGGCGGGGCGGAAAGCAGTGTTGAAGAGGATGTTCGTGGCGCCGGATCCCGGGTGGCTGCGGCTGCGCAGCGCCACCCGGTCCGTCCTCGGTATCGGTCTGGCGGTCGCCGTGTGCGGCCTCACCGGTCACACCCTCCCCGCCGTCATCACCGGCGGACTCGCCGCGCTCCTCGCCCTCTTCACGGTCACCGACGCGACGGTCCGCGGCCAGGCCGCCACCACCGCCCTGCTGCCCGCCGTCGGCTTCCCGGTGCTCGCTCTCGCGGCAGGACTGCACGACGTACCGCTCCTGCGCGACGCGGCGTTCCTCGCCGTCGCCGGTCTCGGGGTGTACGCCCGGCGCTGGGGACCGCGGGGCCACTCCCTGGGCGTCTTCGCCTTCATGACCTTCTTCGTGGCGCAGTTCCTGCACACCGTGCCCGGGCAGCTGCCCGGCCTGTACTCCGCCGTCGCCCTCGGCCTGCTCGCCTCCTCGGGCGTCCGTTTCGGCCTGTGGTGTTACGAGCGGAGGCTGCCGCCGCCCGTCGCCGCCCCGGCCCTGCCGGCCGGATCGGGCCTCGCCCGGATCACCACCCGCCAGGCGGTCCAGGTCCTCGTCGAGGGCGGGTTCGCCCTCGTGGTGGGCCAGGTCCTGTCCGAGGGGCGCTGGTACTGGGCCGTCGGCGCCGCCTGGTGGATCTTCGTGAACACCTCCTCGCGGGGCGAAACCCTGGTCCGTGGCTTCCGGCGCGTCCTCGGTACGGTCGTCGGCATCGCCGCCGGACTCTTCCTCGCCCTGCCGCTGCACGGAGCGGTGGCCCCCACGGCCGCGCTCGTGGCGGTGTGCGTCTTCGGGATCTTCTACACCGCCCCGGTCTCGTACAGCTGGATGATGACCGCGGTGACGCTGATGGTGGCCCTGCTGTACGGACTGCTGGGGGTGCTGGAGCCGGGCCTGCTCGCGCTGCGCCTCGCGGAGACCGGTGTCGGCGCCATGGGCGCGGTGCTGGCCGTGGCTTTCGTACTGCCCGTCACGACGCACGCCGCGACCAACGCCTGGATCGAACGCGCCGTGCACATCGTGCACGGCTGCACCACCGCCGCCGCGCGCCGCCTGGCCGGCGACCCGGACGCCGACCCGGCGCCGGCTCGCCGCCGAGCTGGAGGTGGTGCTCGGCCGGGTGCGGCTCTCCCTGGCTCCGCTCGTCCACCCCCTGAACCCGCTGCGCGGCCGCAAGGCCCGCGCCCGCCGGATCCTGGCCCTGCTGGACGACTGCGCCCGTGAGGTGCGCGGGCTCGCCTCGGTCGCGGCCGACCCGCAGGCGTCGCACGACGCCCGCCTGGCAGCGGCCTGCTGGCGTGTGGAGGCCGCCGTCGAGGCCCTGGTGCCGCCCGCCGGCCGGCCGGCCACCGTGCCGGCGCCCGGGGCCCAGGCATCCGTCGCCCACCACCCCGGTGCCGAGGCCGCGCTGCACCACCTGCACGGGCTGGAGAGGGCGCTCGCCGACCTCGCCACACCCTGCGCACTCTCACCGCGCGCGCCGCTCGTCCCCTCGTAGGCGCCCGGTCGCAGGCGCCCGGACCGGCCCCGCCGGGCCCCGGGCGCGCGCCCGCGCGAGCCGGCGAGCCGGCCCGGACCGGCCTGCTAGCGTCTGCCCGGCAGAATCGTGATCAAAGCTGTCACGGCTCTCGTGGCTGTGCGCGGTCAACTGGCGGAAAGGGGCTCCACGGTGAGCAGCAGCAACGAGGCCGGGCGGGCATTCATAGGGTCGTTCACCTCGGCAGGGGGGCGCGGGATCGTCGCCGCCGCCGTGGACCGGGAGACGGGCGCGCTCACGGTGCTGGGGGCGACCGACGCCGTCGCCGACCCGTCGTTCCTCGCACTCGCCCCCGGCGGCACGTCCTGTACGCCGTGAGCGAGACCGAGGACGGGGCGGCCGCGGCCTTCGACGTGACCGGCGACGGCGCCCCGCTCCCGGTCGGCGCGCCGGTGGCCGTGGGCGGCGCCGCCCCCACCCACCTCACGCTCGCCGACGGGCACCTGGTGACCGCCAACTACGGCTCGGGCAGCGTCACGGTGCTCCCCGTCGCGCGGACGGCGCGCCGGAGGAGGCCACCGGCGTACTGCACCACCGCGGCAGCGGCCCGCGCCAGGACCGCCAGGGCGGGCCGCACGCCCACCAGGTGCTGCCCGACCCCACGGGGCGGTGGGTGCTCAGCGTCGACCTCGGCACCGACTCCGTACGGGTCTGCGAACTCGCCGCACCCCCCGGGACGCTGCGCGTGCACACCGAGACCGCGCTGCGGCCGGGCACCGGCCCCCGCCACCTGGCCTTCCACCCCGACGGCAGCCACGCGTACGTCCTGGGCGAGCTGGAGCCGGCCGTCACCGTCTGCCGCTGGGACGCCGAGTCCGGAGTGCTCGTACCGCTCGGCGAGACCCCTGTCGTGGAGCCGGGCACGGACGTGGCGACGTACCCCTCCGAGGTCGTCGTCGCCCACGACGGGCGTTTCCTGTGGGCGGCCAACCGCGGGCACGACAGCATCGCCGTGCTCGCGCTCGACGCGTCGGGGGCGAAGGCGGAGTTCGTGACGACGGTGGGGTGCGGCGGCCACTGGCCGCGCGACCTCGCCCTGGACCCCTCGGGGAGCAGGCTCTACGCCGCCAACGAGCGGTCGGGGGACGTCACCTGGTTCGACATCGACCCGGAGACGGGCATTCCGCGCCGGGCGGGCTCCGTCGAGGTGCCCGCGGCCTCCTGCGTCGTCTTCGGCTGACACGCTCACACGCGCGGCCGACACACGGCCGAGGCCCGCACCGGTCATCCGGTGCGGGCCCTCGGCCGCTCTCCCTCTCCCCGTACCGCGGTCGGCGTGCGGCAGGAGGGCTCTGCTCAGTGGACCGGCATGCCCTGCGCGAGCTGCTGCGGGGCGATGCCCAGAGCCGTCGTGTAGTGCGACAGGGCGAGCTTGCCGATCGCCGGGTAGGCACCCAGCGGCTCGGCGGTCGCGCAGTCCGCCTCCTTGACGGCCACGTCCAGGAGGCTGTCGGGAACCTCGGGGCCGATCACGTACGGCGCCAGGGCGAGCTGGGTCGAACCGGAACCGCGCAGCTGCTCCGCGACGGCGGCGACCGAACCCTCCTCGTCCAGCGCGGCAGCCATCACCGGTACGGCGAGGCGCGCGGCCAGCAGCATGCCCGTGATGCCGGCGGCCTGCACGGCCTCGTCGCCGCCCACGGTGGCCAGGATGATGCCGTCGGCCGCGGTGGTGACCGTGAACAGCCTGGCGCGGTCGGCGCGGGCCAGACCGGTCTCGGAGAGGCGCACGTGCAGGGCCTCGGCGAGCAGCGGGTGCGGTCCGAGGACGTCGGTCAGCTCGACGGCGGTGCGGCTGTCCATGACGGCCTGCCGTATGCGGCGCATCAGGGCGCTCTCGGGGCCGGCGAGGAGCGGCACCACGACGGCGGCCGGGCCCTGCGGCTCGGCGCCTCGCGGCCCGCGGCGAGCGCCTGCTCGTAGCGGGCGGTGCGCTCGGCGGCGGTGTGCGCGAGGACGCTCTCGAGCGTGGGGTGTCGTCGTCGTCGCCGTCGAGGTAGCCGATCCGGGCGGTGAGGCCGGGCAGCTCGGAACGGGCGATGCTGACGACTTCCTCCGCCAGGCTGCGCGACGCGTGCCCGGGGTGCCGGGGACGGCGAGGAGAACGCGGGGCGCGCCCTCGGGCGCCACCACGGGTTCCGGCCGGCGGTGCCGTCCGGGCTGGCGGGGTCGCGGCATTCGTACAGGCAGGCCGGATGCGGGCCCAGTGGGGGAGCTCATGCGCCGCATGCTGCTGCGTTCGGGTGGTGTCCTGTTCGGGGAGGGGGCGTTCGAGCGGTGTCTGTGCCGGTTTATCCCGTGAGTCGCTTTGACTTCGACTACCCTGCTCTGCCGGTACGAGCAGCAGGGCGTCCGTCGGCCGCAGTCGCAGGCCCTGCGTGGTGAGCGAAGCGGCGACGCGCCACGGCCCCCGCCAGCGGATCTCCCGCGGCCAGGACGGTACGCGCGTGCTGGCAGCCGCTCGGCGAGCGCGGCCCGCAGGGGAACGAGCAGCGCGTCGCCCGTCTTGAGCAGGCCGCCGGTGAACGCGACGTCGCACTCTCCGGACGGCGGGCAGACGGCAGCGGCGCCGTCGGCCGATGTGCCCGGCCGCCTCCCGCAGGATGCCCGCGCGACGGGGTCGGCGGGATCCGCGGCGGCGCAGCGGGCCACTTCCGGCGCGAACGAGGCGAGCATGGCGGGCCGGTCGGTGCGCGGGTAGAGCAGGCCGGGCAGTTCGGGCGCGGCCCGACACCGCTTCCACGCGGGCCAGCAGGGCGGGGGAGCCGCCGCGCCGCCCGTCGTGGGCGCGCATCGCCGCTTCGAGCCCGGCCCGGCCGATCCAGGCCCCGCTGCCGCAGTCGCCGAGCAGGTGCCCCCAGCCGTCGGCCCTGCGCCAGGCGGACAGGTCCGTACCGAGCGCGATCAGCCCGGTTCCGGCCGCGACCACCGCACCCGGCCGCAGGCCGAGCGCTCCGGCGTACGCCGTGACGGCGTCGGCGGCCAGCGCGAGACGCCGGACCCCCAGCGCGTTCTCCAGCGCTCCGGGCAGCCGGGCGCGCAGATCGCCGCCGAGAGTCGCCATCCCGGCGGCGCCGACCGCGACGGCGCCGATCGTGACGGGGGACACGGCGCCGTCCCCGGCGCCGCCGAGGAGCGCGCGCGTCATGGGCAGCAGCTGGTCCAGCAGGTGCGCCGCGTCGATTCCGGCGGGGCCCGTCCGTACGGGCTCACGCGACACAGCGGTCTCCGTGCGCCCGACGGCCCCGGTGTCCGAGGTGCTCGCGAGCGCCACCCGCAGCCCCGATCCGCCGGAGTCGACCCCCAGCACCCACGGCGTCACGGCAGCCACCGGCCCGCCGGCCGCGCCTCGGACGCCGCGAAGGAAGCCAACCCCATGGCAGCGCCGGTGAGTTGATGGCGCGGTTTCCCGAACGAGGGGGCCGGGCCGCGCCGATGACGGGAGCCGGGCCGCTTGATCACCGGGCGCAACCGACACCGCTGCTTTCCGGCGAACGCCTGCGTAACCCCATGAACCGTCTCCAGGAAGAAGAGGCAGTGACGGCGGCAGCCTATCCCGGGCCTTGTGCGCCCGGGCCAGTTGGCCGCCGGCACCGCACCGGCACCGCACCGCACCGGCACCGGTGGGACCGGGACGGACCTGCCGGCCTCCACCCGGGCCCGCGGTCGCCGCTGGGTGCGGGGGAGCGTCCAGTGCGCCAGTAGAGTGACATGCCGTGGCAGCACTACCGTTGAACGAACTTGTCGAGCCCGGGTGGGCGGAGGCGTTGCGCCCCGTGGCCGGGCGCATCGCCGCGATGGGCGATTTCTTGCGTGCGGAAATCGCGGCCGGCCGTACCTACCTGCCCGCTGGAGCACATGTCCTGCGTGCCTTCCAGCAGCCCTTCGACGAGGTCCGCGTCCTGATCGTGGGACAGGATCCGTACCCGACTCCGGGCATGGCCATCGGGCTGAGCTTCGCGGTCGCGCCGGACGTCTCCCCTGTGCCCGGCAGTCTGGAGAACATCTTCAGGGAGCTGCACACGGACCTCGGGCTGCCCCGGCCCTCCAACGGCGATCTGACGCCCTGGACGCGTCAGGGCGTGCTGCTGCTCAACAGGGCACTCACCACGGCGCCCCGCAAGCCCGCGGCCCATCGCGGCAAAGGCTGGGAGGAAGTGACCGAGCAGGCCATCCGCGCTCTGGTGGCCCGCGGCAAGCCGCTGGTCCCGGTGTTGTGGGGACGTGACGCCCGTAATCTGCGACCGTTCCTCGACGGCTTGCCGGCGATCGAGTCCGCCCATCCCTCTCCCATGTCGCGGACCGCGGTTTCTTCGGTTCGCGGCCCTTCAGCCGCACCAATGAACTCCTGGTCCGCCAGGGGGCCCAGCCGGTGGACTGGCGGCTGCCGTAGGGCGGCCGCCCGGCGTACGGGCTGCCGGCCACCCCGTCCCCCCGGCCGGCCCGCGTCGGTCAGCCGATGGCCGCAGCCCGTACGCACAGCACGTCCGGCAGGTGGGAGGCGAGCAGTTGCCAGCTGTCCCCGTCGTCCGCACTCGCGAAGAGCTCGCCGTTGCGATTGCCGAAGTACACCCCCGCCGGGTCGGCGTCGTCCGTGCAGAGCGCGTCGCGCAGCACCGTTCCGTAATGCGGCTCCTGCGGCAGTCCGGCCGACAGCGGCTCCCAGCTCCGGCCCGCGTCCCCGGTCCGGTAGACCCGGCACTTGTTTCCGGCGGGCACCCGGTCGGAGTCCGCGGTGATGGGGAAGAGGTACGCCGTGTCCGCGCGGTGCGGATGCGACGCGGCGGCGAAGCCGAACGTCGAGGGCAGCCCCGCCCCGATGTCGGACCAGTTGGCCCCGGCGTCGTCACTGCGGAACACCCCCCAGTGGTTCTGCAGGTACAGCCGGTCGGGGTCGGCCGCGTCCTGGGCGATCTTGTGTACGCACTGGCCGAACTCGGGGTCCGGATCGGGCAGAAACACCGCCGACACCCCCTTGTTGGACGGCGCCCAGCTCGCCCCGCCGTCCAGCGAGCGGAACACCCCGGCCGTGGACACCGCGACCGTCACGGCCCGGGTGTCACGCGGATCGGTGACGACCGTGTGCAGCCCTTCGCCGCCACCGCCCGGCACCCACTGCGAGCGCGTCGGGTGCTCCCACAGCGGCCGTACGAGCTCGAAGGACTCGCCGCGGTCCTCGGACCGGAACAGCGCGGCCGGCTCCGTGCCCGCGTACACCACGTCGGGCGCCTCGGGCCCCGCCGGGTGCAGCTGCCAGACCCGCTCCAGCGACGCGCCGGTGAACTCCGGGAACTTCACGGCGGGCCGCTTCGGTTCGACCCAGGTCGTGCCCAGGTCGTCGGAGTGGAAGACCGAGGGGCCCCAGTGCGCGCTGTCCCCGCCGGCGAGCAGTCTGGGCACCGGGCCGCGGGTGTCGATGGCGAGCGAGTACACCGCCTGCGCGTTGAAATGCGGCCCGTCGAACTCCCATACGCCGCCGCGCCTGCGGCCGGTGAAGAGCCCTTTGCGTGTTCCCACGGTGAGCAGTACGTCGGTCATGGCCGACACCTCCAGGACGCCGTTGTCTCAGATACGGGGCCAGTGTGCACCCGCCCACTGACAGTGGCCCTCGAAGCGGGCGTCGCCGCAGTTCAGGCGGCACGCCGGGCGCCCCGGCCCCCGCGTCGTCCTCCGGCCGGAACCGGACGGTACGGCGCGGTCGTGGTAGCGGGGGGAAGTGATCAGCGGTACCGAGGTGAGGGGAGTGCGCCGGTGACCGGTGCGACGGTACGGATCGACGGGGACAGCTTGCTGCTGCCGGGCGGGGTGCGGGTGCGTTTCGTACGTACGCTGCGCCTGCCCGAGAAGGGGACGCACCCGCTGCCGCCGGGCCTGGGCAACTTCCCGCTGCGCAGGGTCGAGGACTACGCCGGCACGGTGCCTCCGGAGTGGTCGGCCAGAGGCGGCGTCATGCTGCCCGTGCATCTGCGGGAGGCGATGTGGCTGAGCTTCGACGGGACCGTGGAGCCGGGCGCCCTCCAGGTGGGGGCGGGGAAGGTCTGCGCGGTGTCGGGGAAGCCGTGGAGCGGCGGGCTGTCACGGGACCCGCAGAACTACCTGGTGCTGCCGCGTCAGCCGTGGCTCGACGGAATCAACTCCGGGACGGGCACGGTGCGGCAGTTCGTCGCGGTGCCGCTGGGGATGGGCGCGACCGTGGAGGGCCAGGTCACCGGCGAGGAGAAGTGGGGCGGGCTGCAACTGCAGGCGTGGCCGCTCAAGGACGGCCCGCTGGCGGCGTGGCGGGAGCAGCAGAGGCGGGCGGCGGAGCAGCCGGCCCCGGGGGAGGGCCACGGTCTGACGGCCGGGTACGGCATGGCGGCCCCGGGGGCCGTCACACCGCCCCCGGCCCTGATGTCCGCCGGCCCGGCGGCAGGCCGGGCGGCGCTCCCCGGCCCCGGGCGGCGGCGATGGGGCTGGGAGTGGGCGGCTCCATGCGCCAGGAGGTCTACAAGGACGACCGGCCCGCTTCCGACTGGGCCGACGAGCCGTCCGGCCGGGTCTTCGTCCACCTGGTGACGCCCCCGGAGTGGCGGCGCATCACCGGCGAAGAGCCTCCGCCGTCCCCCGTGGACCGGGCCGCGTACACCCGGGCGGGCCTGCCCTGGTTCGACTACTACGACGCCGACGGCGAGGACCTGGCGGCCACGGACACCCTGGGTCGGCGTGAAGCCGGTCGGCGAGTGGCTGGGCGAGGACCACACGCCGTGGCAGCAGCCGTCCCCGCACCAGGTGAAGCCGCTCGGTGACGCACCGGGCAAGCCGGTGGCCGACGGCGACTGGTAGCGGCCGGGGGACGGGGAGCGCGCCCGCGAGCCGCAGGGCCGGGGACCGGAAGCCGGGAGCCGGGAGCCGGGAGCCGGGGGATCATGGAGGGCGTTCCCGAAGCGCCCGTCGGCACGGTCACGGCGGGCGCGCACGCCTGAGGAGAGAAACATGCCCGACATCCGCATGCACACCGCCCCGGACGGCCCGCGGCCTCGTCGAGGTCGCCCCGGGACCGTCCGCGGACGCGGAGGCGGGGCAGGTCCACATCGGTGCGCGGGGCAGTGCGTACGTCCCCCTGGTCGCCACCCCCGCACAGGCCCGGGAGCTGGCCGCGGCGCTTCTGCGGGCGGCCGACGCGGCCGAGGCGCAGGCCGGGGACACGTACCCGACCGTCCAAGGCGGGCGAGCGCGTCGCGGTGACGTACGCAGCGGGGAGCGCACGATCACGGTGGACCGCGTCAGGACCGACGGCGGCACCGTCCACGTCACGTGGACGTCGGACGCCGGGCGCCACTGGACCCAGAGCTACCCCGCGGACGCGGACGTCAGCCTCCGGCGCCGCGCGTAATCCGCCACGAAAGAATTTCCTCATGGTGCAGGGGAGTTGACCTTCTGCGGGCACCTGCCTATGTTCTCGTTCGGGATTGTGGTCAATGTCCGATATTTCGAACGAAACACCAGGAGCCCAGATGCAAGGTCCGAGAAGGCCCGGACGTGGTCTCGCCGTCGCGGCCGTCCTCACCGGTCTGACGGCCGCACTCGTCGTCGCACCCGCCGAGGCCCCGGCCGCGGCGGAAGCGGCCGACTACTCGATCGATGTCGACCCGGCCGGGACCGGGCCCGCGATCGACGACTCGATGTACGGCGTGTTCTACGAGGACATCAACCACGCCGCCGACGGCGGCCTGTACGCCGAACTCGTGCAGAATCGTTCCTTCGAGTACGACCGCGTCGACAACCGCGCGTACACCCCGCTGACCGCCTGGAGCGAGACCCGCGAGCGGCGCGGCGACCGGCACGGCGCGCGTCGTGGACGACGGCGGGCGCCTGAACGAGCGCAACCGGCGCTACCTGCGGCTCGACCTCAACGGCGACGGCAACGGCAGCGGCGACCGCTTCGGCATCGCGAACTCCGGCTACAACGCGGGGATCGCCGTGCAGGCCGGCAAGAAGTACGACTTCTCGGTGTGGGCGCGCACCGACCGTGCGGGCGGAACGCCGCTCAGCGTCGAACTGCGGGACGGTTCCACCCAGTTGGCGAAGCCCCTGCGCATCACGGCACGCGGCGACCGCTGGGCCAAGTACACCGGAACACTCACCGCCCGCACGACCGGCGACGCCGGCCGGCTCGCCGTCACCGCCGGCGGCAGCGGCACCGTACGGCTCGACATGGTCTCGCTCTTCCCCCGCGACACCTACAAGGGCCGGCCGAACGGCCTGCGCAAGGACCTCGCCGAGAAGATAGCCGCTCTGAAGCCCGGCTTCCTGCGCTTCCCCGGCGGCTGCCTGGTCAACACCGGCAGCCACGAGGCGTACGAGGCCCCGAACTTCGAGCGCAAGCGGTCCTACCAGTGGAAGGACACCGTCGGACCGGTCGAGGAGCGGGCGGTGAACGCCAACTTCTGGGGCTACAACCAGACCTACGGCCTCGGCTACTACGAGTACTTCCAGTACGCCGAGGACATCGGCGCGATGGCCCTGCCCGTCGTCCCCGCCCTCGTCACCGGCTGCGGCGAGAACAAGGCGACCGACGACCCCGCGCTGCTCCGGCGCCACATCCAGGACACGCTCGACCTCATCGAGTTCGCCAACGGACCCGTGTCCTCCCCGTGGGGCAAGAAGCGGGCGCGGATGGGCCACCCCAGGCCCTTCGGCCTGACCCATCTGGAGGTCGGCAACGAGGAGAACCTCCCCGACGAGTTCTTCGCGCGCTTCACCGAGTTCCGCAAGGCCATCGAGGCGAAGTACCCGGACATCACCGTCATCAGCAACTCCGGCCCCGACGACAGCGGCACCACCTTCGACCGCGCCTGGCAGCTGAACCGCGACGCCGGTGTCGCCATGGTCGACGAGCACTACTACAACAGCCCGCAGTGGTTCCTGGAGAACAACGACCGCTACGACGCCTACGACCGCAAGGGCCCCAAGGTCTTCCTCGGCGAGTACGCGTCCCTGGACAACCGCTTCTCCAACGCCCTCGCCGAAGCCGCCTTCATGACCGGCCTCGAACGCAACGCGGACGTCGTCAAGCTCGCCTCGTACGCCCCGCTCCTCGCCGACACCCATGACGCGCAGTGGCGGCCCGACATGATCTGGTTCGACAACACCGACTCATGGGGCAGCGCCAGCTACGAGACGCAGAAGCTCTTCATGAACAACGTCGGTGACGAGGTGGTACCGAGCCGTGCGTCCGGCACCCCCGCCGTCAGCGGCCCGATCACCGGCGCCGTCGGCCTGTCCACCTGGGCGACGGCCGCCGCGTACGACGACGTGCGGGTCACGTCGGCGGACGGCGAAAGCCTGTTCACCGACGACTTCTCCGGTGGTGACAGCCGCTGGACGAAGGCGGCCGGCACCGGCTCCTGGTCCGTCCAGGACGGTGCGTACGTCCAGTCCGACGCCGCCGCCGAGAACACCCTCGTCACGGCGGGCGACGCCGCCTGGCACGACTACGACCTGAAGCTGAAGGCCACGAAGAAGTCCGGCAAGGAGGGCTTCCTCGTCGCCTTCGGAGTCAAGGACACCGGCAACTACTACTGGTGGAACCTCGGCGGCTGGGGCAACACCCGCTCCGTCGTGGAGAAGGCCGCGGGCGGCGCCAAGCAGACGCTCATAGAGCGCGGTACGACCATCGAGAGCGGCCGTACGTACGACATCGAGGTCAAGGTGCGCGGCCGGCAGGTGACCCTGTTCCTGGACGGGAAGGAGTGGGGCAGCTTCACCGACGACAAGACCGCCGAGCCCTTCCGCCAGGTCGTCACCCGCGACAAGGCGACCGGCGAGCTCATCGTCAAGGTCGTCAACGCCCAGGGCGCCCCCGCCCGTACGGAGATCGACCTCGGCCGCACGCCGGCGTGGCGTCCAAGGCCCGGCTGACCACGCTCCAGGGCGACCCGGACGCGGTCAACACCTCCACCGACCGGCCGATCAGGCCCCGCAGCTCCACTCTCGACGGGGTCGACGACACCTTCACGTACACCTTCCCCGCGAACTCCGTCACCTTCATGCGCATCAGGACCGGCTGACACCCGGCCCGACGCAGTCCGAAGCCCCCCTGCCGGAACCTGATCCGGCAGGGGGCTTTCGCGGTGTGCCGTTCCCCCACGGCCTCTCCGTACGCGCGCTCACCCGCGCGTCATGACGGGTCAGTCCTTCTCGGAGGCGGTGAGGGGGAACCGGTGGAGAGCACCGGGCAGCCGGGAGCCGAGCGGGGACATCCCGCCGTCCGCGCCGTGCCGGGCGAGCAGATCGAGTACGAGACGTCCCCGGCGTACGCGCTCACGGGCGCCGGCCAGCGCGGTGTCGCGCAGCTGGGCGCCGTACGGATAGATGCCGGGGGACTTCGAAAGCCCGAACTTGAGGTAGAGCGGTGCGCCGCGCCGGATCAGCTCCGCCGCCTCGTACATCCGGATGTAGCCGCCGAGGTCGTCGGGGGCCTCCACGTAGAGGTCCATGGGGGCGCGGCTGACCCGGCGGATCTCGGTGAAGTGGGCGAGGGTGAGGTCGGAGGGGATGTTGACGGAGTCCGCCCCGAGCCTCTCGTACACGGCGTACGAAGCGGGATTGACCGGGCCGATCAGCGCGGACACCTTGAAGGTGGTGTCGGCGGGCAGCAGCCCGTCGGCGCGCAGCCGGTGCAGCGTCCACAGCACGCCCTCGTCGGCGACCAGCAGGCACCTCACCCCCAGCGCCGATGCCCGCAGGGCGTCTTCGACACAGCCGGCCAGGGCGTCATGGCCGCGGGCGCGAGCCCTGCGCCGCCCGATTCGGTGCGGGTGGCCGCGCCGGTGTCCCAGGTGCCGCGCGGCCCGGTGAACAGGCAGAGCTCGATGTCGCGTTCCGCGCAGGACTCCACCATCTCGGTGATGTCGGCGTCGGTGAGCATCCAGATGCCGCTGCCCTGGCTGATGCGGTGGACCGGGACGTCGAGGCGCGAACTCTGCGAGCCGACGGCGAGCGCCTCCGGACCCTCCACCGAGGGCACCTCGGTGCGCCAGGTGCCGCCGTCGGGGAACGCGTGCGGGGAGGAGTCCGCAGGGTTGTCGTCCGGTGTGGCGTGGCCGATGCGGGCGAGGGCGTCGGCGCCGGGGCGGCGGGGGGCTGACGGGGCTGTCACGGGACTCCTTGGTTCGGCATCTCGGTCAGGATTCGGTTCATGGCGCACGCCTGCGCGCCGGTCACTGCCGGACGGCTGCGGCCGCGCCGGGAGAGGAAAGGTCTCCGGCCGCTCACGACGGCCGCAGCAGCACCTTCCCGGTCTTCGGATCGCCGCCCCCGACAAGCGCCACCGCATCGCCGAACCGCTCCAGCGGGAACTCGTGGGTGATCAGTGGCCGCGGGTCGATCAGCCCGGTGCCGAACGCCCGTACGGCGAAGGCCCAGGCCGACGACGGCGCCCCGAAGACGGACCGCACGGTCAGCTGGCTCAGTGACAGATGCACCAGGTCGATCCCCGTCGCACCCGCGGTGAAGATCCCGGTGAGGATCACCCGGCCGCCGCGGCGGGCCAGCAGGCAGGACGAGGCCGCGGTGGAAGGCGCCCCGGCGGTCTCGACGACCAGGTCGTAGCGTCCCGCGAGGTCTTGCGTCTCCTCGGGCGTACACGCGTGGGTCGCCCCGAACTCCAGTGCCTGAACGGCTCGTTCCATGCGCGGGTCGAACACCGTCAACTCACCGGGGCTGCCGGCCGCCAGCAACTGCACGGCCAGCAGGCCGAGGGTGCCCGCGCCCACCACGGCCACCCGCTCGCCCGCCCCGGCCCGCCCGGCCCGTCCGGCGGAGGCGACCACGGCGGCCGGCTCCAGGAGCGCGGCGGCCCGCAGGTCGGCGTCGCGGCGAGCGGGTGCAGCAGCCGGGCGGGCACGACGACATGGTCGGCGAAGGCGCCGGGCCGGGTGAAGCCCGTCTCGTCGTACCCCGACGCGCACAGCGACGTGTCGCCGCTGCGGCACCGCTCGCAGGCGCCGCAGGACCGGAACCCCTCGGCGACGGTCCTGCGTCCGAGGAGCCCCGTGTCGACCCCCTCGCCGACCGCCTCGACGGTCCCGGACCACTCGTGCCCCGGAATCACCGGATAGCGTACGTACGCCGCGTCGCGATGACCGTCGTACACCTCGCGATCGCTCATGCAGATCCCGGCGGCGGCGACCCGCACCACCACCTCGCCGGGGCCCGGCCCGGGCGGCGGTCCCGTCACCAGCCGGTGCGAACCGGGCCGCTCGACGACGATCGCGCGGCTGATCACTTCGGCTTCCTCTGCTCCCAGCCCTCGGCCCACAGGTCGAACCTGGCCTGCTGCTGCGGGAATTCGGCCGCCGCATCCGTGTCGAGCTCGACGCCGAGGCCGGGCGCGTGGGAGACCTCGAAGCAGCCGTCGACCACCTCGGGCGCTCCGCGCACCACCTTCTTGATCTCCGCGTCGGCGAAGTCGTTGAAGTGTTCGAGGATCTTGAAGTTCGGGGTGCAGGCGGCCAGCTGGAGGCTCGCCGCGGTCAGTACGGAGCCGCCCACGTTGTGCGGGGCGATCTGCACGTAGTGCGTCTCGGCGGTCGCGGCGAGCTTCCTGGTCTCCAGGATGCCGCCGATGTGTCCCACGTCCGGCTGGATGATGTCGGCGGCCTGCGACTCGAACAGTTCGCGGAACTCGATCCGGTCGTGGATGCGCTCGCCGGTGGCGATGGGCATGTCCACCTTGGCGGCGACCTTCTCCAGCGCCTTGAGGTTCTCCGGCGGGACCGGCTCCTCCAGCCAGGCGGGCTCGAAGGGCGCCAGCTCGCGGGCGAGCCGTACGGCCGTGGCGGGGGAGAACCGCCCGTGCATCTCCAGCATCAGCTCGGTGTCCGGGCCGATCGCGTCCCGTACGGCCTCGATCAGCGACACCGCGTAGAGCGTGCCGGCGTGGTCGAGCTCGTAGTGCCCGGTTCCGAACGGATCGATCTTCAGCGCGCGGTAACCGCGCTCGACGACCGTCTGCGCGGCCTTGTGGTACGCCTCGGGGGTGCGCTCCGTGGTGTACCAGCCGTTGGCGTACGCCTTGACCCTGTCGGTGACCTTTCCGCCGAGCAGCTGCCAGACCGGCACGCCGAGCGCTTTGCCCTTGATGTCCCAGCAGGCCATCTCCACGACCGCGATGCCCGACATGACGATCTCGCCGGCCCGTCCGTAGTCGCCGTACTTCATCCTGCGGACGAGATCCTCGACGGCGAAGGGGTCGGATCCCGCGATGTGATTGGCCTCGGCCTCGCGGAGATAGCCGAGCAGCGCGTCGGTGCGGCCCAGCATCCGGGTCTCGCCGACACCGGTGAGACCTTCGTCCGTACGGACGACGACATAGGTGAGGTTGCGCCAGGGTGTCCCGACGACGTGCGTGCTGATTCCCGTAATGCGCAAGGCGGTTGCCCCTCGGAGGTGTTCGAGATTTCGTTATGCGTTCGAAATTCTGGCGTGACCGTAATCAGCCGGTCCTCAGGGTGTCAATGGCCTGCCCGCCGCCCCTGCGCCACCCGCGCCGTCCCCGCGCGGCCATTGCCGGGCGAACGAACCTGCGGCTAGCCTGTGTTCGTCATACCGGTCAATGACCGGAGTTTCGAACAGAAGAGGTGGGTGGCCGATCGTGGGACGACTGGTTCCGGCGGTGACCAGGTCGCTGGACATACTCGAGCTGTTCCTGGAAGGGGACGGCACGCTGTCCGCGCCCGATGTCACGCGCAAGCTCCGGCTGCCGCGCACCACGGTGCACGAGCTGCTCACCACGCTCGCCGCGCGCTCCTACGTGGTGCCCGTGCCCGACCAGCCCGGCCGCTACCGGCTCGGTGTGCGTACGTACCAGCTCGGCAGCCGGTACGCGGAGCAGCTCGATCTCGCCGCCGAGGGGCAGCAGGTGGCCCGGGAGGTCGCCGAGACCTGTGACGAGACCGTTCATGTCGCCATCCTGGAGGACGCGGACGTCATCTACATCGCCAAGGTGGACTCGACGCACGCGGTCCGGATGGTCTCGGCCGCCGGCCGCAGGCTGCCCGCGCACTGCACCTCCGTCGGCAAGATGCTGCTCGCCTCGCTGCCGCAGGCCCAGCTCGACGCCCGCATCGAAGGCCGTGAATTCGCCGCCATGACCCCCAACAGCATTACCGATCCGGGGGAGTTGCGTACCGCACTCGCGAAGATCCGGGAGCGCGGGCTCGCCTTCGAGCACCGGGAGTCCAACCCGGATGTGAGCTGCGTGGCCGCCCCGGTGCGGGACAGCGCGGGCCGGGTCGTCGCCGCGCTCTCCATCTCCGTACCCATGATCCGGTGGAGCGAGGAGCGGGAGGCCGAGCTGGCCGAGCTGGCGGCCAAGGGCGCGACCGACCTGTCGGTCCGCCTCGGTCACCGGGTCCGCCCGTGAGACCGGTAGCGAGCCCGTCCGTGAGGCCGTTCGCGAGGCCGGACGTCGCGGTACGGGAGCGGGCGTCGCTCGGCGAGGGGCCGACCTGGGACACGGCGGCGGGCCGGCTGGTCTGGGTGGACATCCTGTCGCGCGCATCCACACGTACGACCCGGCGAGCGGCCGTCGTACGGTCATGGCCGCCGGACAGCACGTCGGCGCGGCCAAGCCGCGAGCGGGCGGCGGCCTGGTCGTCAACCTCCGCGACGGGATCGGTCTGTACGGGCCCGATCTGGCCTTCTCCTGGCTGGTGCGCGACCCCGTGCCGGGCCGCCGCGGCAATGACGCGGCCGTCGCCCCCGACGGGGCGCTGTGGGCGGGCACCATGCGCTACGACGAGGAGCCGGGCGGCGGAAGCCTCACCCGGGTCGCACCGGACGGCACGGCCGTGCGGGCGCTGACCGCCGCCGTCAGCAACGGCACGGACTGGAGCCCCGACGGACGGCTCATGTACTACGTCGACAGCCCCACCCGCGGTATCGATGTCTTCGATTTCGACGGCCGTGAGGCCGTGAACCGGCGCCGGCTCGCGGAGATCGAGACCGGTGCGGGCTTCCCCGACGGCCTGACCGTCGACGCCGATGCTGTGTCTGGGTGGCGCTCTGGGACGGCGCGGCGGTCCGCCGGTACACGCCGGACGGGCGGCTCGACCGGGTCGTCGCACTGCCCGTGCGCCGCCCCACGGCCTGCGCTTTCGGCGGCGCCGGCCTGTGTGACCTGTACGTCACCACGGCCCGGACCGGCCTTGCCGCCCCGCATCCGCTCTCCGGTTCGCTGCTGGTGCTTCCGGGAGCGGGCCGGGGGCTGCCCCCGACGCCGTTCGCCGGCTGAGGCGCGGTTGTACGAGAGACCTCGTAGTTTGACGAACGCCGTAGTACGGTGTGTATCGTACTAAGCGCAGTCGGCCCGGCTGCACCAGTCGAAACGGAGTCCCTCGTGAGCGCCCTCTTCGAGCCCTACAGCCTGCGATCGCTGGCCATCCCCAACCGCATCTGGATGGCGCCCATGTGCCAGTACAGCGCGGAGGTGTTCGGGCCGAACGCCGGTGTCGCGCACGACTGGCACTTCGCCCACTACGCCGCCCGCGCCACGGGCGGCACCGGCCTGATCCTGGTGGAAGCCACGGCGGTCAGCCCCGAGGGCCGGATCAGCCCGGCCGACCTGGGCATCTGGAACGACCGGCAGGTCGAGGCGCTGCGCCGCATCACCGCGTTCCTGGAGAGCCAGGGAACGGTCCCCGGCATCCAGCTGGCGCACGCCGGGCGCAAGGCGTCCACCGACCGTCCCTGGCGCGGCGGCGCCCCGATCGTCGCGGACCCCGAGGCCTGGCAGCCCGTCGCGCCGCGCCCGCTGCCGTACCGACGAGGGCCACCCGGCGCCCGCCGAACTGTCCACCGGGCAGATCGCGGAGATCGTCGGACAGTTCGCGGACGCGGCGCGGCGGGCCCTCGCGGCCGGGTTCAAGGTCGCCGAGATCCATGGCGCGCACGGCTATCTGATCGGCGAGTTCCTCTCCCCGCACAGCAACCACCGCACCGACGCGTACGGCGGCTCCTTCGAGAACCGCACGCGCTTCGCCCTGGAGGTCGTGGACGCGGTGCGCGCGGTGTGGCCCGAGGACCTGCCGCTGTTCTTCCGGATCTCGGCCACCGACTGGCTGACCGAGAACCCCGAGGACGAGCGGGACGGCTGGACTGCGACGACACCGTCCGCTTCGCCCGTGAGCTGCGGGCGCACGGGGTGGACCTGCTCGACGTCTCGACGGGCGGACTCGCGCCGCGGACGCGGATCCCCGTCGGCCCCGGCTACCAGGTGCCGTTCGCGGAGCGGGTCCGCACCGAGGCGGGGCTGCCCGTGGCCGCGGTCGGCCTGATCACCGACCCGGTGCAGGCCGAGAAGATCCTGGCCGACGGCCAGGCGGACGCCGTACTGCTCGGCCGGGAACTGCTGCGCAACCCTTCGTTCGCCCGCCACGCCGCGCGCGAACTGGGCGGCGAGGTGCACACGCCCGACCAGTACCACCGCGCGGTCTGAGCGTCCCCCCGTGAGCGGGGCCGCGACCCGGCCGGCCCCGCCCGCAGGGCGATCCGCATCGAATTACGATGAGTATCGTACAATGGTGCTCCCGGACGAACTGGAGACGCCGTGAACGCCGTTACGACGAGTGCGCGTGAACTCGCGCACCCCACGCGCGACGAGATCCGCCTCGAAGGGGTGCTCCACGCGCTCTCCGACCCCATGCGACTGCGCATCGTCCGTGAGATGGCGGTGGCCGAGTCCGAGCTCTCCTGCTCGTACTTCACCCTCCCCGTCACCAAGTCCACGACCACCCACCATTTCCGCGTACTGCGCGAGAGCGGTGTGATCCGGCAGGTCTACCGGGGAACGGCCAAACTCAACGGGCTGCGCCGTGAGGACCTGGACCTGCTCTTCCCCGGCCTCCTCGACCGCCGTCCTCGCGGCGGCGGCGCTGGAGGCGGACCGGCTCGGCACCGACGGCTGACGCCGAGGGACGCACGGCGGGCCGTCAGGCCCCGCCGTGCGCGGCGGCCAGCAGCCCCGCCCAGTCGTGGAGCTTCACCGACCGGCGCCCCAGGGAGACGCCCAGCGCCGCCTCCGCCGCCTCGATCGCCCGCCAGTCGCTCCACACGACCGGGCGGATCCCCGACTCCCGCAGTGCGTCGAGCATGGGTCGTCCACGAGTGGGCGCCGGGCGAGCGCCGGCGCGTCCGCGAGGAGCGACGCCACCGTCTCCTTGGCGCACGGCCGGTTGGTGCCGATGACGCCCGTCGGGCCCCGCTTGATCCAGCCCGCCACGTACTCGCCCGGCGACGGGACGCCCTCCCGCAGGACGCGACCCCCGGCATGCGGCACCGTCCCGCTCCCCGGGTCGAACGGCAGGCCGGCGAGCGGCGTCCCCCGGTAACCGACGACCGCAGCACCAGCTGCGCCTCCACGTCCTCGTACGTTCCCGTGCCGCGTATGCCGCCGCTGCCGTCGGGCACCGTGCGCTCGAAGCGCACCCCCGCCGCCCGCCCGCCTTCCTCCAGCACCTCCACGGGCCGCAGGAAGAACCGCACGTGGATACGGCGCGCCCGCTCCCCGCAGCCGCCCGCGGCGGCCCAGCCCCTCAGTACCTCGACATTGCGCCGGTTCACGGCGGGAAGGGCCGCGGCCGCCGCCGACCCCGGATCCGCGTACGCCGGGTCCAGGGCGAGCTCCTCGGGCCGTACGACCATTCCGGCGTCCGGCAGGGTGCCGAGCTCCCGCAGTTCCTTGGTGGTGAACTTCGCCTGCGAAGGGCCGCGCCGGCCCACCATGTGCACCTCGCGCACCCGGCTGCGCCAGCACGTCGAGCGCCGGCTGCGGCACATCGGTGGCCCGCAGCTCCTGCGCGCCGCGCGCCAGGATGCGGGCCACGTCCACCGCCACGTTGCCCACCCCGATCACGACGGCCGAACGCGCGCCCAGCGTGAAGCCGCGCCCGGACGCGTCCGGATGGGCGCTGTACCAGGAGACGAAGTCGGTGGCCGACCAGCTCCCGGGCAGGTCCTCGCCCGGAATGCCGAGCCTGCGGTCCGTCGCGGCCCCGACGCAGTACACCACCGCGTGGTAGAGCTCCAGCAGCCGCGCGCAGGTCAGCCCGGCCGTTCCCACCTCGGCGTGGCCCACGAAGGTGATCCGTTCGTCTTCGAGCACGGTGCGCAGGCTGTTCTGGAGCGACTTGATCTTCTCGTGGTCCGGTGCGACGCCGTAGCGCACCAGTCCGTACGGACAGGGCAGCCGGTCCAGTACGTGCACCCGCACGTCGGGCACCGCACTCTGCTGCACCAGGGCCTGCGCGGTGTAGACCCCGCTGGGGCCTGAACCGATGACTGCGACTCGAAGCACGGCGGGGGCTCCTTCCCGCGAAGGTCTCCAGCATGACACCGAACGGCGGGCCGGGGGAGGTGTCCGCCCCATGGCCCGAACGGCGCGGGAGCCCCTCCACCGGGTGCCTTGCGTCGTACACGCTGCGCGCCGTGGCGGGCCGGGGGCGGGACGGGGTTACGTTTCCACCGTGCTGGAAAGTGCTTTTTTTGATGTCAACAACCATTATGAACCGAATGCGGCGGCGCCGGTACGGCCCGTACGGGTCCCGGAGGGCCGGGCCGCCGACGCCGTCTCCCCGCCCCGGCCCGCCTGGTTCAACGTGCGGCTCACCTTCGCCGACGGCGCCGTGATCGACGTACTCGCCACGATGTCGGCCGAGCGGATCACCGTCGAGGAGGTGTGTGCGGACCTGCCGCTCGACGGCTTCACGGTGGCTGCGGAGTGGGTCGAGGAACCGGCCGGCGGTGCCTGCCGGGTGGCCGCCGAGGCCTCGCGTACACCCGCCGTCGCGGCGGACGGGCCGCAGCCGCCGCCCGTCGGGCGCGCCCGCCCGTCCTGGCCCGGCGGCAGGGCGGGCCGGCGGATCGCGGCTCAGGCGTACCGGGCCGCCCAGCAGGCGGGGCGGGACCCGTGCTCGCGGTGGATGTGCGCGACGGGGCGCAGCCGCCGCAGGTCCCTCCGGCTGATCGCGGGCGCGCGTGACGAGGGCCTTCTGTCCCCCCGCCACAACCGCCGCTAGAACCGGGGGCGTTCACATCATGTCGCGCATCCTGCCGATCTCGGCGCTCTGCTGCGCGAGCACATCGGTCGCCATCTCCTCGACCTGGACGTTGTTCCCCTGCGAGAGGACCTCGGTCGCCATGCCGACCGCCCCCTCGTGGTGAATGACCATCAGTTCCAGGAAGAGCCGGTCGAAGTCCTTGCCCCTGGCCGCGCGCAACTGCGCGAGCTGCTTCTCCGTGGCCATCCCCGGCATCGAGGTGTGGTCGTGGCCGCCCCGGTGCTTCTTGCCGCCGTTGTTGTCGAGCCAGCCCCGCATGGCGCCGATCTCCGGCCCCTGGGCCGCCGCGATCCGCTCGGCGAGCCGCTTGACCTTCGCCGACGCGGCGCGCTTCGGCGCGAGTTCCGTCATCACCAGCGCCTGGCCGTGATGCTCGATCATCATCCGCGCGTACGAGAAGTCCGCCCCGTTGGGGGAACCGTCGGGCAGGGCCTTCTCCGCCTCCTCCGCCGACATGGTCTTCGCCGGCTCGCCCGGCTTGCCCGGCGCGACCACCGAAGGCCCGGCGGCCGCCTTCGCCCTCGGCGCCTCCTCGCTCCCCGCGTCGCAGGCGCCGAGACCGAGTACGGCGATCGCGACCGTCGCCGCCACACACGAAAGTCTGCGGGCGCGTGCGGAGCTGCGGCGGATCAACACGGCGACCTCCTGGGGCATGTGGGGTGGTTGGTGTCTGTTCTTAGCACGCTTCCACACACCGATGATCAAAAACTTTCATTACGTCTTCGTTGCCATCTGTTGAGATGTGCATGCAAACGACGATACTGCCGGGGTGTACGAACCGTTCAACTACGAACGGACACAAGGGAGGACGCAGTGACCTCGTTGCACATCACCCGCGTGCGGCGCAGACGTCTGGGCGTGGCGGCAGCCGCAGCCGGGCTCTTCGCCACGCTGCTGACGGCCGGTCCCGCGGCCGCGACCCCCGACCCGGGAGACGCGCCCGCGAAGAAGAAGGGCCTGTCCACCTCACAGCAGGCCGAAGCCAGGGCCGCCATCGAGAACGGCGAGATACCCGGCGTGGACGAGATCGTCCACAGCAAGAACATCGAGCACTTGGTGAACATCCCCAAGGACGCGATCAAGGGCACCAACTCCGACCTGGCGTTCCAGGGGAAGTACGCCTTCGCGGGCAACTACGACGGCTTCCGGATCTTCGACATCAGCAACCCGAGGGCCCCGAAGACGGTCTCCCAGGTTCTGTGTCCCGGTTCGCAGAACGACATCTCCGTCTCCGGGGACCTGCTCTTCCTCTCCACGGACTCCTCGCGCAGCGACAACTCGTGCACGAGCACCTCGCAGCCCGCGACGGAGAAGTCCTCCTGGGAGGGCATGAAGATCTTCGACATCAGCGACAAGAGGAACCCGCGGTACGTCGCCGCCGTCGAGACCGCGTGCGGTTCGCACACGCACACCCTGGTGCCCGAGGGACGCAACGTCTACGTCTACGTCTCCTCGTACTCGCCGAGCGAGACGTTCCCGGACTGCAAGCCGCCGCACGACGGCATCTCCATCATCAAGGTGCCGCGCCGCGCCCCGGAGAAGTCCGCGGTCGTGGGCTTCCCGGTGCTCTTCCCGGACGGCGGAAACCCGGGCGCGCCCACCAACCCGGGCGTCTCCAAGACCACCGGCTGCGCGACATCACCGTGCTGCCCTCGAAGGACCTGGCCGCCGGTGCCTGCATGGGTGACGGCATCCTCTTCGACATCGAGGACCCGGAGGAGCCGAGGGTCATCGACCGCGTCCAGGACAACGTCAACTTCGCGTTCTGGCACTCGGCGACCTTCAACCAGAAGGCCGACAAGGTCGTCTTCACCGACGAGCTCGGCGGTGGCTCCGCCGCCACCTGCAACGCGGCCACGGGCTCCGAGCGCGGCGCCGACGGCATCTACGACATCACCGGCAAGGGCGACAAGCGCAAGCTGGTCTTCAAGAGCTACTTCAAGATCGACCGCCACCAGGCCGACACCGAGAACTGCGTCGCCCACAACGGCTCGCTGATCCCCGTCAAGGGCAAGGACATCATGGTCCAGGCCTGGTACCAGGGCGGCATCTCCGTCTGGGACTTCACCGACTCGGCCAAGCCCAAGGAGATCGCCTTCTTCGAGCGCGGTCCCCTCAGCACGACCACCCTGTCCACCGCCGGGTCCTGGTCGGCGTACTACTACAACGGCTACATCTACTCCAACGACATGGCCAAGGGCTTCGACGTCCTGAAGCTCAACGACAAGCGCACCGACGGCGCCCAGCGGGTGCGGCTGAGCGAGCTCAACGTGCAGACGCAGCCCGACTACCGCCGCTGATCCACCCCGAGCACGAGCGTGCCGCCGGGCGGTTCTCCGCCCGGCGGCACGCCGAGCTCCCAGTCCAGCCCGTACCGCTGGAACAACTCGGCCCGCAGGCGCGGCATCGGCATCGGCGCCCCCGGCAGCAGCGCGGCGAACACCGCGCCCATCAGCAGCGCGCGCAGCAGCGGATAGTCGGCGTCCACGTCCCGTGATCCATGGCGCACGACAGTGCCCCGCAGCAGCTCCGCGAGCCGCTGCTGTTCGGGACACTGCACGAAACCCTCAGCCTGGAGGATGCCCGCCATGTGCGTACGCATGAGCACCGGCTGGTCGCACGCGAGCCCCAGTACGGCGTCGATCGCGCGGGCCAGCAGCTCACGGCCGTCCTCGGTGCGCGGTTCGCGCTCCAGGGCCGCTTCGAGCGTCCGGTGCATCAGCCGGTGCACGGCCGACTGCAGCAACTGCCGTTTCCCGGGAAAGTAGTACGAGACCAGTCCGCGCGCGATCCGGCCCGGTCCGCGATGTCGCCGAGCGTCGTCGCCTCGTACCCCCGCTCCCCGACGAGCTCCACCGTGGCCTGCAGCAACCGCTCACGGGAACGGCGGCGCAATTCTTCATTGACCGATGCGCTGCGCGGGGACATCCTGATAACTCCTGCGTTGACTGGCCCATAGCCAATATACTCAGTGCTCCCAGGACAGGCGCCTTGCCGGGCCTGCTCCGTGGGCTTGTCGTCCGCATCCGGCGGCGCGGGGGACCGCCGGATGCGGACGCTTTTCTGTCAGTCCACGCGTGCGAGCACCGGGCGCAGTCCCGCGGGCCGCTCGTCGGCCGGCAGATGGTCCACGAAGTGCACCGCGCACCCCAGTGCCGCCGCGCCGCCGTCCGCGCGGCGGTCGACGCCGACATCAGGACGTCGCGCGGAGCGTGGCCGAGCGCCTCGCAGGCGGCCTCGAAGAGCCGCGGGTCCGGCTTCTGGACGCCGTGCTCGTACGACAGGACGTATGCGTCCACCCACAGTCCAGGCCGTGCGCGCGCAGCACCGGTCGCAGGTCCCACCCGATATTGCTGACCACCGCGACGCCGACGCCCCGCCGGCGGGAGCTCACCGAGCACCTCGGCGCGTCCGGGTACGGCTGCCAGGCGGCCGGCGTCATGTGGCGGTCGTACAGGGCGTCGTACAGGCGCGCGTCGGGGAGGGCCACCTCGCGGGCGAGCCCCGTGTACGCGGCGCGGTGCCGCTCCGCGCTCTCGTCACGGGTCGCCCACAGCCCGGCCAGATGCGGCGGCACCCGCTGCGGGGCGGGCCCGCCGGGCAGCGCGCCGGCCGCCTCCAGCCGCTGTACGTACCGCGAGAAATCGTCCGGGGACACGGCCACGCCCGCCTCGTCGAGAACGGTGCGCAGCCACACCTTTGTGGGTTCGACCCTGAACAGCGTGCCGGAGAAGTCGAAGAGTGCGCCCTTGACCGTCACGCGGACGTTCCTTCCCGGGAAGCGGTCAGGCGACCGTACGCCATCACCGAGAGCGCCACCACGGCTGCTCCCAGCAGCCAGCCGCCCAGCACGTCGGACATCCAGTGCACGCCCAGATACATCCGGGTGACGCCGACGCCGACGCAGGACACCGCTGCGGCGACGAGCACGGCGGTGCGCGGCCCGCTGCCCGCGCCGCGCAGCCTGAGCAGCCACAGCAGCAGTCCGCAGGTGACCACGGCTGTCATCGCGTGGCCGGACGGCCAGGCCGCGAAGTGCGCGGTGTCGACCGGGTCGGGCCACTCGGGACGCTCACGGCCGACCGCCGCCTTGAGGCCCTGCTGCACGAGCGAGCCGACCGCACTGGTCGCGGCGGTCCACAGCGCCAGGAGCCGCTCCCCCTGCCACAGCAGCCACGCGAAGACCACGGCCACCAGCGCGCGCATCGTCCACGGGTCCCACACCCAGTCGGACAGGATCCGGTTGGCATGCGTGATGCCGGGCTCACCGACCGCCGAGCGGTGCAGGGCGTCCCCGACCGAGCGGTCGAGCGACATCAACGGCCGCCACTCGAACGCGACGAGCAGCAGAAGGACGACCGAGAGGGCCGTGCAGACAAGGGCCGTGCGTACCGGCACGGGGAGAGCGGGGCGGGAGGGCGGAGCCAGTTGGGGGGAGTGCATGAGAAGATCCTTGCCCACAGACGGCGCCACAAGCCATCCCCGGGCGAGAAGGGCTGCCGCAATGCCGGCCGCCCCCGTACACAGGCCGTCCCCGTACGCCGGCTACCCCAGCGCGCTGAGTCCCGGCACGAACGCGACCAGCAGCGGTACGGCCGGAACGAGCGAGGCCGCCGCCGTCAGCCGCAGCCGGCGGCCCGCGGTGAGGCGGGGGGCCGCTGTCAGCAGCCGGTCGACGCGCTGCGGCAGCCCGGTGTGCGAGGCGGCCGGGCCGGCCCGAACACGCCGCGGTCCTCGTTGAGTTCCACCAGGGCGAGGGCGATCGTCAGCCGGCCGAAGCGCCGCGAGGCCACGTCGTCGGCGGCCAGCTCCACCAGCCGGTGCATCTCGTCGCGGAACGCCGCGAACACGGGAATCTGCGGGAAGCCGGTCGCCAGAGCGGACGCGCAGTGCAGCAGCCAGTCGTGCCTGGCCCGCGCGTGCCCCTGCTCGTGGGCGAGTACGCGTCGAGCTGCCGGCCCCTTCAGGCGCCGCAACGCCGCCGTCGTGACGACCAGTCGCGGGGCCGCTCCCCCCGGCAGCCACCACGCGTCCGGGCGCTCCCCCTCCAGTACGACCAGCCGGTCGGCGCCGGGCTCCTCGCCGGGCAGCAACGGGGACCGTACGAGCAGATCCGCTCGCCGCTGCCCACGCCGTACGCGCGCCCTGCGGATCTCCCGGATCAGCATCGCCGCCGTCCAGGCCCCTCCGCACGCCAGCAGCACCGCGATGACGGCGGACCACGGTCCGTACGCGGCAAGGGCGTACGCCTCCACGACGCCGTGCGGGGCGGGGGCGAACACGTGACCCCGTACGGCCTGCCAGGCGGCGGCCGCGCTGAACGTCATCGAAAGGCCGAAGCACAGCAGCACGGCGGCCACCACGCACTGCCACACCCACAGGGCCACCACGGGTTCGCGCTCCCGCCAGTCGGCGCGCGACAGGAGCCGCGGGGCCGCGACGGCGGCGACGACGCCGAGCAGCAGAAGTGCCAAGGAGAGCGTCATGGGCCCAGCCTATGAGTGCGGCCCTACTCACGGGTATGGCCTTGCGCGTCAAGTGACGCAGGCCACGGTTTCGCCGCGGCGTCTCACAAGGTGACCAGCATCGCGATCATGCCGATGCCCATCGAAACCCGGCAGGCGAGCGCCAGCTCGGGCCGCGCGCCCCAGGGGACCGCCCCGCCGCCGCCCGCGCCGCCGTGGGCTCCCGCTCCCGCGACGGTGCTCACCGCGGCCGTGGCCACCGGCATCAGCTTCACCCCCGAGCCGCAGCACGTACGCGGCGTAGTACAGCAGCAGTGCGCCGGTCAGCAGCGGAATCCCGCCGGCGGCGTACCCGGGCGGGTGTCCCGCGTGCGCGGAACCACCGCTTCCCGGTGCCATCGCCAGCGCCATGTAGACCATGGCCAGCGAACCCACCAGATGGTGCACGTGATGCGCGCTCCCGCGGGCCTGCCACAACGCCCGCAGCGCCGCCCCGCCGAACACCCCGGCGTACAGCATCCATCCCCACGCCGGCGGGGCGAGCACCGCGGCGGGCACCGCCATCGCCGCCATCCCGAACCCCATCAGGGCGTCACCGCCCGCCTCTTCACGGTGTTCCCCCCTGGCGCTGCGCAGCCGCAGCAGGCAGTACGCGCCGGTCGCCATGCACAGGGCCACGAGCAGCCAGCCGGACATCGCCTGTCCGTGCACGGTGTACCTCCCCGTCGACGGTGTCGTCCCGTCGATGCCCGCCGCCGCCGCGCCGTACGCGAGCGCACGGGGGTGCACGGGGAGCGCGCCGGGGTCAGGGGCGGTAGCGCAGCGGATGGTCCGCGGGCACCTCGACGACGGCGATGCGCACGCCGTCGGGATCGGCGAGCCACATCTCGACCAGGCCCCACGGCTCCTTGACCGGAGGCCGCAGCACCTCGACGCCGCGCGCCGACAGTTCTTCGTACGCCGCGGCGGCGTCCTCGACCTGGAGCCACAGCTGGAGACCGGGGGAGGGAGGGGTGTCGGAGCGCCCGGAGACCTCCAGGAAGCCGCCGCCCAGGAAGTACACCGTCCCGCGCTCGGGCCCCGTGCCGAACTCGCGGTAGACGGCGAGCCCCAGCGCCTCGCCGTAGAACGCGCGGGAACGCTCCGGATCCGTGGGACGCAGAAGGGTTCTGCTGCTCAGTACCTGAACCATGCACCGGGACCTTAGCGCGCACTAAGCTCGGAGCGCCCCACCGCCGCACAGATCCGGAGAGCACCCCCATGGAGACCACCCCGCGTCCGGCCGCCGCCGAACTCACCTTCCGCGACGCGACGGAAACCGATGTGGACGCGCTCGTCGCGCTCATCGAGTCGGCGTACCGGGGCGACGTCCAGCCGGTCGGGCTGGACCACGGAGGCGGACATCCTCGAAGGGCAGCGGACCGACCCCGAGGGCGTCCTCGACGTGGTCAAGTCACCGGACAGCCGGCTGCTGGCCGTCGAGCGGGACGGTGCGCTGGTCGCCTGCTGCCAGCTCGAACACCGGGGTGAGGCCGCCTACTTCGGCATGTTCGCGGTCCGTCCGCAGATGCAGGGCGCCGGTCTCGGGAAGGCGATCATCGCCGAGGCGGAGCGGACGGTGCGCGAGACGTGGGGTGCGCGTGAGATGCACATGACGGTGATCTCGGTACGGGAGGACCTCATCGCCTGGTACGAGCGCCGCGGCTACCGCCGTACCGGGAGGACGACCCCTTTCCCGTACGGCGACGAGCGCTTCGGCATTCCGCAGCGCGACGACCTGGAGTTCGAGCTGCTGGTGAAGCGGCTGGGCTAGGGGGCCACGTCCGGGACGGGCAGGGAGCGCCGCCGCCGGGCACGCTCGCGCTCACGCGGTGAAGCGGCCCGTGCGGCGGATCTCCGGGTAGTCGGTCGTCGCGCCGTCCAGCTCCAGCGCCCGCACCAGCCGCAGCTGCTCCTGCGTGTTCACCACCCAGCCGATGACCCGCGCCAGCCCCTCGGCGTGCGCGCGCTCCACGGTCTCCAGGGTCAGCCTGCGGATGTTGAGCGCCAGCGTCGCCGCGCCCACCGCCTTGGCGCGGTCCACCACGTCGTTGCCGTAACGGCCGGCGATCAGCACGGTCCGTACGCCGGGGACGAGTGAGGCGATCTCGGCCACCGCCTCGTCGTGGAACGACGACACCTCCACGCGGCCCGCCAGATCGCGCCGGAGCATCACCGCGGCGAGCGCCCGCGCCGCCGCGGTGTCCTTGATCTCGGCCTGGAGCGGTGACCCCACCGCGTCGAGGACCTCCTCGAAGACCGGGACGCGCTCGCCCTGCCCGGCGTCGAGTGCCCGCAGCTCCGCGAGGGTCAGGCCGGCGATCGCACCCCTGCCGTCGGTCGTACGGTCCACCTCGGCGTCGTGCATGACCACGAGCGCGCCGTCCCTGCTCAGGTGCAGGTCGAGTTCGATGGCGTCCATGCCGGCCTGTTCGGCACGGACGAAGGAACGGAGGGTGTTCTCCGGCTCGACACCCATGACCCCGCGATGACCAATGGTGAGGAAACTCAAGGCGGTCTCGCTTCCGTCGACAGCGGCTCCCGGGCAGCCTAACGGCCCGCTTCCCCGGAGGAGCCCGTCCCGGGCGGAGAAGCGGAGCGCTCCGCCCGGGCTCCGGCGGTCCCGTGGGCCAGGCCGGTGAACAGGAGGATGACAAGGGCCGGCACGGGTACTCACGCCGTATGGCGATCAGAAGAAGGAGATGACAGAAGCGAGTGCCAGTAGGGGGCCGGACAGGAAGAACGGCGGCGATCAGGGGGGCTCGGCAGGATAATTTGCTGGACCTGCTCTTGAATGGAAGAGTCGAAGACCTATACGGTGCCTTGACGCGAGGTTCTCCCGTGAAGGAAGTGACATGACGGAAATTCTTGTGCAGGACACAGTCGCCGACGGCATATCCGGTGCCCGGCGCGTGGTCGAGCACCCGGCCTGGCCCGAGCTCAAGAATGCCGTGGAGGCGATCCGGCCCTGGCAGTCGGCGGACGGGTCCATAGATTTCGGCGCCGAGGGCGCACCGGCACCCGCCGAGGCGGAAGCCGCCGTCAGCCGTGCGATCGGCGCGGT
The DNA here is from genome assembly GCA_003719395.1 of Streptomyces altiplanensis. Classification (GTDB taxonomy): domain Bacteria; phylum Actinomycetota; class Actinomycetes; order Streptomycetales; family Streptomycetaceae; genus Streptomyces; species Streptomyces altiplanensis. The sequence goes on from RHMC01000015.1 coordinate 29,493, forward strand.
CGAGGAGCTCTCCCCCCTGGTCGGGCATGACGCCGCGTACCACCGGGCCCTCGTGGCCGACCTCCGCAAGTGGGTCGCCGGCGGCTTCGCGGTCCCCGACTTCCTGGACTCGCTGCTCGCCTTCCAGCCCGCCCAGCGGCGCGCCGACGGCCGCCAGCACCTGGTCGTCTTCCCCATGTACACGCAGAACGGCAACCCCGACCGCAACTTCGAGGCGGTCGTCCTGCGCATGGTGTGGCCCGAGTGGCTCGCGGAGCTGGAGCGCACCCGCTACGACAACCCGCTGTTCCTCGGCATCACCTTCGAGGACTTCACCGCCGGGTACGACACGCACTCCGCCGTCCTCTTCCCCGAGACGATCGCCGTCCGCGAAGCCCCCGAGCGCTTCTCCTGGGGCGGCATCTTCTGCGACCGCGAGGCGGCCCGCTTCCGCCGCGTCACCGAGGCCGCGGTGGACATCCTCGGCCTCGAACTGCCGGAGGACATCCGCGCGATGGTCTCCGACCAGGACCGCTGCGAGCAGGCGTTCGTCCTCTGGGACATGGTCCACGACCGTACCCACAGCCACGGCGACCTGCCGTTCGACCCCTTCATGATCAAGCAGCGCCAGCCGTTCTGGATGTACGGCCTGGAGGAGCTGCGCTGCGACCTCACCGCCTTCAAGGAGGCCGTGAAGCTGGAGGCCGAGGGCAACGCGCACGGCCGTGACGTCCAGTACGCCGTGCTGTTCGACCGGATGTTCCGCTTCCCGGTCAGCGGCGACCGCGTCCGCAACTACGACGGTCTGGGCGGCCAGTTGCTCTTCGCGTACCTGCACAAGCACGACGTGGTGCGCTGGACCGACAACACACTGAAGATCGACTGGGAGCGGGCCCCGCACGTCACCAACCAGCTCTGCGCCGAGATCGAGGACCTCTACCGGGCCGGCATCGACCGCCCCAAGCTGGTCCACTGGTTCGCGGCGTACGACCTGGTCTCGACGTATCTCGCCCCGCACCCCGGATCGCGCTGGGCCAAGGGCCCCGACGCCCTGGATCTGTCGCTGCCGCCGCGCAAACTCGTGGACGATGTGCTTCCGGACGAATTTCCGCTCAGCATGTTCTATGAGGCGCTTTCCAAGAAGTTGAAGAACGTGATCGCCTCCACCCGGGGGATCACCGCGGCGAGTGCCGAGCGGGTGGCCGCGTGAGCCCTCGCGCCCAGGAGGCGACGACCATGACGAACGGCATCAGCAACGGCGGAGCGCTGGAAGGCGCTGTGGTCGCGGTGGCCGGAGCGGCGGGACCCGCCGGCCGCGCCGCCCTGCTCAGGCTGGCCGAGGCGGGCGCGACCGTGGTCGGTGCGGACGCGAACGCCGCGGGCCTCGCCGAGGCCGTCGACGCCGCGCGGTACGCCCACGGCGGCGCCACCGTCATCGGCGACACCGTCGATCTCCTCGACCTCGAAGCCACCCGCGGCTGGGCGGACAAGACCGAGAAGGAGTTCGGCCGGATCGACGGCATGGTCCATCTCGTCGGCGGCTGGCGCGGCAGCGCGACCTTCGCCGAGACCAGCCTCGCGGACTGGGACCTGCTGGAGAAACTGCTGATCCGCACCGTCCAGCACACCTCCCTCGCCTTCCAGGCCCCGCTCCAGCGCAGCGACCGCGGCCGCTACCTGCTGATCAGCGCGGCCGGTGCTTCCCAGCCGACGGCCGGCAACGCGGCGTACGCCGCGTCCAAGGCCGCGGCCGAGGCATGGACCCTGGCTCTCGCCGACGCGTTCCGCAAGGCGGGGGGCGATGAGGGGCCGCGCAGCGCGGCTGCCATCCTGGTCGTCAAGGCACTGGTGCACGATGCGATGCGCGCCGAGCGCCCGAACGCGAAGTTCGCGGGCTTCACGGACGTCAAGGAGCTGGCCGATGCCATCGCCGGAGTCTGGGACCGGCCCGCCAGGGAAGTGAATGGACAGCGCCTGTGGCTGACTCCCAAGCCGTGAACCCGGATCCGGGGAACGCGGCGAAGACCGACGCGCGCCGGCACCACGACCCGCGGGTGCGTGGCTTCGCGAGCGACAACTACGCGGGCGCCCACCCCGAGGTGCTCGCCGCGCTCGCGCTCGCCAACGGCGGCCACCAGGTCGCCTACGGCGAGGACGCCTACACGGAGAACCTCCAGCGGATCGTCCGCAGCCACTTCGGCGGGCGGGCCGAGGCATTCCCCGTCTTCAACGGGACCGGCGCCAACGTGGTCGCACTCCAGGCGGTCACCGACCGGTGGGGCGCGGTCGTCGCCGCCGAGACCGCGCACATCAACGTGGACGAGGGCGGCGCTCCGGAGCGGATGGGCGGCCTGAAGCTGCTGACCGTACCGACGCCGGACGGCAAGCTCACCCCCGAGCTCATCGACCGGCAGGCGTACGGCTGGGAGGACGAGCACCGCGCGATGCCGCAGGTCGTGTCGATCACCCAGAACACCGAACTGGGCACGGTCTACACGCCGGACGAGATCCGGGCGATCTGCGAGCACGCGCACGAGCGCGGGATGAAGGTGCACCTCGACGGGGCCCGGGTGTCCAACGCCGCGGCCTCGCTCGACGTACCGATGCGGACCTTCACCAACACCGTGGGCGTGGACATCATGTCCTTCGGCGGAACGAAGAACGGCATGCTGTTCGGCGAGGCGGTCGTCGTCCTCGAACCGGACGCGGTGCGTGCCATGAAGCACCTGCGCAAGCTCTCGATGCAGCTCGCCTCCAAGATGCGCTTCGTCTCCGTGCAGCTGGAGGCGATGCTCGCGCGCGACCTGTGGCTGCGCAACGCGCGCCACGCCAATGCCATGGCCCAGCGGCTCGCCGACGGCGTCCGCCAGGTGGACGGCGTCGAGATCCTCTACCCGGTGCAGGCCAACGCGGTGTTCGCGCGGCTTCCGCGCGATGTCAGCGAGCGTCTTCAGAAGCACTACCGCTTCTACTTCTGGGACGAGGCCGCCGGCGATGTCCGCTGGATGTGCTCCTTCGACACCACCGAGGACGACGTGGACGGCTTTGTGCAGGCGCTCAAGGAAGAGATGGCCAGGTAGCACTCACGCGACGTATAAGTATGCGGTCGGCCGGAAGGTTATTGACTTCCGGTCGGTCGCGTACTTACGCTCGTCCGCCATGGAGCTGATCCAGGAAAAACCTGACCTGGCCGACTACTTGGCCGCAGACGACGCCATCGACCATGGGCATCCGCTGGTGCGCGAAACCGCGGCCCGGCTGCGCGCCGAAGCGAGCGATGCATACGCATACGCCGAGACGGCCTACGTATTCGTACGCGACACCATCCCGCACTCCCAGGACACGGGCGACCCGCGCGTCACCTGGCGCGCCTCGGACGTGATCGCGCAGCGCACCGGAATCTGCTACGCCAAGGCCCACGCCCTCGCGGCGCTGCTGCGCGCCGAGGGGGTCCCCGCCGCTCTGTGCTACCAGCGGCTCACGGACGACGACGGCTCGAACGCCGTGATCCACGGACTCGTCGCGGTCAGGCTTCCGGGGTGCGGTGGCTGGTCGCGGCAGGATCCGCGCGGCAACAAGCCCGGAGTGGACGCACGGTTCTCCACGGACGGCGAGCGGCTGGCCTTCCCCGTGCGTCCGGAGTTCGGTGAAGTGGACTATCCGGAGCTGTACGCTGCGCCGCATCCGGCCGTCCTGCGCGCTCTGCGAGCCGCCCCGGACCGGCCGTACCTCTGGCGGACGCTCCCCAGCGCCCTCTGAGAGCCCCGAGGCAGGACAGACATGACGCTCGCACTTTCCGTGTCGGACGAGGTGCGCGCCCCCGCCCCCGGTTTCACCCACCTCGCCGTCGAGGCCCCCGGCCTGGTCAACGGCCCCGGCGACGAGGCCGGCTCCGCCCTGCTCGACGACGCGACGCCTCGCCGAGCGGCTCGGCGGCCGGGCCCGCGCGAGGACCCGCACAGGGCGGCCCGGCGCGCGGCGTACACGGCCTTCGGCACCAAGCCGTCCCGCAACCGCGACTCCGCCGCAAGGCGCTCGCCGAGCGCGCCCTGTCGGACGCCGGACTGCCGCGGATCAGCCGGCTCGTCGACCTCTGCAACGCCATCGGCGTCGCGCACCTCGTCCCCGTCGGGGGGAGAGGACCTGGACCGCGTCAGGGCGCCATGCGGCTCGTGCGGTCCACCGGTGAGGAGCCGCTCGTCACGGTCGCGGGCGGCGAGGAGGCCGTCGAGCACCCGGACGCGGGCGAGGTCGTCCGGCGCGACGACGAAGGCGTCACGTGCCGGCGCTGGAACTGGCGTCAGGGCGTCCGTACGCGGCTGACCGAGGAGTCCGTCAGCGCCGTCCTCCTGCTGGAGGGCATGGCTCCCGTGACGCTCGGCGAGCTCGGGGCCGCGGGGGCCGAGCTCGCCGAGTCCGCCGAGAAGCTGAGCCCCGGGGCGCGGATCACGGTCCGCTCCCCGGAGTGAGAACCGCGGGGTGCGGTCAGCCGGCCTCGCGCACCTGCGCCGGGGTCGGGGCCGTACCTCCGAGGTGTGCCGGGACCCACCAGGTGTCCTCGGCGTCCTTCGGGTGCACGGGGTACGCGCGCTGGGCGGCTTCGAGCAGCTCCTGCACCCGGCCGAGCAGCCGGCGCGTGATCGCGCCCGCGAACTCGTCCACGGGCGCGTCCATCGGCTCGCCGACCCGGATCGTCACGGGGATGTGGTTGCGGCCGAAATTGCGCGGCCTGCCCTTGGTCCAGATCCGCTGGGTGCCCCACAGGGCCATGGGGATCAGCGGAACGCCGGCTTCCTGGGCCATGCGGGCAGCGCCCGACTTGAAGCTCTTGAGCGTGAACGACTCGGAGATCGTCGCCTCGGGGAAGACCCCGATGATCTCGCCCGAGCGCAGCGAGTCCAGGGCGTGCGCGTACGCCGCCTCGCCGCGCTTGCGGTCCACGGGAATGTGCTTCATGCCGCGCATCAGCGGTCCGGAGATCTTGTGGCGGAAGACCGAGTCCTTCGCCATGAAGCGCACCAGGCGCTTCTGCGGCAGCGCGCCGAGACCCGAGAAGATGAAGTCCAGGTAGCTGATGTGATTGCTCACCAGCACGGCGCCACCGGTGCGGGGGACGTTCTCAGAACCCTGCGTGTCGATCTTCAGGTCCAGCGCCTTGAACAGGGTACGTGCGGCACCGATGACCGGTCGATAGACGAGTTCTGCCATGTCAGGGGGACCCTTCTGTGCCCGGGGGGCTCTCCCGGCGGAAGCTACGCAGCCGTAGGTTTAGCGGCGCTGGGCAGATCGTGCCCCATGAACGGCCGAGTAGCCAGTCCTGGAGTCCTTCATGCGCGAGATTCTCGTCACGTACGGAAACATGAGGAATCGTCTTCCCGTGGTGAACGCTGGATACGGAGACGCGGAGGAAGAGACCGAGATCGACGGAGGCGAAGGTGCCGGGGCACGACGGCAGTACACGACTGGGCGCGGCCGAACTGGGGATGGAGCCGGGGGAGCGCGCGACGCTCGTCCAGTTCTCCAGCGCGTTCTGCCAGCCCTGCCGCGCGACGCGCAGAACGCTCGCCGAAGTGGCGGGCATGGTCGAGGGCGTCGCCCATGTGGAGATCGACGCGGAGGCGCGACTCGATCTCGTACGCGAACTCGGCATCCGCGCCACACCCACCGTGCTCGTGCTCGACCGGGACGGACGGATCGTGCGCAGGGCTTCGGGGCAGCCGCGCCGGGCCGATGTCATCGCCGCGCTCGGCCGCGCCGTATGACCTCCTCCCGCCCGCACCCACCGCAGAAGGACACCAAGGACAACTCCATGACGGCTTCACCCGGACTCGGCATTCCGCTCCCGACGCAGACCCGTGAGGTCCCGGCGCAGGCCAGTGAGGTCTCCTCCGACCTGCTCCGTTCGGTCTTCCGGCGCCACGCCGCCGGCGTCGCGGTGATCACCGCACAGGGATCCCGCCCCGTCGGCTTCACCGCCACCTCTCTCAACTCGGTGGCCGCCGAACCGCCCCTGATCTCCTTCGGCGTGGGCACCGGCTCGTCCAGCTGGCCGCGCTGGCCGAGGCCGAGCACATCGGCGTCCACATACTCGCCGAGGACCAGCGGGAGCTGGCGGCCACGTTCGCCCGCAGCGGCGCCGACCGTTTCGCGCCGCCCACACGGTGGCGTACGGGGCCCGAGGGAGTGCCCGTGCTCGACGGCGTACTGGAGTGGCTGGTGTGCCGGGTGGTGGCCCGTGTGCCGGCGGGGGACCATCGAGTCGTACTCGGACAGGTCGTCGCCGGGGACCCCTCGGGCAGCGGTCGGCCGCTGCTCTACCACCAGGGACGCTTCAACGCCCTGAGGGACTGAGGGTTCCCGCACCCGCCGATTACGCAGCGTTGGCAAGGTCACAGTTCAAAGCGCTTGCTCAGTGGGCAGGCAGTGGATGTACTGACGAGTAATATTCCAGTCGGAGCGGGGGTCCACCCCGACCGGAATCCGCCCCTTCAGGCGCCTATGCTGCCTGCAACGAGGCAGTCAAGAAATAGACGATGCAGTAGGAGAGCCGGCGTGAGCTTGAGGATCGTTGTCTGTGTGAAGTACGTGCCCGACGCCACCGGCGACCGGCACTTCGCCGATGACCTGACCGTCGACCGCGACGACGTCGACGGCCTGCTGTCGGAGCTCGACGAGTACGCCGTCGAGCAGGCGCTGCAGATCGCCGACGAGGCGGACGACGCGGAGATCACCGTGCTGACGGTCGGCCCCGAGGACGCCAAGGACGCCCTGCGCAAGGCGCTGTCCATGGGCGCCGACAAGGCCGTCCACGTCGAGGACGACGACCTGCACGGCACCGACGTCATGGGCACCTCGCTCGTGCTCGCCAAGGCCATCGAGCAGACCGGTTACGACCTGGTCATCACCGGTATGGCGTCGACCGACGGCACCATGGGTGTCCTTCCGGCGATCCTGGCCGAGCGCCTGGGCGTCCCGCAGGTCACGCTGCTCTCCGAGGTCTCCGTCGAGGACGGTGTCGTCAAGGGCCGCCGCGACGGCGACAGCGCGAGCGAGCAGCTCGAGGCGTCCCTGCCGGCCGTCGTGTCCGTGACGGACCAGTCGGGCGAGGCCCGCTACCCGTCCTTCAAGGGCATCATGGCCGCCAAGAAGAAGCCGGTCCAGTCCCTGGACCTGGACGACCTCGGCATCGACGCCGACGAGGTCGGCCTCGAGGGCTCCTGGACCCAGGTCGACTCCGCCACCGAGCGCCCGGCGCGCACCGCGGGCTCGATCCTCAAGGACGAGGGCGAGGGCGGCAAGCAGCTGGCCGAGTTCCTCGCGGGCCAGAAGTTCATCTAAGTCCGCGCGCCCTTCGAACGCCCCAGATTCTTCGCACTCGCCACTCGCAGGAGAGCATTCCCATGGCTGAAGTTCTCGTCTACGTCGACCACGTGGACGGCGCCGTCCGCAAGCCCACCCTTGAGCTGCTGACGCTCGCCCGCCGCATCGGCGAGCCCGTCGCCGTCGCCCTCGGCAACGGCGCCGAGGCCACCGCCGAGGTGCTCGCCGAGCACGGCGCCGTCAAGGTCCTGACCGCCGACGCCCCCGAGTTCGCCGACTACCTCGTCGTACCGAAGGTGGACGCGCTCCAGGCCGCGTACGAGGCGGTGTCCGCCGGAGGCTCCCTGGCCGCCGTGCTCGTGCCGTCCTCCGCCGAGGCCAAGGAGATCGCCGCCCGCCTCGCCGTCCGCATCGGCTCCGGCATCATCACCGACGCCGTCGACCTGGAGGCCGGCCAGGAGGGCCCGGTGGCCACGCAGGCCGTGTTCGCCGCCTCGTACACCACCAAGTCCCGTGTCTCCAAGGGCACCCCGGTCATCACCGTCAAGCCGAACTCGGCGCCGGTCGAGGCCGCCCCGGCCGCGGGCGCCGTCGAGGCGCTCACGGTCTCCTTCGGTGAGAAGTCGACCGGCACCAAGGTCGTCTCGCGCACCCCGCGCGAGTCCACCGGCCGCCCCGAGTTGACCGAGGCCGCGATCGTGGTCTCCGGCGGCCGCGGTGTCAACGGCGCCGAGAACTTCCACGTCATCGAGGAGCTGGCCGACTCGCTCGGCGCGCCGTCGGCGCTCGCGCGCCGCCGTCGACGCCGGCTGGTACCCGCACTCCAACCAGGTCGGCCAGACCGGCAAGTCGGTCTCCCCGCAGCTGTACATCGCCTCCGGCATCTCCGGCGCGATCCAGCACCGGGCCGGCATGCAGACCTCGAAGACGATCGTCGCCGTCAACAAGGACGCCGAGGCCCCGATCTTCGACCTCGTCGACTACGGCGTGGTCGGCGACCTCTTCACGGTCGTCCCGCAGCTGACCGAAGAGGTCAAGGCCCGCAAGGGCTGACCTGCGCAAGTCTTGCTGCGCCGCAAAGCGCCGGGGCCGTGTGGTGATCTTCACCGCGCGGCCCCGGCGGCTTTCCGGAGACCATTGACGCAGGTCATGACCGGCCATTAACTTCGCTATGCGGATTGTTGATTCCGTGAAGCGGAAAACTGGAGGGTTGGAATGGGTCAGCAGGAGAAGGTGGCGACAAGCCTCGCGGGCGCGGTCAGCGAGGGCATCAGCGCCTCCCTCGTACCGGTCGACGAGGAGCTTGCCCGCCGTTACCCGGGAGACCCAGGCACCCGCCAGCCCGTACACACGGTCTACGTACCCGGCGACGTCTTCGCCGCCGACACCGTGCGCTCGTGGGGCGGCCGGGCGCTCAAGGCGCTCGACGAGCTCGGGGACGCCGCCTCCTTCGCCGCGGTCCTCGGCCTCTCCGACGAGCTCGCGGGCCCGGTGTACGACCGCGTACGGGCCAAGCTGGAGCGCGAGCCCGTCGAGGACCTGCGGGTCGACTTCGAGGACGGCTACGGCGGCCGCACCGACGCCGACGAGGACGCGCACGCCGCCCGCGCCGCCCGGCTGATCAGCGAGGCGTACGCCAACGGCACGGCCGCCCCGTACATGGGCATCCGCATGAAGTGCATGGAGGCCGCCGTACGCGACCGCGGCATCCGCACCCTCGACATCTTCCTCACCGGCCTGATGGAGGCCGGCGGTCTGCCCGACGGGCTCGTCCTGACGCTGCCCAAGGTCACGTACCCCGAGCAGGTCACCGCGATGGTGCGCCTCCTGGAGGAGTTCGAGAAGGCGCGCGGCCTGGACGCGGGCCGGATCGGCTTCGAGATCCAGATCGAGACCAGCCAGTCCATCCTCGCCGCCGACGGCACCGCCGCCGTGGCCCGGATGATCGACGCCGCCGAGGGCCGCGCCACCGGCCTGCACGACGGCACCTTCGACTACAGCGCCTGCCTCGGCGTCAGCGCCGCCTACCAGGCCAGCGACCACCCGGCCGCCGACCACGCGAAGGCGATCATGCAGGTCGCCGCCGCCGGCACCGGCGTACGCGTCTCGGACGGCTCCACCAACGTCCTCCCCGTCGGCCCCACCGAGCACGTCCACGAGGCCTGGCGGCTCCACTACGGGCTCACCCGCCGCGCCCTGGCCCGCGCCTACTACCAGGGCTGGGACATGCACCCGGCGCACATCCCGACCCGTTACGCCGCCGTGTTCGCCTTCTACCGCGAGGGCTACGAGCAGGCCGCCGCGCGCCTCGCCGCGTACGTCAACCAGGCCGGCGGCGACGTGATGGACGAGCCCGCGACCGCCAAGGCGCTCAGCGGCTACCTGCTGCGCGGCATCGACTGCGGCGCCCTCGACACCGCCGAGGTCGCCCGGCTCACCGGTCTCACCCGCGCGGACCTCGACGGCTTCGCGTCGCCGCGCCGCGGCGACCTCACGGCCACGGCCCAGTGATCAGAGGCTGATTCAGGGTCTGATCCGCTGGACCGTCCACCGCATGACCTCGACGGGCAGCGCCGGATGCCGGGCCGCTTCCTCCGCCGTGCCGAGCTGTCTGCGGAGCCCCGTACTCTGTACCCCGTCTCAGTCGGAACAGAGGAACGGGGCAGCGGTGGCTACGGGGGAGAACGAGCGGTTGGCCGGCCGCTACCGGGTGGTCGAGCAGCTCGGCAGAGGCGGCATGGGCGTCGTCTGGCGCGCCGTCGACGAGGTGCTCGGCCGCGAGGTCGCGGTCAAGGAACTGCGTACGTACAACGACTCGTCGGCGCCGGAACTGGACGGTCTGCGGATCCGGATGCAGCGCGAGGCGCGGGCCGCCGCGCGCGTACGCCACCCCGGAGTCATCGCCGTCCACGACGTCACCGAGCTCGACGCCCGCCCGGTCATCGTCATGGAACTCGTCGACGGGCCCTCTCTGGACGACGTACTGAGCGAGCGGGGCCTCCTGGATCCCCGCGAAGCCGCGTCCATCGGCGCCAGGGTGCTGGAGGCGCTGGGCGCCGCACACGCTGTCGGAGTGCTGCACCGCGACGTCAAACCGGGCAATGTGCTGCTCGACCGCACCAGCGGGCGGGTGGTGCTCACCGACTTCGGGATCGCGGCCATGGACGACCCGGGCGACGGCTCCACGGCCCACCTCACCCGCAGCGGTGAACTGGTCGGCTCCCTCGACTACTTGGCGCCCGAGCGCGCCCAGGGTCAGCAGCCGGGTCCGGCGTCCGACGTCTGGGCGCTCGGCGCGACGCTGTACGCGGCGGTGGAGGGCGGTTCTCCGTTCCGCCGTACGTCGACCTGGTCGACGCTGACCGCGATCGTCCAGGAACCGCTGCCGGAGCCGCGGCGGGCCGGGCCGCTCGGGCCCGTACTCCAGCGGCTGATGAGCAAGGACCCGGCGCAGCGTCCCGATGCCCGGGAGGCGGCCCGGCTGCTCGCGGCGGTCGCCGCCGGCGAGGACCCGTCGGCCACGACGCACTGCGCGGCGGTGCCGGTGCCGGTGCCGGGGACAGTGGTGCACAGGCCGGCTTCGCGCAGGGCGGCCCTCCCGCGCCCCGCGCCCCTGACGGCTCTTACGGTCCGCCCCGGGAAATGACGGTGCACGACGCGCTGCGCACGGCCGGAGGGGTTCGGCCCCGTGGCCGGTCCGCCGCCCGCCGGGCCCGGCCCCGCGCCGGGGGGCAAGTCCGGGCGCGGCAGGGCTGCTCTGGTGGCGACGGGCGTCGCGGCCGTCCTGCTGGCCGCGGCCGGTGTGACGTACGTCTCGGGGACCGTACGGAGTCGGTGCCCGCAGGGCAGGCGAAGGTGGCGGGGGAGGGGAGCGCCTCGCCCGGCAGCCTCGGCCGGATGCCCGCGGGGGACGAGCCTTCCGCCACGAAGAAGCCGGCCGGCTCCGGACCCGCCGGACAGGAAACCGAGAAGAGCCCGCGACCGGACGCGAAGGCGCCCGCCGGCGGCGATGACGACGCGACGACGGCAAGGACTCCGGCGGCTCGGGCGACGGCAAGGACGACGGCGATTCCGGTACGTCGGATTCCGCCGACGGCGCCGACACCTCGGGCGGCCCGGGCGTTCGGGCGGTACGGCGACCGGCGGCTCCGGCGACGACGGCTCGACGACCACGGCCGGTGGTGGGAACGGCCCGGACGAACCGGTTCAGGAGCCCGCCTGCCACAGCATCGGCGCCGGCAAGTACAACTGCACGGTCTGGCAGACCGCGAAGTCCTACACGGCGTCCGGAGCCGAGGCCGGTGTGCTGAACGCGGGCACCAACTACTTCTACTGCCAGCAGAACCTCGGCCGCAGGGAGACCTCCGGCCAGTGGACGAACGTCTGGTGGGCCAGGACCGACGACGACAGCGGAAACACCGGTGTCTTCGTCAGCGATGTCTACATCAAGGGCGGCGAGAACGACAAGCCCGTGCCCGGTCTGCCGGTCTGCTGAGGCCGCGCCGGAGCGGACCCGGCGGACCCGGGCCCGGCGGACCGGGCCCGGGTCGCCCCCCGGGTGGCCGGACCAGGGCTCAGGGTGTCCACGGCGGGATCTCGCCCGAGCCGCGCGCGCTGAGCGCGTCGGGAGTTCCATGCGCGCGGGCGGGTCGTCCGCACCGTCGAGGCGGCGGAAGAGGCGGTCGGCCGCGGCGCGGCCCAGCGTGGCGGCGTCCTGCGCGACGACGGTGAGGCCGGGCCGGAGCAGGTCGGCGAGTTCGATGTCGTCGAACCCGACCAGGGCGACCGGGTGCTCCCGGTCGGCGAGGACCCGTACCGCCGTCACCGTCACCCGGTTGTTGCCCGCGAAGATCGCGGTGACGGGCTCGGGGGCGTCCAGCATCGCGGTGACCGCGTCCCGCACCCGCTCGGGAGCCGTGGAACCGAGCGACACCCAGGCGTCGTCGGCCGGCAGCCCGGCCTCCTCCATCGCGGCGTAGTAGCCGCGGAGCCGCTCGTTGGCCGTGTGGATGCGCGGCTGGTCGCCGATGAAGCCGATACGGCGGTGGCCGTGCCCGATCAGATGGGCCACGCCCTCGCGCGCGCCGCCGAAACTGTCGGAGAGCACCACGTCCGCGTCTATCTTCCCAGCGGGGCGGTCCACGAAGACGGTGGCGACGCCCGCCGCGATCTCCGGCTCCAGGTAGCGGTGGTCGTCCCCGGCCGGGATCACGATGAGACCGTCGACGCGCCGGGCGCAGAGCGCGAGCACCAGCTCCTGTTCGCGGGCGGGGTCCCCGGCGCTCGATCCGTTGATGAGGAGAGCGCCGTGGGCGCGGGCCACTTCCTCCACGGCGCGGTTGAGCGGCCCGTAGAACGGGTCCGCGAGGTCTTCGAGAACGAGGCCGATGCTGGCGGTGCGGCCCTTGCGCAGGACGCGCGCGCTGTCGTTGCGGCGGAAGCCCAGCGCCTCGATCGCCTCCTGGACACGCTGTTCGGTGTCGGGTGTGACGCCCGCTTCGCCGTTCACGACGCGGGAGACCGTCTTGAGGCCGACTCCGGCGCGGGCGGCGACGTCCTTCATGGTCGGCCGATTGCCGTAGCGGGGTTCGGGGCGGCGGCTGTCGGTCTCGGCCACGGTGCGCTGTCCTGTCCTCGTCGGTGCGGTGTCCGGCATGCGGGGCGTGCTCGCCGGTGTGCGAAGGGTGTGGCGTCGAGCATAGGGCCTGGACAACGTTGTCATGTGAATGGAGACTTGCTCTGACCTGCTGCCGCCCCCTGCCCGCTGGAGATCAGACACCGATGCACACCGACCTCGTCGCCGCTCTCGACATCGGCGGCACCAAGATCGCCGGAGCGCTGGTGGACGGTGATGGCCGGATTCTCCTGCGCGCGCAGCGGCCGACGCCCGCGCGCGAGGACGCCGAGAGCGTGATGCGTGCGGTCGGCGGGGTGTTCGGCGAGCTGACCGCCTCCCCGTTGTGGGAGCGCGCCACGGCCGTCGGCATCGGCAGCGCGGGACCGGTGGACGCCTCCGCCGGTACGGTCAGCCCGGTCAACGTCCCGGGGTGGCGCGACTTCCCGCTGGTCGAGCGGGTACGCCGGGCGGCAGGAGGCCGGCCGGTCACCCTGGTCGGCGACGGCGTGGCGATGACGGTGCCGAGCACTGGCAGGGCGCGGCCCGTGGGTACGACAACGCGCTGTGCCTGGTCGTCTCCACAGGTGTCGGCGGCGGCCTGGTCCTGGACGGGCGGCTGCATCCGGGCCCGACGGGCAACGCGGGCCACATCGGGCACATCTGCGTCGATCTGGACGGCGACCTGTGCCCGTGCGGGTCGCGCGGCTGTGTCGAGCGGATCGCCAGCGGCCCCAACATCGCGCGCCGGGCGCTCGACCAGGGCTGGCGGCCGGGCCGGACGGCGACACCACCGCCGCCGCGGTGGCCGCCGCCGCCCGGGCCGGAGACCCGGTCGCCGTCGCGGTCGTACCGGCGGGCGGCCCAGGCCCTGGCCGCCGGAATCGCCGCGACCGCGACGCTGGCCGAGATCGAGATCGCCGTCGTGGGCGGGGGAGTGGCGGGCGCGGGCGATGTGCTCTTCGCGCCCCTGCGCAGCGCTCTGCGTACGTACGCCACGCTCTCCTTCGTGCAGCGGCTGAGGGTCGCTCCGGCCCTGACCGGAACCGACGCGGGCCTGGTGTGTGCGGCGGCGTACGCCGGCTGACGGGGACGACCGCCCGGCCGGTCAAGACGCCGCCCGGCCCGCGGCCGGATCCACCGGCCGTTGTAGCTTGGGCCGGTGAACGGTGACCACGAGCGGGACACGGCGCTGGCGCAAGCGGTACGGCTGCGGGAGGAGGGCCGGGCCGCCGAGGCCCGCGGCCGGCTGGTGACGCTGGCCGAGCGGTATCCGCAGGACGCCCGGATCGCCTACCAGACCGCGTGGGCGCACGTCGTGCTGGGCCTGGAGAGCGAGGCCGTCCCGTACTACGAACGCGCCCTGGACCTCCCCGGCCTGCCGCAGGAGGACCGCCACGGTGCCTTCCTGGGCCTGGGCAGCACCTACCGCGTGCTGGGCCGCTACGAACCGGCCCTGCGCACCCTGCGCCGCGGCCTGGCGGAGTTCCCGCACGACGCGGCCCTGGAGTCCTTCCTCGCCATGGCCCTGTACAACACCGGTCAGGGCCGTGAAGCCGTACGGACGCTGCTCAGGGCCCTGGCGGCCACCAGCGGCGACTCACGCGTGCAGAGCTACCGCCGTGCGATCGAGCACTACGCCGACGACCTCGACGCCACGGAGTAGCCGGCCGCCCCGGCTTCCGCCGCCCGCTCCGCCACGACCACCAGGAACGCGTCCGACTCCAGGTCCATCACGACCTCCGCCGGGCATCCCTCCGCCGCGCGGTGCCAGAGCGAACTCCTCGGCCGGCCGGCTGCCGCGCGGGCCTCCGGCCGGGAACTGTTCCAACACCATGCGACTCATGCCGCACCCCGCTCCCATGCCTGCTGAACTCTTGCTCCCGTTGCCCCAACGAGACTCCGCACAGGTGCGTCACGGTTCCCCGTTCGGGCCGGGCATTCTCTCGTACGGTCCGACGCCACCCGTGCCCCGTGCGGTTGCCTCCGGCATGCGACAGCAACGGCACGGTTGTGTGCCCAAACGGTCGCGGGCACGATGCGGTGACCCGGGGTTTCCGTGGCAGTGTGTCGCGGACGAACCACTGGGGGCTACGGAAGAGGGGGAACCGTGATCGTCTGGATCAACGGTGCGTTCAGCGCGGGCAAGACCAGCGCCGCGCGCGAACTGATCGATCTGATCCCGAACAGCACCTTCTACGACCCCGAACTGATCGGCGGGGGACTGCGTTACCTGCTGCCGCAGAAGCGGCTCGCGGAGGTCGGCGACTACCAGGACCTCCCCATCTGGCGCCGCCTGGTCGTCGACACCGCGGCCGCGCTGCTCGCCGAAGTGGGCGGCACGCTGGTGGTGCCCATGACGCTCCTGCGCCAGGAGTACCGCGACGAGATCTTCGGCGGTCTCGCCGCGCGGCGCATCCCGGTGTGCCATGTGCTGCTGTCGGCAGACGAAACGATCCTGCGCAAGCGGATCGCCGCCCGCGAGGAGTGGGCGGACGATCCCGAAGGGAGCGGGCGCGTACGGCAGTGGGCGTACGAGCACATCGAGCCGTACCGCGCCGCGCTCTCCTGGCTCGCCGACGACGCCCATGTCATCGACACCAGCGGACTGACCGCAGCCGAGACCGCCGTACGGATCGCCGACGCCGTACGGACCGGGGCCGCCGGGAACTGCGAGATCGTGCAGACCCCCGCGCCCACCGCCGAAACCCTCGCCGCGGGCGTGCTGCTCTTCGACGAGGCGGACCGGGTGCTGCTCGTCGATCCCACCTACAAGCCGGGATGGGAGTTCCCCGGCGGTGTCGTGGAGCGGGGGGAGGCGCCCGCACGCGCCGGCATACGCGAGGTCAAGGAGGAGATAGGGATAGAACTCGCCGACGTGCCCAAGCTGCTGGTCGTCGACTGGGAGCCGCCGCGGCCACCCGCCTTCGGCGGCCTGCGGATGATCTTCGACGGCGGCACGCTCGACAGCGCGGCGGCCGGGCGGCTGGTGCTGCCCGGCTCCGAACTGCGCGGCTGGCCGCGCGTCACCGAAGAGGAGGCGCGGTCTGCTGCCCCCCAACCGTTACGAGCGGCTGCGCTGGGCACTGCGGGCCCGCGAGAGGTCAGCCGTGCTCAACCTGGAGGCCGGAGCCCCGGTCGGCTGATGCCCGCAGAACGGCATCCGTGCCGTGCGTCAGCCGGGTCGCCGTGGCCGAAGCAGGCGACGGCGGGGGCGAGCGCGCCAGGCGGCGGAAGGACTCCAGGGCCCGCTCGCGGTCGGTGTTGAACACGCCCAGCATGACCTGGCCGACGCCGGCGACGCAGTCGCCCGTGAACAGCACGCCGTGGTGCGGGAGACGGACGGCCATGCTGCCGTCCGTGTGGCCGGGGGCGTGAACAGCCCGCGCGCCGTCGCCGAAGCCCAGCAGGTCGCCGTCCTCGGCCTCCCGGTCCACCCGGGTGGCCGGGGCCGGCTCCACCGTCAGCCCGTGGGCGTACAGCGGACGCTCCCAGTCCAGCAGCACGGGCTCGGGCACCGGCTGCTCGCCGCGGATCACGGGTGCGTCGAGGCGGTGCGCCACCACCTCGGCGCCGTACCGCCGCGCCAGTTCCCCGGCGGCGCCGACGTGGTCGCGGTGGCAGTGGGTGAGGACGATCCGGCGGATGTTCTCCGGGCGCAGGCCCAGGCCCCGTACCGCCTCTTCGATGTCCGCCGCCGCGTCCTTGTGGCCCGCGTCGATCAGGGTCAGTTCCTCACCGTCGCACCAGAGGTACGCCTGGCCGATGGGGAAGCGGAACATGTGCAGGCGGTCGGGGAGTATGTCGGGGAGTATCTCGACAAGGTCCATGCGGCGAACGTACGGCGGGCCGGCCGTCCGCCGTACGGGTCTGCGCTGTCGGCGATCTCCGCTCCACGCGTAACCGGTCCCGCTCAGCCCTGCTTCGAGCGCGCGTAGTTGACGAGGAACAGTGCCTCGGCGACGGACATCCGCTCCAGTTCCCCGGGCGAGACGCTCTCGTTCACCGCGTGGATCTGCGCCTCGGGCTCACTGAGGCCGATGAGCAGGATCTCGGCCTTCGGGTAGAGGGCGGAGAGCGTGTTGCACAGCGGGATCGAGCCGCCCATGCCGGACGTCTGCATCTCCTCGCCCGGGTACGCCACGCGCATCGCCTCCGCCATCGAGGTGTACGCCGGACTGCTGACGTCCGCCTTGAACGGCTGGCCCTGGCCCACCTGCTCCACCGAGACCCGCGCGCCCCACGGCGTGTGCGCCAGGAGGTGCGCGGTCAGCAGCTTCGTCGCCTCGGCGGCGTCCTGCCCCGGCGGCACCCGCAGGCTGATCTGCGCCCGCGCGCTCGCCTGGAGGGACGGCGTCGCGCCGACCACCGGCGGGCAGTCGATGCCGATGACCGTGACGGCGGGGCGGGCCCAGATGCGGTCGGCGACCGAGCCGTGGCCGATCAGCCCGACACCGTCGAGGACGCGCGCGTCCTTGCGGAACTCCTCCTCGGGGTACTCCAGGCCGTCCCACGAGGAGTCGGCGGTCAGCCCGTCCACCGTCGTGGAGCCGTCCTCCGCGCGCAGCGAGGCCAGCAGCTGGATGAGCGCGGCCAGCGCGTCCGGGGCGGCGCCGCCGGAACTGTCCCGAGTGCAGGTTGCCCTCAAGGGTGTCGATCCGCACGCGCAGCATGGTCATGCCGCGCAGCGTCGCGGTGACCGTCGGCAGGCCGACGCGGAAGTTGCCGGTGTCGCCGATGACGATCGTGTCGGCGGCCAGCAGCTCGGGGTGCGCCTCGGCGTACTGCTCCAGGCCGCCCGTGCCCTGCTCCTCCGAGCCCTCCGCGATGACCTTCACCGAGACCGGGACGCCGCCGTTCGCCTTGAGGGCGCGCAGCGCGAGCAGGTGCATGATGAGGCCGCCCTTGCAGTCGGCCGCGCCGCGCCCGTACCAGCGGCCGTCGCGCTCGGTCAGCTCGAAGGGCGGGGAGACCCAGGCGGACTCGTCCAGCGGCGGCTGCACGTCGTAGTGCGCGTACAGCAGAACGGTCGGAGCGCCGGCCGGACCCGGCAGGAAGCCGTAGACCGACTGGGTGCCGTCGGGGGTGTCGAGCAGCGCGACGTCCTCGAAGCCCTCGGAGCGCAGTGAGTCGGCGATCCAGACGGCGGCCGCCTCGCACTCGCTCTTCGGGAACTGCGCGGGATCCGCCACCGACTGGAAGGCCACCAGCTCGGCCAGCTCCGTCTTCGCGCGGGGCATCAGTGAGGCGATGGTCTCGGCGATCGGATTCGCGTTCATGGGCACGCTCCTCGTGGGTGCGACGTTGTTGTACGTATATGCGTTCGTACGGGGTATGCCGACAAAAGCACGCCCGATCCTCCCACAGCGAGATCGGCGGCTCCTGCGCCGTAGGATGCGTCAGCAGTACGGACCACTGGGCGGATCAGGAGCAGAAGCACATCGTGAGCAGCGAGAACGCAGACGCCGGACGTGAGCGCGAAGAGCCGGTGTGGGACGTCGTGGTGGTCGGTGCGGGGCCCGCCGGGTCGTCGGCGGCATATGCGGCCGCGGTCGCGGGGCGGCGCGTACTCCTTCTGGAGAAGGCGGAGCTGCCCCGTTACAAGACCTGTGGCGGCGGCATCATCGGCCCTTCGCGCGACGCGCTGCCACCCGGCTTCGAACTCCCGTTCAAGGATCGCGTGCATGCCGTGACGTTCTCGCTGGGCGGGAAGCTGACGCGGACGCGCCGCTCGAAGCAGATGCTCTTCGGTCTCATCAACCGGCCGGAGTTCGACGCCGGGCTGGTCGAGGAGGCGCGGAAGGCGGGCGCCGTGGTCCGTACCGGAGCGTCGGTCGCGCGCGTCGAGCAGCACGGCTCGGCCGTGCCGGACCGGCGTACGGTGGCCGTCGTCCTGGCGGACGGCGAGACGGTGCTCGCCCGTTCGGTGGTCGGCGCGGACGGCAGCGCCGGCCGGATAGGGGCGCATGTCGGGGTCAAGCTCGATCAGGTGGATCTCGGCCTGGAGGCGGAGATCCCGGTGCCCGCGACGGTCGCCGAGGACTGGGCGGGGCGGGTGCTCATCGACTGGGGGCCGCTCCCGGGGAGTTACGGCTGGGTGTTCCCCAAGGGGGAGACGCTGACGGTCGGCGTGATCTCGGCGCGCGGTGACGGCGCCGCCACCAAGCGGTACCTGGAGGACTTCATCGCCCGCCTCGGGCTGGCCGGCTTCGAACCCGCGGTGTCCTCCGGGCACCTGACGCGGTGCCGCAGCGACGATTCGCCGCTTTCGCGCGGCCGGGTGCTGGTGTGCGGGGACGCGGCGGGGCTGCTGGAGCCGTGGACCCGTGAGGGCATCTCCTTCGCGCTGAGGTCGGGGCGGCTCGCGGGGGAGTGGGCGGTGCGGATCGCGGAGGCGCAGGACGCCGTGGACGCCCGTCGCCAGGCGCTGAACTACGCCTTCGCCATCAAGGCGGGACTGGGTGTGGAGATGGGTGTCGGGCGGCGGATGCTCGCGCTGTTCGAGCGGCGGCCGGGGCTGCTGCACGCGGCCATAACCGGGTTCAGGCCGGCCTGGAAGATGTTCGCGGGGATCACGCGCGGCTCGTCGACGTGGCCGAGATGGTGCGTACGCGCCCCGTCGTCCAGCGCGCGCTGAGTGCGCTGGACCGGCCGTGAACCGCAGGCCGTAGGCCACGGGGGCGCGGCCCGGCGCGGCCGGCGCCCGGGCCGGTCCCTGACGGCGGTGCGCAGGGCCGGGCGGCCGGGGAGGTCCGGCGCGGTTCCTCCACGGAGGAGTCCGGGCGCGCGGCCGAAGAAGACGCCCGCCCCGGCTTTCCCGCCGGGTGGAGCTCGCCGCCGGCGGCGCGCACGGAGTGCGCCCACCGGACACGCCCGCGGGGCACGAGGCCCGGCGGATCACCGCCGACGTGGTCCGGGCCTCCCCCGCCGGTTTCGCCCACGCCTGGACCCGGCCGGCGGTCAGGCCGCGGGCGCCGTCCCCTTCGCCGCGCCCGGCAGCAGCGACGGATCCTGGCACAGCACCCGCTGGTGCAGGGAGCGCAGGGCCGGGCCCGGATCGGCGCCCGTCACCTCCTCGATGCGGCGCCGCGTCTCCTCGTACGCCAGCAGGGCGTCCGACGAACGGCCGCTGCGGTACAGCGCCAGCATCAGCAGCCAGGTGAGCCGCTCCCGCAGCGGATGGGCGGCCACCTGGCGTACGAGCTCATGCACGCACTCCAGATAGCGCCCCAGCTCGATCTCGCCCTCCAGGCGCGCTTCGAGCACCGTCAGCCGCTTCTCCGCCCACCGTCGCCGTTCGGCCTCCAGGTACGGCCCGCCGAGCCCTTCGGCGAAGTCGCCGCGCCACAACGCCTCGCCCTGTACCGCCAGTTCGCCGGCGCGTCGCAGATCGCCCGCGTCCCTGGCCGCCAGCGCGGCCCGCAGCAGCGCGTGCCGCTCCCGCAGGTCCTCGATCCGGGCGCCGGTCAGCAGGTAACCACTGCCGGTCCACGCCAGCCGGGGAGCGGACCCGCCGGAGCCGGCGAAGGCGCGGCGCAGCCCGGACACGTACTTCTGCACCAGATTCCGTACGTGCGCGGGCGGTGCTTCACCCCACACCGCGTCGACCAGTGCCTCGCCACGACAGCGACCGGCCGCTGGAACGGCGGCAGCAAGGCCCTGCGCGGCCGCGACGGCCGAAGCGCCCTGATCCTCCTGACCACCTTCGAGCTCGACGAGTACGTCGTCGAGGCGATCCGCAGCGGGGCCTCGGGGTTCCTCGTCAAGGACACCGAGCCGGAGGAGCTGCTGCGGGCGGTACGGGCGGTGGTGCACGGGGACGCGCTGCTGTCGTCCGGTGTGACGCGCAGGCTGATCGCGGAGTTCGCGGCCCGTTCCAAGGAACCGTCCGGGAGCGAGGCGCTGGGGCAGCTCACCGAACGGGAGCGGGGGGTGATGGCCCTGGTGGGCATCGGGTTGTCCAACGAGGAGATCGCCCGCCGTCTCGTCGTCGGCCCGCTCACCGCGAAGGCACACGTCAGCCGCGCCATGGTGAAGCTCGGCGCCCGCGACAGGGTCCAACTGGTCCTGCTGGCCTACGAGTCGGGGCTGGTACGGCCGGGCTGGCTGGGCTGAGTCCCGGGCGCGCCCCGGTAACCCCACAGCACATGCACGACCCGCAGGACGAAGACGACCGCCGCCAGGGCGCCCCCGGCGACCAGCATGACCCTGCTCAGGGAGGGGGAGACGCCGAGGAGGTACCAGGGGCCGGTGACGGCCGCGAAGGCGACGCCCGCCAGGAGGGCCGCGCTCAGCAGGGCGTACCCGGTCTCGATCGTCATCGCGTCGCGCTGTGCCTGCGTCCTCGTCGCCATGTCCCGAAGTCTCACAGCGTGCGCGGCCGACGGGCAAGAGGCACCCCGCCGGTCGCGCACGGTGGAGAGGCCGGTGACGGCGCCGACGGCGTGAAGGGCGAGGGCGTGGCGCGCACCGCGACCCGGAGCTCTCGTCCCGCACCCACCTGAGCCGGAGCGCGCTCTCCTGGCTGACCGGGCGGCTGGAGAAGGACGCCGCCCGTCGCGGGATGCGCGGCGAGGACCGCGGGGGAGTGCGGGTGGTGCTCACCGACGCGGGCCGGGCGGGCCGCGCCGAGGTCCGGCCCCTCCGGCGTGGCGGTGCTCGCGCGGACGCCGGCGGGCCGGGCCGGGCACGGTCAGCACGGCTGACTTCTCCTGCCACAGGCGCGCGAGCGCGTCGTCACCGACACGGTGAGTACGGAGAGCGGCAGCCTGTTCCAGAGGGCCAGGCAGAGCTGTTCGGCGGGCCCGCTCAGCTCGCAGTCGGCGGGCCCTTCGCCGTCCCGCTCCGTGCGCGGCGGGCCGTCGGAGAGCCGCACTGTCCATACGTCGCCCGAGTCTGTCGCCCGTACGCGCAGAACGCGCGGCTCGTCGGTGCGCACCTGGCTGCGGTCGCGGGCATGGAATCCGCGGAGCAGCTCGTCGACGCCGTCCGCCGCGAACCCCGGCCTCAGCGGGGACAGCCCGGTGCCCAGTGCCGACTCCGCGTCCGCGCGGTGGACCACCGTCTCGTGCGCCTGGCGCCGAGCCCAGAAGGCGAGCGGCGACGGCGCGGGCAGGAAGGTCCAGCACTCCAGGTCCTTGGGGGCCGTTTTCAGCGCGGCCACCAGCAGGCCGTGTCCCTCCCGGAACCAGTGCAGCAGCGCCTCCCCGTCCGGGCCGGTCCCGCTTTCCAGGGGGCGGCGCTCCGTATGGCCCGCTACGACATAGGACGTCGCCCACCGGTGGACCGCGCCCGTGTGCCGCAGCAGGTCCCGCACCTGCCAGTCGGGGCAGGTGGGCACGAGGGCGTCCGGGCCCGCCTGTTCGGCGGCGGCGGCCATCAACTGGCCTTGCTGGTCCAGTGTTTTGATGAACTCGGCAGTCTCCATACGGCAGATTGTGCCAGCCGCCGGGCGGAGGTCAGGCGCCCTGTGGACGGACGGGGCGCGAGACGCCGCGGAGCAGCCGGAGGAACCAGCCGAGTGCGAACGACTGGATGAGCACGGAGACCGGCAGGGCGACGTACAGGAACCACGTGGACTCGCTCACGGTCCCCCCGAAGAGGTCGCCGCCGATGAAGAAGGCGAAGACCGTGGGCGCGCTGAGCAGGAACAGCCACACTCCGGCGAACGAGGCGTCCTCGTGGGTGACGAAGAGGGTGTCGGCCGTGACGAACACCGCGGTCGCCGCGACCAGGCCGAGGTAGACCAGCGAGGCGGGGTTGCGGAACGTCAGGTGTGCGGCGGTGTGCAGCTGTCGAGTGGCCATGGCGGTCTCTCCGTCCGGTGGGTTGCCTCCCAGGGTGCGCCCGCGGAGCCGGGCCCGCCTGAGTACGCCTGCTCAGACGGGGCCGCCCGGTGACGCATTCCGTGCCGAGTACCCCAGAGCGCGGCGACGGCGGCCAGTACGGCCACTGTCGTCAGGGCGACGGGAAGGGAGAACCAGTCGGCGAGGAAACCGATGACCGGCGGTCCGACGAGCATGCCGCCGTAACCGAGCGTGGACGCCGCCGCGACACCGCTCGGCCCGGCCAGCGCGCCGGCCCTGGCGACGGCCACGGGGAAGATGTTCGCGAGGCCGAGCCCGGTCACGGCGAAGCCGAGGAGCACCAGCCAGGCGGCGGGCGCGAGCGCGCGAGGAGCATGCCCGTAGCGGCGAGCGACCCGCCCGCCACCAGGATGCGGGTCTGGCCGAGCCGTTCGAGCAGTGTGGTGCCGCTGAGCCGGCCCGCCGCCATGGCCAGCGCGAAGAGGGAGTACCCGGCGGCGGCGACGCCCGGGTGGGCGTGGAGGTCCTGCTGGAGGTGGAGGGTGCCCCACTCCGCGAGCGCCCCTTCGCCGTACGCCGTGCACAGTGCGATCACGCCGAAGAGCACGACGGCCTTCCGGGCCGTTCCCCGGAGCGGTCGCGAGCCGTTCCCCGGCTGCCCCTGGAGGCGTTCCGGAGAAGGCACCCGGTTGCGCAGCAGTGCGGGAGCGGCCAGGGCGGTCACGACGAGCCCGATGCCGGTCAGGCCCAGCAGGTGGGCGGTGGGGGAGAGACGGGCGGCGACCAGGCCGCCCAGTCCGGCCCCGGTCATGCCGCCGAGGCTGAAAGCGGCGTGGAAACTCGGCATCACCGGGCGCCGCACGGCCGCGACCAGATCGACCGCGGCACTGTTCATCGCGACGTTGATGCCACCGTACGAGGCACCGAAGACCAGCAGCACCAGGCCGAGCGCGAGCGTCGAGTGCGTCTGCGCGGGCAGCGCGATGCTCAGGGACAGCAGCACGCCGCAGGCCACGGTCACCGGGTGGCTGCCGAAGCGTCGGCAGAGCCGCCCGGTGAGCATCATCGTGATCACCGCGCCCCCGGACACCCCCAGGAGGGCGAGGCCGAGGTCGCTCGCGGAGGCTCCCGTCTGCTCCTTGATGGCGGGGATGCGGACCACCCAGCCGGCGAAGAGGAAGCCGTCGAGGGCGAAGAACACGGTCAGCGCGGTACGGAGGCGGGACAGGGAGGCTGCGGCGGTGTTCCCGCCCCGGCCTCCGGGAGCGGCCGTCCGTAGTTTGTTTAGTTGCGGCACAAAGTCAGCATAGGGGCTGTGCCCGGATCCGTACAAGGCGGGCGACGGCGCCGCGGGCCGGCGGATCCGGGCCCGGGCGATCTTCCCCGGCATGGGAGACTCGCCCCCATGAACGGGAAGGCGACCACCATCAGAACGAGGCTGGAGAGGGGCCGGAGCGCGCTCGGGCCCGCCCTGGAACTGGTGCACACAGGACGGGCGCCCACCCGTGCCGTCCTCACCGCCGAACTCGGCGTCACCAGGGCCACCGCCGGCGCGGTCGCCGCAGAACTGGAGTCCCTGGGGCTGATCCAGGTCGACTCCCGGCCGGGCGCGGCGGCCGGCTCGCAGGGCCGCCCCTCGCACCGGCTGGCCGTCAACGACTCGGGCCCCGTCGTCCTCGCCGCACAGATCCATGCCGACGGCTACCGCGCGGCGCTCGTCGGCCTCGGCGGCCGGACCGTCGCGACCGCGCCCGGCTGCGAGACGTCTCCGCCGACCCGGCGCAGGTCATCGGGGCGGCGGTCGAGGCCGGCGCCGGACTGCTGCGCGAGAGCGGCCGCCGCTGCGTCGGCGCGGGCCTCGCCGTGCCGTCCGCCGTCGCCGAACCGGAGGGCACCGCCCTCAACCCGCTGCACCTCGCGTGGCCCGCGGGCTCCCCGGTCCGCGACATCTTCGCCGAACAGGTACGCGCGGCGGGCATCACGGGCCCCGCCTTCGCCGGCAACGACGTCAACCTCGCCGCACTCGCCGAACACCGCCACGGAGCGGGACGCGGCGCCCAGCACCTCCTCTGCGTCGCCACCGGCCACCGGGGCGACGGCCGGCGCGCTGGTCGTCGACGGCAGCCTGCACACCGGAAGTTCGGGCCTCGCCCTCGAAGTCGGCCACCTCACGGTCAACCCCGACGCCGCCCCTGCTACTGCGGCGGCCGCGGCTGCCTCGACGTCGAGACCGACCCGCTGGCCTTCCTCACCGCGGCCGGCCGCCCCCCGGGGACCCGAGGTCTCGCTGCTCCAGCAGTCCCGCGAACTGCTGCGCGGGAAGTACGACGACCCCACGATCCGCAGAGCCGGCGAGGAGCTCGTCGACCGTCTCGGACTCGGCCTCGCCGGACTCGTCAACATCCTCAACCCCGACCGCATCATCCTCGGCGGCCTTCACCGCGAACTGTTCGACGCCGACCCGGAACGGCTGCGCGCCGTGGTCGCCGACCGCAGCCTCTGGGGACGCAGCGGCGGCGTACCCATCCTGCCGTGCACGCTCGACCACAACAGCCTCGTGGGAGCGGCCGAGCTGGCGTGCAGCCGGTGCTCGACGACCCGCTCGCCGCGCTCGCGAACGCGAAGGGAACGGCATGACCGGCCGCTATCCGCCCATCGACCCCTACGACCAGGGCATGCTCGACGTCGGCCACGGCAACCTCGTCCACTGGGAGGTCTGCGGCAACCCCGGGGGCAAGCCCGCGCTCGTCGTCCACGGCGGCCCCGGCTCCGGCTGCACCCCCGGCGTACGCCGCTACTTCGACCCGGAGCGCTACCGGACCGTCCTCTTCGACCAGCGCGGATGCGGCCGCAGCACGCCGCACGCGAGCGACCCCGCCACCGACCTCACCCACAACACCACCCACCAGCTGGTCCGCGACATGGAACGGCTGAGGGAGCACCTGGGCATCGACCGCTGGCTGCTCTTCGGCGGATCCTGGGGGTCCACGCTGATCCTCGCCTACGCCGAGGCCCATCCGGACCGCGTCTCGGAGATCGTCATCTCCGGTGTCACCACGACCCGCCGCTCGGAGATCGACTGGCTCTACCGGGGCGTCGCACGGTTCTTCCCCGAGGCATGGGAGCGGCTGCGGGCGGGCGTTCCCGGGAACGCCCGCGACGGCGACCTCGTCGCGGCGTACGCACGGCTCGTCTCGGACCCCGACCCGGAGGTACGGGCCAGGGCGACCGCCGACTGGTGCGCCTGGGAGGACGCGGTGCTCTCCCTGGAACCGAGCGGCAGCGCCAACCCCTACGGCGACCTCCCCGACGCCGCCCGCACCGCGCTGGTGCGCCTCGCCTCCCACTACTTCGCCCACGGCGCCTGGCTGGACGAAGGACAGCTGCTGCGCGACGCGGACGCTGACCGGCATCCCGGGCGTACTGCTCCACGGCCGCCACGACCTCAGCAGCCCGCACGGCACCGCCTGGGAGCTCGCCCAGGTCTGGCCGACGCGAAGCTGACCGTCGTCGACGACGCGGGGCACAAGGGCAGCGAGACGATGCGGGCACTGGTGATCGGCGCACTCGACCGGTTCGCGGGACGCCGGATCAGCCGCTGAGCCACTCCACCCCGAACGCGCGCGCCGCGTTTGCCCGACCGACCGACCGGCGGAAGGCGTCGAGTCGGGCTCGCGCCGCCCTCGTGTCGTCGAGTTCCTGGCCGGGCAGCCGAGGCGTACGCAGAAAGAGGTGGTCATGGGCGTCGCAGACGCGGCCCGGTCGCGCGGAACGTCCCCGAGGACGGTGCGGACGAAGCCCACCGCTGCCTGCCCCGGCCGAGCCCGGCGCGCTCCGGCGCGGACAGGTGCAGCACCTGGAAGGGGTCGCCGGCCTCCTTCGGGGCGTCCTGTGCCCAGAGCACGAAGAGCAGCATCTCCCAGTGCCGCGTGTCGTCACCACGCGGTACGGCCGGTGCCCCGCCGCGGCGGCGCACCGGCCGGTCAGCCCATTGCGGCGGACCGGACGGCGGGTACGTGCGTCGAAGGGACGGCTTCGGGACCGGTCCCGGTGTGCGGGAACGGTCCGTCGGTCGTCGCCCCGCGCACGGGATGCTCCGGCAGTGTCGCGGCGGGGAACGGTGTGGACAGCGTGAACCACACGACCTTCCCGGCGGCGCCCCGCGGGCGCACACCCCAGCTTTCGCTGACCGCCTCGATCAGAGCGAGACCGCGCCCGCTCGTCTCGGACGCGCCGGCCTCACGGACCGTGGGCGGGCGCGGATCGTGGTCGTGGACACCACCGTCAGGCGGTCGAGCAGCAGCTCGATCTCCACGGTGCACGTCTTGTCCGGCTCTGCGTGCCGGTGGACGTTGGCCAGCAGTTCGGTGACGCCGAGCGCCGCCGGTTCTATCAAGGAGTCGAGATGCCAGTAGCGCAATTGCGCCGATACGATTCTGCGGACCTGACCGATCCGCGACGGCAGGGCCTGGAGCTCCACCGTGCAGTGCCTGCTTGGCTCGCTGATCACGGCTGCGACTCCCCGAATAGGTCCGGAAGAAGACGGAGAACGGATCCAGCAGTGGCTGTCTGCTGTCTGGTCCGGCGGGGCTGGTTCTCAGCGTAACCGCCGCTGCACCCTGAGTGATGTGAGATCAGGGTCGCCCAGGTGGTGCCGCCGCGCAACTCGCATGCCATCAGTCCCGCGAGTCCCGTACGCCGCGTGCGTTCCGCGCGCCGCGGACCGCCTCCAGGAACTGCCCGGCCAGCTCCTCACCGTCCTTGGCATGTCCCTGCTGCCCCATGGTGAGCCGGTACCGGGTGCCGTTGACCGTCGCCACCGTGCTGTCGTCCCCGGCGTACCAGGGCTTCTCCGCGGTCACGGAGCCCAGCGGCGCGCTGTCGATCTCCCGTCCGTTGCTCGTCAGCAGGACCAGCCTGCCGTCCTGGACCAGTACCTGGCCGGCTCTGGTCAGTGAGCGGGGCCAACGCCCTATCCGTACACCCGTAGCGTTGAACTCGGGCTCCGCCATGTCACTTCGCCCCCTTCGCACGGTTTCCTGATGGGCAGTCTGCACAAACCCGGGCCCGCGCACCAGAGTCCCTCGGTGACCGGCCGGCGGGGCGCGAGACCGTGAGCCACTTCCGTGCCGTCCCGCTCCGTCCCGCCCCACAAGCCATCCCTATGGCTGCCCAAAGTCAACGTTTGTGCAGGTGAGAGGCATAAAGTGGCAACTGGGGGACCGGAGTTCCCGGAGCGGAAACCAGCTGCCCCGGGGGACGCTACGACAAGGAGTGGCCCACATGAGCACCGCTGACCAGGCACGTACCGGCAACGCCGTGGCGACCATCGACGTGGACCGCAGCGATCCGCAGTACCGGGCCTGGCTGAAGGAGGCCGTCCGTAAGGTCCAGGCGGACGCCAACCGCTCCGCGGACACGCACCTGCTGCGCTTCCCGCTGCCCCAGGAGTGGGAGATCGACCTGTACCTCAAGGACGAGTCGACCCACCCGACCGGCAGCCTCAAGCACCGGCTCGCCCGCTCGCTCTTCCTCTACGGCCTGTGCAACGGCTGGATCAGGCCCGGCAAGCCCGTGATCGAGGCGTCGAGCGGCTCGACCGCCGTCTCGGAGGCGTACTTCGCGAAGCTGATCGGTGTGCCCTTCGTCGCGGTGATGCCCCGCACCACCAGCCCCGAGAAGATCCGGCTGATCGAGTTCCACGGCGGGCGGTGCCACTTCGTCGACGACTCGCGGAAGATGTACGAGGAGTCGGCCGCCCTCGCGGCCCGGACCGGCGGCCACTACATGGACCAGTTCACCTACGCGGAACGGGCCACCGACTGGCGCGGCAACAACAACATCGCCGAATCCGTCTACCAGCAGCTGAGGCTGGAGCGGTATCCGGAACCGGCCTGGATCGTCGCGACG
The DNA here is from genome assembly GCA_003719395.1 of Streptomyces altiplanensis. Classification (GTDB taxonomy): domain Bacteria; phylum Actinomycetota; class Actinomycetes; order Streptomycetales; family Streptomycetaceae; genus Streptomyces; species Streptomyces altiplanensis. The sequence goes on from RHMC01000015.1 coordinate 58,122, forward strand.
GCCGGGACGGGCGGCACCTCGGCGACCATCGCGCGCTACGTCCATTACATGCAGTACGACACCCGTATCTGCGTACCCGATCCGGAGAACTCCTGTTTCTTCGACGGCTGGACCAACGGCGACCCGCTCGCCACGAGCGACTGCGGTTCGCGCATCGAGGGCATCGGCAGGCCCCGCATGGAGCCGAGCTTCGTGCCCGGCGCCGTCGACCGCATGATGAAGGTCCCGGACGCGGCGAGCGTGGCGGCCGTACGGGCACTGGACCGGGCCATCGGCCGCAAGGCGGGCGGTTCCACCGGCACCGGACTGTGGAGCGCGCTGAAGATCGTCGCGGGAATGGTCGCCGAGGGACGCAAGGGCAGTGTCGTCACGCTGATCTGCGACGCCCGGCGACCGCTACCTCGACAAGTACTACTCGGACGCCTGGCTCGCCGAACAGGGCCTGGACATCGCTCCGTACAGCGCCGCGATCGACCAGTTCCTGGCCACCGGCACCTGGCCGTGCTGAACGTCCCGGTCCAGGCCCGGCCCCAGGACCAGGCGCACGCTCCGGCCGACGGCGGCCCCTCAGACGCCCGCGGTGTCCGGGGACTCGCCCGCGACCACCAGGCCCGGGAGATGCTCCGCGATCTCCTCACGGGCCCGGGCGGACAGACCGCCGTCCGTCACCAGGGTGTCGACCTCTTCGAGCGTCGCGAACGAACTCAGCCCCACCGTGCCCCACTTGGTGTGGTCCGCGACCACGACCACCCGGCGCGCGGACCGCACCAGCCGCCGGTTCGTCTCCGCCTCCGCCAGATTCGGCGTGGAGAGCCCCGCCTCGGCCGAGATCCCGTGCACCCCGAGGAAGAGCACGTCGAAGTGGAGCGAGCGGATCGCCTGGTCGGCGACCGGACCCACCAGTGAGTCCGACGGTGTCCGTACGCCGCCGGTGAGCACCACCGTGGCCGAGCCGGGGCGCGGACCGCTCCCGCCGCCCGCGCGCTGAGCGGTGTGGAACACATCGGCGACCCGCACCGAGTTGGTCACCACCGTCAGATCCGGCACCTCCAGCAGGTGCCGGGCCAGCGCGTATGTCGTCGTACCGCCGGACAGCGCGATCGCGCTGCCGGGCACCGCCATCGCGGCGGCCGTCCGCGCGATGGCATCCTTGGCGTTCGGCTCCAGGCCCGACTTGGCCTCGAAGCCCGGTTCGTGCGTACTCGCCTCGACCACCGGCACCGCACCGCCGTGCACCTTCTCGACCACGCCCTGCCGCGCCAGCGCGTCCAGGTCCCGGCGGACCGTCATGTCGGAGACGTTGAGCTTCCTGGTCAGCTCTTGGACCCGGACACCGCCGCGCCGCCTGACCTCGTCGAGGATCAAGGCACGGCGCTGCTCCGCGAGCAGGTTCTGACTGTCGGTCACGGTCGGTCCGGTCCTTTCGTACGGCAGTACAGGCATGGGGGCCGTTCATCCTCGCACGGGTGCGCGGCGGCCGGACCTCGGGGAGATTCGGTGAGATTCGGCGAGACCGGTGCGGCGGCCGCCCGTGATCCGGGATCCTTGAACGCCGCGCCACGCCGCACTGTGCGCGGAAGACGATCCTCCTGATCCTCCCACCACGAGAGCGAGCCACAGAAGTGCCCCGTGTCACACCGACACCGACACCGCCTCGCGACGACAGCGGAGCCGCGCTCGAACTCCTGGTCCACGGAGTCGGCGGCACCACCCCCCAGGAAATGCTCGGCGACCCGCGTACGGTCCGTGTCACCGGCGACGAGACCGCCGCCGTGTACCGCCGTACCGAGGACGCCGAAGCGGAACTGTGCCCGGGAGATCCGGACGGCGGCCCCCGCGACCGGCCGGTCCCCGAGGCGTACGTCTGGTGCAACCTCACCTCCGGCAACGCGCCGCCCGCGCGCTGTGGCTGCTCCTGCTGCCCTTCATGGTCGCCAACCTCACCCACTGGATGCAGCCCACCACCCGCGGCCTCACCAGGACCGTGCGCATGTACGGCGTGCTCGTGCGGCTCCTGGCCCTCAGCCTCACCGTGCTGCTGATCGCCGCGGCCTGCGAGGTGGCGCTCGACCTCACCGCATGGCAGTGCGCGGGCTCCTCCCGCTGCTCCGGCGACAAGTCGTGGCTCGGTTTCCTGTCCCCCGAGCGGGGCGGCTGGTGGGCCCAGCCGGGCCGGCGCCTCGCCCTGGCCGCCGTCGTACCCGCCGCGCTGACCGGCCTCCTCTGGTACCTGTCCCACCGCACCTGGAGCGCGTACGAGTCCCAGCGCCCCCTGCCCGCGGCGCCGGCTCGACCTCGACGAGCCGACGCGCCCCGCCCTCGGCATGCCCGGCTTCTGGTACGGCCGCCGCCTCGTCGCCCGGCTCCGCGCCGCCCACCCACCGCCGCCGGTTCCTCACCGTCACCGCCGCCCTCGCCGTGGCCGGGGCCCGCTACGACCGCCGGGCCTCGGGCCCGCTCCTGGAAGCGACCGGCCGGGTGCTCGAACTGGCCCTGCTCGCGGGGGCCGCCGTGGTGGTCTGGGTGGTCTGCCGCAGGGGCCGCTGCGAAAGCCGCCTCGACCTGAAGCTCGACCGGGCCGCCGTCACCCTGCTGCCCGGCTCCGCGCTCGCCCTGTTGGCCCTGACCGTGCTGTACACCGCCTGGTCCCGCCCCGGCTGGGTCTCCGACGGCCGGCTCCCCGGCGACCGTGCCTTCGGCATCATCGTCCTCGCCCAGGGCGCACTGATCGTCGTGCTCGCCGCCGTCGCGCTCGCCATGTTCCGGCGGGCGCCCGACGCCCGTACGGTGATGCGCGGACTCGGCGGCCCCGCCGTCGCCATGCTCGCTCGCGCTCGGCGGCGTCATGACCGGCGGCGTCGCCCAGCGGGTCGCCGACTGGCTCGACGGGGCGGGCACACCGGGGGAGTCCGGCGGCGTCATCGTGGGCCCCCCGGCGCTGCTGACCTGGCAGGCCTCCGTCATCCCGCCCCTGCTGGTGCTCCTGCTGGCGCTCGGCGCCTTCCTCGCCGTGCGCACCCGGCGCGCCCGGCGGGCGATGTCCGACGCGATCGAGGCGGAGGTACCCGGATGCCGAACCCGACTCCGTGCGCACCCGCCGCATCGCCCGCACCCGCGCCATGGCCGCGCTCACCGACCGGGCCCCCGCCATTCTCGGTGTCGTCTCGGGCGCCACCCTGCTGCTGGGAGCCGCCGCGCTCGTCGGCGCCTGGGCGACCGGGAAGGTGCCGGGCAGGGCCGCGGCGGGCGCCCCCGACTTCGTCGCGTCGGCGGCGCAGGCCGCGCAGGCACTCGGCTCCTGGCTGATCGGCGTGGGCTTCATACTGTTCGTCACCTGGGGCCGCCGCGCCTACCGCGACCCCGCGGCCGCCGCGCCATCGGCATCCTCTGGGACGTCGGCACCTTCTGGCCGCGCGCCGCCCACCCCTTCGCGCCGCCCTGCTACGCCGAGCGGGCCGTCCCCGACCTGACCTGGCGCATGGCGGGCTGGACCGACCGCACCGGCGGGCGGCTCGTCATCTCCGGCCACTCGCAGGGAGCGTGCGGGGCGGCGGCCGCCGTCTGGCAACTGCCGCTGCGCGCCAGGCGCCGGGTCGCGCTGCTCACGTACGGATCACCGCTGGAGCGGCTGTACGGGCGCTGGTTCCCGGCGTTCTTCGGCACCGCCTGCCTGGAGGCCCTGAGCGGAGAGGTGCACTGCTGGCGCAACCTGTGGCGCCGTACCGACCCCATCGGCGGCCCGGTACGCGTCAAGGGGGGCGACCGGGGGCCCGAAGTGGACCGGGCCGCGCTCCAGGACCCGCTCGCTTACGGACGCACCAGGGAACAGCCGTTGCCCGCTCCCGTGCTGGGACATTCCGACTACCAGGCGGATCCCGAGTTCGACCGGGAGAGGGCCGCGCTGCTCGACCGGCTGCCGCCGTCCGCGGTGCCCCGGCAACGGCCGGACGCCCCGCTGGATCAGGGAAGTTCCGGCAGGTCCTCGGGGTAGAGGAGGGTCAGGTCGTCCGTGTTCATCTCGGTGAGCCGGGCGACCCGTCCCGCATGCCGCTCCACCATCGACTCGAAGGTCTGGCGCGCGGTGCGGCCGTTGCCGAACGCGGGTCCCTTGGGCAGCGCCGTGAAGTACTTGAGAAGCGCTTCGCCCGTTCCCGTACCGAGCCGGTACTCGTGCTCCTCGGCCTGCTGCTCGACGATCCGCAGCAGCTCCTCCGGTTCGTAGTCGGAGAAGGTGATCGTGCGTGAGAAACGGGACGCCACACCGGGGTTGACGTTCAGGAAGCGCTCCATCTCCGCCGTGTACCCGGCGACGATCACGACGACCGCCTCCCGGTGGTCCTCCATCAGCTTCACCAGCGTGTCGATGGCCTCCTTGCCGAAGTCGCGCCCGGAGTCCTCGGGGGACAGCGCGTACGCCTCGTCGATGAACAGCACACCGCCGCGCGCCCGGTCGAACGCCTCCTGGGTACGGATCGCCGTCGAACCGATGTGCTCGCCCACCAGGTCCACCCGCGACACCTCGACGAGATGACCGCGCTCCAGCACCGCGAGCGAGGCCAGGATCTCGCCGTACAGCCGCGCGACCGTGGTCTTCCCGGTGCCGGGAGAGCCGGTGAAGACCAGATGGCGGCGGACCGAGGCGGCCTTGAGCCCGGCCTCCTGACGGCGCCGGCCGATCTCGATCATGTCGGTGAGGGCGCGCACCTCGCGCTTGACGCTCTCCAGGCCCACCAGCGCGTCCAGTTCACCGAGCACTGCCTTCGGCGTACGGACCGGCTCCGCGTCCGCGAGAGGAGCGGCCACGGGCTCTGTGGCGCGCTGTCCGGGAACCGCGCCGAGCAGCCCGGTGGTCTGCGTCGCGGTCAGCACGGCGGGGACCTCCGGGGCCGGGGCCCGTACGCCGCTCTCGTCGCTGGTGCAGTCCTCGACGAGCGGGCCGTCCTCGGCGAACTCGTAACCGCCGCGCGCACAGCGCTCCGTGCGGCAGCGGGTCAGCGTCGTACGGCAGCCGTCGATCACGTGGAAGCCGTAGCCGCTGCTTCCCGTCACCCGGCAGCCGTGGAAGGTGCCGCGGCCCTCCGCGGAGACGTAGAAACCCGCTTCGACGGGCGAGGTGACCGTGCAGCGCTCCACGCGCGGGTCGGCGCCCTTGGTGACGATGACGCCGGTCTGCGCCCCGTCGATGGTGCAGCCGGAGAGTGTTCCGCCACTGCCGTGGTCGCGGAACCACGCGCCGGTCGCCGTCTCGCGGATCCGGCAGTCGTCGAGCTGCGCGGTCGCGCCGTCGCTCACCGAGACCGCCGTGTTGCGGACCTGGGACAGGTCACTGTCGACGACATCGACGCGCGAGCCGCGATCGAGGACGAAGAGCGCGTCGGGGACGTCGTGCACCCGGCAGGCCTCCAGGACGGCGGTCGCACCGTCGCTGATCCAGACGGCCGGATAGTCGCCCGTACTGTCGTGGATCTCGCACTGGTTGGCGTCCACGCGCGTGCCGGGGTCCCAGACGGACAGCCCGTTACGGCCGAACCGGCGCACCGTGGAGCGGGTGAGCGTGAGGACCGCGCGCGAACGCAGGTCGATCGCGTTCTCCGGGATGTCGTGGATGTCGCAGTCGGAGAGCGTCAGCACGGCATCGGTGTCGAGGGTGACGCCGTCGGCCGAAGTGCGGTGCACCGTGCAGTCGGTCAGATGAGCCGATCCCCGGGCGGCGACCTGTACGCCGCTGCCCTTGACCTCGTACACCTCGCATCCGACGGCCTCCAGGCCGCTGCCCTCGCCGTTCACGGACAGGCCCGAGCCCGAGGTGTGGTGGATGCGGCAGCGCTCCAGACGCGGGTGCGCGCCGCCGCGCACCGAGACGCCCGACTGGCCGGCCGCGACCACCTCGCACTCCTCGAACAACCCGCCCGCGCCCTCCAGTACGCCGATGCCGACGCCCGCCGGGTTGTCCACGGTGCAGCGGCGCACGGTCGGCCGGGCCGCGCCGCGCACCTCTATGCCGACGGCGGAGCGGGTCACGATGCGCAGGCCGACGAGCTCGGGGGCGCCGTCCTCGACGAGCAGGGCGGGGGAGGCCGTGTCCTGCCCCTCGACGTGCAGGTCCTGGAGGACGGCGGAGGCGCGCACGGTCAGTGCCACACCGTCCACGGGGGCGATACGGACCGAACCGACCGTTCCCTCGGGGCCGCGCAGGGTCACGGCGCGCTGGACGACGAGGTTCTCCCGGTACGTACCGGGAGCGACGGTGAGCACGTCACCGTCCCCCGCGGCCTCCAGGGCTGCGGCGAGGGAGGCGTATTCGCCTGTGCGGCGCCGCCACCGCGATGTGCCGGTGTGCGTCACCTGGACCGTGCCCTGTGCCATGGCGTTGCTGTGCCCCCACCTTGTGCTGACGATCTGGCCGCTCCACCGTAGCGCGCGGGAGGGCGGCGAGTTGACCGGTCAGCCGTGGTTCAGCTGCCCGTACCCGTACGCCCCCAGTCGGGACCGGCCTCGGCCCACGCCCGGTCGAGCCGGGTGTACCGACGCAGCATGAGCCGCCATACGAACAGGCGCCTGCCGCCCTCGAAGAACGCCGCTGTCGCCGCCGCCGCACCGATGCCCGCGAGGGTGGCGTGGGCGGAGGCCGTGACGCCGTCCATGGGGCGCCCGACCACCCTGCCCTGTTCGTCCGTCCAGACCGGGAAGCGGTCCCCCGGCTGTGCGGCCCGCCGGGAGGTGGACACGGTCCCGGTGCGACGACTGCCGTCGGGCGCCGTCCAGTTGGCCACCACCCGGGTGTGGGCCGCGCGCTCCGAGGAGATCTCGGGGTCGGCGATGACGTCCGGACCGGGCGCGGCCCGGACGACGAGGGCCGTCGTCCGGTGGCGCTGCTCGTGCTGCACGCGCACCGACTCCTGCAGTGCCGCATGGGTGAGCGTGCCGCAGAGCCAGCCCGCGGCGGGCGCGACGAAGATGATCAGCAGCACGGTGGCGAAGGCCACCCATGCCTCGACGAGATCGGTCGTACGGCACAGCGGATTGCCCCGCCAGCGCCATACACCGGCTGCTGCCCGCACGGTCCCGCACCCCCCTTCCCCTTCCCCTTCCGCGTCCGCCCCTTCAACGCGCCTGTCGACGGCGGGTTCCCGCGGCCACGAGGTCCTACACGAGGTCCTGTCCGAGGATTCTGACGGGATCACCGACCCGGAGGGTCCCGGTACCTTCCGGCACGAGATTCTGCCCGAAGATCAGCTGGTCGCCCGAGCGGCGGTGCCTGGCGAGCGTACGCAGGGGCTCCTTGCCGCGCTCCGCCGTCCGCTGGTCCGTGGTGGTGACGACACAGCGGCCGCAGGGCTTGGCGACGCGGAAGGTGACCTCGCCGATCGCGATCCGCTTCCAGCCGTCCTCCGCCCAGGGGGCGGTGCCGTCCAGGACGACGTTCGGCCGGAAACGGCTCATCGGGAGCGGTCCCTCGTCGGGGTGGTCGCCCTGCGCGATGAGGGAGTTGAGGGCGTCGAGGGAGGCCAGAGTGGTGACCAGCAGGGGAAAGCCGTCGGCGAAGCTCACGGTCTCGCCGGGCTTTGCGTAGCCGGGGTCGACGGGGCGGCGGCGTGCCGGGTCGTCGAGATGGACAAGGCGCACTTCGGTGCCCAGGTAGTCGCTGAACCAGGCGTGCGCCCCCGCGTCCGCCTCGACCGCCTCGACCTTGTCCTTCCAGATGTGCACCACCGTGGTGGCCGCCGGCTCGGGCACGGCGACACTCAGCGCCTCGCGGCCGGGCGCGGACAGCCGTACCCCGCCGTCGGGCAGGAGCTCGGCCCGCGCCAGGGCGAGATGTGGCTGCGGACGCTGCGTGACCACCTTGCCGGCCGGGTCGACCAGCATCCATCTGCGGTCCCCGGCCGGACCCCACGGCTCGACCTTCACTTCGTTCGGCGCGCACCCTGCCACCGACTTGACCGGGTAGACATGGACCGCATGGAGAAGTGAATTCGGCATGCGGCCAATCCTGCCAGCCGGGTCGGACAGTCGTGCGGCCGGTCAGTACCCCCGGCTCTGGTACTGGTGGTTGTACGGGTCGTCGTACGGCGTGGCCGCGGGCACCGGGCGCGGCGCCGCGGGGCGCATGGCCTCGTACCCGGTGGCGGCGGGCTGGCGCGGCGGCTGCTGCTGGTACTGCTGCGGACCCGGGTAACCACGGGGGCCCGTGGCCTGCTGCGGGATGTACGGCGCGGGCGCGTGCTGGAGCGGCGCCGGCTGGGGCGCGGCCTGCTGCGGGTAGCCGTACGAAGGGGCGGGAGCGTAGTGGGAAGGTGCCGAAGGGAGCGCGGGAAGCGCCGCCGGAAGAGCCGGCAGATAGCTGTTTCCGGTGTCGTACGCGGAAGGCACCCGGATGGGAGCGATCTGGGGCGTGCCCCGCTCTGCGACGAGGGAGTCGTAGATCGGAGTGTCCGTGAAGGACGAGGCGGAGGAGTAACCGCCGCCGTAGGTGGCGCGGGGGGAGGTCATGACACCTAAGTTAAGCCGAAGATGTTCTGGTTGGGGAGCCAGATAAGAGGGTTGTTTTACGAGTTGTGAGTGATGACGGATCCCCAATACGAGCGAACTTGGGAAAAACGGTCGCCGCGCGGTGTCGGGATCATGTAAAGGGTGCACTGGCCATGGGTTACCCGGGGTTGCCAGGTGATCTTCGGGCCGCCGCCGGAGGGCCTGTGGAGCGCAGAGGAATAGGTTGACCGTACGTAAATCCTCAGACACTCGGACCCGCGATGGGGGCGATCATGTCCATGCTTAAAGGAACCAATGTGCCGGTGCCGGCACAGGCTGTGCGCGTCGAATTGGGATGGCGTTCAGGCCCCGGCACGCCGGACGTCGACGCTTCGGCCCTCCTGCTGGTGTCGGGAAAGGTCCGCTCCGACACGGACTTCGTCTTTTACAACGCACCCGCCCACGTCTCGGGCGCGGTCCGGCACGAAGGGAAGAGGGCGTCCGGGCACAGCGTGACGGACACGCTCTCCGTCGATCTCGCGCGCGTGGAGGCCGCGGTGGAGACCGTAGTGGTGGCGGCCTCGGCGGACGGCGGCAACTTCGGACAGGTGCCGGGACTGTACGTACGTGTGCTGGACGCCGTGAACGGCACGAGATCGCGCGTTTCGACAGCCAGGACGCGAGCGTCGAAACGGCTTTCGTCCTCGGTGAGCTCTACCGGCGGCAGGGCGCCTGGAAGTTCCGCGCCGTGGGACAGGGCTACGACAGCGGCCTGGAGGGTCTGGCGAGGGACTTCGGCATCAGCGTCGACGAGCCCCAGCAGCAGGCCCCGGCCCCGGCCTCGGTCCCGGCACCCGTCCCAGCTCCGATCGCGGCCCCGGCCCCGGCGGCCCCGCCCTCCGCTCCTGTACGCCTCACCAAAATCACGCTGACCAAGGAAGCCCCGGCCGTCTCTCCCTCACCAAGCAGGGCGGTACCACGGGCATGATGCGCGTGAACCTCAACTGGGAGGTGCGCAAGCAGTTCAAGGGCTGGGGCGCCAAGCTCGGCAGGGCCATCGCCCTGCACGGCGACCTCGACCTCGACCTGTGCGCCCTCTACGAGCTCACCGACGGCCGCAAGGGAGTCGTCCAGGCCCTCGGCAACGCCTTCGGCTCGCTGCACCAGCCGCCGTACATCCACCTGGACGGCGACGACCGCACCGGGTCCGTGAGGACAGGCGAGAACCTGACCATCAACCTCGACCACAAGGACGAGCTCCACCGCGTCATCATCTTCGTCGCCGTCTACGAAGGGGCGCGTTCCTTCGCCGACCTGCACGCCACGGTCACGCTCACACCGCAGCACGGCGCCCCCGTCGACTTCTCGCTCGACGAGTGCACCGTGCCGTCCACGGTCGCCGCGCTCGCCCTCATCACCAACGAGGGCGGCGACCTGACCGTGCGCCGCGAAGCGCGCTACCTCGTACCGGAGCGTGGCGTCAGCCCGCAGCGCACCATCGACCACGCCTACGGGTGGGGCATGAACTGGACGCCCGGCAGGAAGTGACGGTCCCGGAGCCTGCGCGGGGCCCGGCGACGGGCGCGGGGATCGGTCAGCGTTCCGGTGCGGTCTCGGGACGGGGGTACGTACGCCCCTTCCAGGCCGCGCCCCGCCCCCGGTAGTGCTGCACGGCGGAATCGACGGTCATCAGCAGATAGAGGACCGCGGTGAACGGCAGCGCCGGGGCGAGCCACAGCGGCTGCCGGTAGTAGCGCAGTACAGGAAGGTACGTGGCGGTCATCACCGCCCAGGCCAGCCCGCCGGCCCAGGCCGCCACACCGTCAACCGACAGCAGACCGGCGCACAGCGTGAGCGGGGGAGCGAGATACACCAGCGCGAGCCCCGCGACCGTTCCCGCGAGCAGCGACGGGCTGTGCCGCAGCTGGGCGTACGCACTGCGTGAGACCATCCGCCACAGATCACCCAGGCGCGGATACGGGCGCACGCTGTCCACCCGCTCGGCGAGCCCCAGCCAGATCCTGCCCCCACCGCGCTGCACGGCTCCGGCGAGCGACACGTCGTCGATCACGCCGCCGGATCGAGTCGGGCACGCGCGCGCGTACAGCGGCCCCGGTCCGCAGCAGCACACAGCCGCCCGCGGCGGCCGCCGTCCGCGCCCCCGCCCTGTTGACCCACCGGAACGGATAGAGCTGCGCGAAGAAGTAGACGAACGCGGGAACGACCAGCCGCTCCCACACACTGACGACGCGCAGCCGCGCCATCTGGGAGACCAGGTCGAGACCGTTGGCGCCGGCCGCGGCCACCAGTTCACGCAGACTGCCCGGGGCGTGCGCGATGTCGGCGTCCGTGAGGAGCAGGTACTCGGGTTCGCTGCCGGGGCCCGGTGCGCGGGCCAGCGCGATGCCGTGCCGCAGGGCCCAGAGCTTTCCGGTCCAGCCCGGCTCCGGGGCGTCCGGTGAGACCACGGTCAGCGGCAGTCCGCCGTGCAGGCCGGCCAGCTCCCGCGCCAGCGCGCCCGTACCGTCCTCGCTGCCGTCGTCGTCGAGAAAGAGACCTCCGCACGTCCCGGATAGTCCTGCGCGAGGAGCGACGGCAGGCTCACGGGCAGCACCTCGGCCTCGTACGCGCCGGACGACGACGGCGACATCCGGCCACCCGTCGGGCTCCTCGCGCCGCGGCAGCCGCTGGTCCGTACGCCAGAAGAAACCCCGGCCCAGCAGCAGCCACACCCACGCGGTCAGCGATCCCACGGCAATCCAGGCAATGGCGCTCATCCGCCGCAGTCTGCCCCACCCCGGAGCCGTCGCGAGGGCGGTCGACTATGGTGACCGGGTGAAGATCGCGCTCATGGACTCGGGAATCGGCCTGCTCGCGGCGGCCGCCGCGGTACGTCGGCTGCGGCCCGACGCCGACCTGGTCCTGTCCTCCGACCCCGACGGCATGCCCTGGGGGCCGCGTACGCCGGCCGATGTCACCGAACACGCGCTCGCCGAGGCGCGGGCCGCCGCCGCACACCGGCCCGACGCGCTGATCGTGGCCTGCAACACCGCTTCCGTGCACGCTCTGCCCGCCCTCCGCGCGGAGCTGGAGCCCGGCATCCCGGTCATCGGCACCGTGCCCGCGATCAAGCCGGCCGCCGCGGGCGGCGGCCCCGTCGCCATCTGGGCCACCCCCGCCACCACCGGCAGCCCCTACCAGCGCGGCCTCATCCGTGAGATTCGCCGACGGCGTCGACGTCACCGAAGTGCCCTGCCCGGGTCTCGCCTACGCCGAGCAGCAGGCCGACGAAGAGGCCATCGACCGGGCCGTCGCCGCGGCCGCCGCCCTCACCCCTCGCGAGGTAAGGGCCGTCGTCCTGGGCTGCACCCATTACGAACTGGTCGCCGAACGCATCCGTACCGCCGTCCGGCCGCACGGTCTGCCGCCCGTCGTGCTCCACGGATCCGCCGAAGCCGTGGCCGCCAGGCGCTGCGCCGCATCGGTCGCAGCCCCGCCCCCCGCGGCCGCGCCCGGGCGCAGGCCTCACCGTGCTGCTCAGCGGCCGGCACTCCGCGCTGCCCGGCCCCGCTCTCGCGTACGCCGAAGGCCGTCTGCTCGACACGGTCGACGCCGCGCGCTGACCACCGCCGGGCCGGGGCCGGTCTGGCGCTGCCCCGAACGCGGAACGTGAGTACGCTGCTCGTATGAGTGACCACTCCTACGGCAAGGCGCGCAGGACAGAGCCCACTCCCGTGATATGGAGCGGCCGTGCGACCAACCGCGCGCAGTGGCTGCTCGCGGTCGCCGGCGGCGGCTGCCTCGCGCTCGGTGTCCAGCTGGCCTTCGGCTCTCCCTGGAGCGTTCCGCTGCTGATGTCGGTCGTGGGCTGCCTGGCGGCCGGCCTGCTCATCCTGTTCGGGACCGTCGCTTTCGTCCATGTGGCGGTCAAGGTCGACAGCGAGACGTTCGAGGTGCGCTGCGGCCACATGGGCCTGCCCCGTCGGCGCATCCCGCTCGCCCATGTGGTGGGCGCGGAATTCGATCCGAGCGTCACGCCACGGCAATGGGGCGGCTGGGGCTACCGCTGGCGCCCCGAGAAGGGGATGGCCGTGATCGTCCGCAGGGGCGAGGGAGTCGTCCTGCGCCTCGGCGACGGCCGGATCTTCACGGTGACCGTCGACGACGCGGAAACGGCGGTACGCGTCATCCGCGCGCGCCTGAGCGCCGCCGCGACCAGCAGGACCCCGTAACCGGGGCCCGTGGCCGGGGGAGGAACCGCCGGGCGGGCTCTACGGCTGACGGCTGCGCGCCCGTGTCTTCGCGCCCACAGCGGCCGCGCCGCCCTCCGCGCAGTCCCCCGTTGCGCCCTCCGCGCCGTCGTCCAGCGGCCGCGCCGAGGCCAGCCCCGCCAGCAGCCCCGCGCCCGCCGTCACCGCCGTGAAGCTGAGCGCGTTGCCGGTGCCCGCCAGGGCCGCCAGCGCGGTGAGCGCGGCCGCCGCCAGCACGAGCGGCGTGGACCACGGCGAGCACCACAGCCCGTACAGCATCCAGCCGAAGGCGCGCCCAGCAGCGCGACCCCCCGGCACGCCCTGCTGCAACGGCGCCGAACGGGGTGTGCCGTCGGAGTGCGGCATCTGCCGGGCGGTGGGGCTGAGCCTGCCGAACCGGTCGGGGCCGCGCCGCGCACCGGATGCTCCTTGGCCAGATCGCCCGCGTCCCGCCACAGCAGCCCCCGGTCCGCCGTCAGCCGACCCTCCAGCGAGACCGTGAGACCGTCCGGCAGCTCGTCCTCGGCCACCGCCCACGAACCGCCCGTCACGAGCCCCGCGACCAGGGCGAGACCCGCCAGCCCCACCGCCCGGCGGCGTATCCGGGCCGCGGCCAGGGAAGCACAGCAGCACGCCGAGCGCCGCCGCGAACCCGGCGCCGAACCGAGGGCCAGTCGCCGTGCCGCCACACCGAGCGCCGGCAGCCACAGCGCGAGCCGCGGAGGGCACGGCGCGCCGCCCATGCCGC
>RHMC01000160.1 GCA_003719395.1 Streptomyces altiplanensis
CCCGCGCCCCCGTGTCCCCGTCGTTCCCCGCGGGCACGTCGGGCACCGCAGCCACATGCATGGCCTGCGTGCGCTGACGCCCGGTGCGGCGAGCGCACCCCCGCCCGCCGGCACCGGACTTCTCGGTGCTCCTCGTGACGTCGTGGAGACGCGTGACAACTGCGCTGGAGTTGGTGCTGTGCAGTGCGTTCATCTCGCGCCCCCCGTCGGTGGAGTCCGTCGCTGTCCGTGTGCCAATGAGCTTGCCCGGGCAGTTTCATCACGGTGTCCGCCGACTGTCACAGCCCTGTCACAGGGGATGGGAGCGTCCCAACTGTCGAACTCCTCCTCCCCCATGGGCCAGAATGACCTCTGTGCCTTTCCTGTTGCTGATCGAGGACGACGACGCCATCCGCACGGCCCTCGAACTCTCCCTGTCACGCCAGGGCCACCGAGTGGCCACCGCGGCGACGGGAGAAGACGGCCTGAGGCTGCTGCGCGAGCAGCGGCCGGATCTGATCGTGCTGGACGTGATGCTGCCCGGCATCGACGGATTCGAGGTGTGCCGGCGCATCAGGCGCACGGACCAGCTGCCCATCATCCTGCTGACCGCGCGCAGCGACGACATCGACGTGGTGGTCGGCCTGGAGTCGGGCGCCGACGACTACGTCGTCAAGCCGGTGCAGGGACGGGTCCTCGACGCCCGTATCCGCGCGGTGCTGCGGCGGGGTGAGCGGGAGGCCAACGACGCCGCCGTCTTCGGCAGCGTCGTCATCGACCGGTCCGCCATGACGGTCACCAAGAACGGCGAGGACCTCCAGCTCACGCCGACCGAGCTGCGGCTGCTGCTGGAGCTGAGCCGCCGCCCCGGGCAGGCCCTGTCGCGCCAGCAGTTGCTGCGTCTGGTGTGGGAGCACGACTACCTCGGCGACTCGCGGCTGGTCGACGCGTGCGTGCAGCGGCTGCGGGCCAAGGTCGAGGACGTACCGTCGTCGCCGACGCTCATCCGCACGGTCCGGGGCGTCGGTTACCGGCTGGACTCGCCTTCGTGAGCGCTGCTTCCCGCAGGACGCTGCTGGCGGGGCTGCGTCTGACCAGTCTGCGGCTGCGGCTCGTCGTCGTCTTCGCCCTGGTGGCGCTGACGGCCGCCGTCTCCGCGTCGGGCATCGCGTACTGGCTCAACCGCGAGGCGGTGCTGACCCGCACCCAGGACGCGGCGCTCAAGGACTTCCGGCAGGAGATGCAAAGCCGCGCGGCCACGCTGCCGATGCACCCGACGCAGGCCGAACTCCAGGCCGTCGCAGCGCAGATGGCGGCCGGCGGCAGCCCCGGCTACAGCGTGCTCCTGGTGGACGAGCGGGCGGCGGGCAAGCCGATCGCCGGGACCTCCGACATCGACACCCTGACGCTCGACGACGTACCGCAGGAGCTTCAGGACGCGGTGAACCGGCGGCAGAAGGTCACGGACGCCAACGAGTTCCCGTACCACCTCTACTGGGTGCGCGTCAACCCGAGGGGGAAGCCGCTCCTGGTGGCGGGCACGAAGGTGATCGGCGGCGGGCCCACCGGCTACATGGTCACCTCCCTGGAGCAGGAGCGCGACGACCTCAACTCGCTGGCCTGGTCCCTCGCGATCGCCACCGCGCTCGCGCTGCTGGGCTCCGCGCTGCTCGCCCAGGCGGCCGCGACGACCGTGCTCAAGCCCGTGCAGCGGCTCGGGGACGCGGCGCGGCGGCTCGGCGAGGGGAAGCTCGACACCCGGCTGAGGGTGTCGGGCACGGACGAACTGGCCGACCTGTCAAGGACGTTCAACAAGACCGCGGAGTCACTGGAGAAGAAGGTCGCGGACATGAGCGCGCGGGAGGAGTCGAGCCGGCGCTTCGTCGCCGACATGTCGCACGAGCTGCGCACCCCGCTGACCGCGATCACCGCGGTGGCCGAGGTCCTGGAGGACGAGGCGGACAACCTCGACCCGATGATCGCGCCCGCCGTGCACCTGGTGGTGAGCGAGACGCGGCGCCTGAACGACCTCGTCGAGAACCTGATGGAGGTGACCCGCTTCGACGCGGGTACGGCCCGTCTCGTCCTCGACGACGTCGATGTCGCGGACCAGGTGACCGCCTGCATCGACGCCCGCGCGTGGCTGGACGCGGTGGACCTCGACGCCGAGCGCGGCATCATGGCGCGCCTCGACCCGCGCCGCCTGGACGTCATCCTGGCGAACCTCATCGGCAACGCGCTCAAGCACGGCGGCTCCCCGGTGCGGGTGTCGGTGCGGACCGTCGGCCACGAGCTGGTCATCGAGGTACGGGACCACGGCCCCGGCATCCCCGAGGACGTACTGCCGCACGTCTTCGACCGCTTCTACAAGGCGAGCGCGTCACGGCCGCGCTCCGAGGGCAGCGGGCTCGGCCTCTCCATCGCCATGGAGAACGCGCACATCCACGGCGGGGACATCACCGCGGCGAATTCGGCCGACGGCGGCGCGGTCTTCGTGCTGCGGCTGCCGCTCGACGTGTCGCGGTCCGCGGACGGCGAGGAGAACGACGGCGTGAGGGAGGGCGAGGAGTGCGAAGAACAGTGAAGCGCGGGCCGTCCCGTCTCGTGGGCCTCGCCGCGCTCTGCGCCGTGCTCGCCGGGTGCGGGATCAGGACCACTTCGGTGCCGGTCGAGGCGGGCGCCGCACCGTCCCGGGTGCCGTGCGAGCTGTCGGCGGAGGACGCCTCCTCCCCGGCGGTCCCCGGCGTTCCGCTCCAGGTGTACCTGATCTGCGGCGCGCAGCTGGTCCCGGTGGACCGGGCGGCGCGGACCCCCGGGGAGAAACCGGTGTCCGGCCGGGTGCGGGTCGCGCAGACCCTCCTCGACGAGCTCCAGCAGGAGCCTTCGGACGAGGAGAAGCAGGCGGGGTTCACCACGGACGTACGGGAGACACTGGCCGTTTCCGGGGCGCGCAAGGGCGACCCCCGGGGCGCGCTGCGGCTCAGCAGCCAGCCCGAGGACCTGCCCACGCACGCGCTGGCGCAGATCGTCTGTACGTACGCGGACAGTGCGGCGTCCGGGTCCGACCGGTCCGTGGTGCTCGGCGGCCCTTCCGACGACCCGGTGCGCGCCTACCGGTGCACGGCGGCGCTGAAGTCCCGTCCCGAGTCGGTGCCGGTCCTCGGCGAGATCCTCCCTTCGCGCTGATCCGTCCCGGCTGCCGGCCGTACCGCCCCGGCCCGCCCCCGCCGGCCCGCACGGGTCCGTCCGGGTGATGTGCGGGTCCGGCTCGTCACACCGCCGCCCGGGGCGGAACCGATCGTGCCGGTGACCGCGTCCTGGAAGGCGTGCGTCATGGCTCGGACGGCAGCGCCGTCATCATCCGCTTCCGCGCGGCGGGAGGACTCCTCCTCCTCGCGCACCTGCTGCTCGTCGGGTGGCTGACGCTGCGCCCCCTGGACGTCCCGTGGGTGACCTCACCGAACTTCCATCCGCTGGCCGGCATCGAGGCGTACCTGGCGCTCGGCCCCGCCCCGGCGGCGCGGCGCATCTGCGAGGGGCTTCTGCTGCTGGCGCCGCTGGGCATACTGCTGCCGATGGCGGGGGGCCGGCTCTCCGTCTCGCCGGTGGCCTCGCTGGCCCGTACGGCCCTGGCGGGGGGACTGTTCTCGCTGGCGATCGAGCTGCTCCAGACCGGGGTGCCGGGCCAGGTCGTCGATGTGGACTCGGTCCTGCTGAACACGGCCGGGGTCGCGCTGGCGCACCTGACGGTCGTACCGGTGGGGCGGGCCCGGCTGCGCCGCAAGCAGGAGCGGGTGCCGGGCGGGGCCGTCCTGCGGGAGGAGGCCCCTCAGGGGCCCACCCCGACGATTCCCAGGGTCGGGATCGCCCCGTAGAGCGATGCTTCGGACCGGTCTGCGCCAGCAGTATGGAGGTACCGGGAGGCACACCGGAAGTGACCCCCGGACCAGCTCGCGAGGAGCCCGCCATGACAGCCCTTGTCCGCCCCCGTAACGGCCGAGTGATCGGTGGAGTGTGCGCTGCGCTGGCACGGCGCTTCGGTACTTCCGCGACCACGATGCGAGTGATCTTCGTGCTCTCGTGCCTGCTGCCCGGACCGCAGTTCCTGCTGTACCTGGCGCTGTGGGTGTTCCTGCCCTCCGAGGAGACCGCGAAGACCGCCTGGTAGTCCGCCACGACTTCCGCGTGCGCTGTGCGGGTGCCCGGGATCAGGCGGCGGGCAGCGTGCCGGCCGGCAGGCCGCCCAGCAGGCTCTGGACCGGGTTGGTGCCGCTGTCCGCCAGGGGCTTGTGCACGGGCACTCCGGCGACGGTTCCGGCGAGCACGTTCTGGTCGGCGGCCAGGGCCTCGGGGGCTCCGGCGGGGAGCTCGCTCCCGGCCTCCTGCACGGGCAGTACCGAGGTGACCGTGGACAGCGCGGTGGCCACCTCGGGAACGGCCGGGGCGGCCTGCTCGGCCGCGAGGCGCTGCCGACGGCGGCAGCGGCGAAGGCGGCACCGAGGGCGGCGACGCCGAGAGTCTTGGCGGCAAACTGCTTCATGGGGAAAACGTCCTTGCGACGGGTGGGGTGGGTGAGCGGCTCTGCAAGCTAGCCACGCCCCGACTCCACCGCAAACACGCCGAGGCGGCCGGGAACTGTCGTTCCCGGCCGCCTCCGGAGCGGTGCACTCGGCTTCAGACGGAGGAAGATCCGCTGGTCGCGGCGGTCTGCCGGAACAGCCATTCGGATTTCAGCTCGGCGTATCCGGGCTTGATCACGTCATTGATCATGGCGAGGCGTTCATCGAAAGGAATGAATGCTGATTTCATCGCATTGACTGTGAACCACTGCATGTCGTCGAGCGTGTATCCGAAGGCGTCGACCAGGTGCTCGAACTCGCGGCTCATGCTGGTGCCGCTCATCAGCCGGTTGTCGGTGTTCACCGTGGCCCTGAAGTGCAGCTTGCGCAGCAGCCCGATGGGGTGCGCGGCGTAGGAGTCGGCCGCGCCCGTCTGGAGGTTGGACGTCGGGCACATCTCCAGCGGGATGCGCTTGTCGCGCACGTACGCGGCGAGGCGGCCCAGCGTGACGCTGCCGTCGGCCGCGACCTCGATGTCGTCGATGATGCGTACGCCGTGGCCGAGCCGGTCGGCGCCGCACCACTGGAGCGCCTGCCAGATGGAGGGGAGCCCGAAGGCCTCACCGGCGTGGATCGTGAAGTGGTTGTTCTCGCGCTTGAGGTACTCGAAGGCGTCCAGGTGCCGGGTGGGGGGGAAGCCCGCCTCGGCGCCCGCGATGTCGAAGCCGACGACGCCGTTGCCGCGGTAGCGGTTGGCGAGTTCGGCGATCTCCAGGGCGCGGGCGGCGTGCCGCATGGCGGTCAGCAGGGCGCCGACGCGGATCCGGTGGCCGTTCGCCTTCGCGCGGCGCTCGCCCTCGCGGAAGCCGTCGGTGACGGCCTCGACGACCTCTTCGAGGGTCAGGCCCTTTTCGAGGTGCTGCTCGGGGGCGTACCGGACCTCGGCGTAGACGACGCCGTCCTCGGCGAGGTCCTCGGCGCACTCGGCGGCGACGCGGAAGAGCGCGTCACGCGTCTGCATGACGGCGCAGGTGTGCGCGAAGGTCTCCAGGTAGCGCTCCAGCGAACCGGAGTCGGCGGCCTCGCGGAACCAGATGCCGAGCTTGTCGGCGTCGGTCTCGGGAAGGGCTTCGTAACCCGTCTCGCGGGCGAGATCGATGATCGTGCCGGGGCGCAGGCCGCCGTCGAGGTGGTCGTGGAGCAGCACCTTCGGGGCGCGGCGGATCTGGCTCGCTGTGGGGGCGTTGAGGGTCTCGCTCGTCATCTGGGCACTCTAGCGCCTACGCGCGTAGATCGCGCCTGTCGATACGTAACAGTGACCCTGCGTACGGGTGGAGTACACCTGCGCTTCTGAGACTGTTCTGTCATGGCACAGCAAGCAAACCCGGTTTCCGGGGCCCGGTTGGGCCGGGCGCTCGGAGCGGTCGCGGCGGCCGGGGGCGGTGACCGCGCGGTGTGCGTCAACGGTGTCGTACTGCTGCTCCGGCCGGCGAGCCGGTGTCGGCGCGCCGGCCGTCCCCGCTGGCGCACGCCGGTGTGCGGCCGCTGGCGCGGACCCTGGCCGGAGCGGGGCGGGGCGAAGGACTCGTGGCCCATGTCGTGCGCTACCGGGGCCGCGGCTGAACGGCGCGGACGGCGGCTGGACTCGCGGCCGACGCGCGGTGGGCGGTGGACGAGGCCGTACGGCGCTACGGCGACGTACCGGTGTGCCTCGCGGGGATCGACATGCGGGCGCCGCGCTGCACGCCGCGGACCACGCGGCCGTCACCTCCGTGCTCGCGATCGCGCCCTGGCTGCCGGACGACGACGTCGCGGCGGCCGAGGAGCCGGTGAAACAGCTGGCCGGGCGTCATGTGCTGATCGTGCACGGCACGAACGACGAACGTACCGATCCCGAGCTGTCGTACCGGCTGGCCGAACGGGCCAAGAAGGCGAACCGCGACATCTGCCGCTTCGAGGTCCACTCGGACGGCCACGCGCTGCGCCAGCACCGCCCGGAAGTGCTGGCGCTGGCGGCCGACTTCGTCCTGGGCACGCTCTTCGGCCGCGGGTACGCCCGGCCGGTGGCCGACGCCTTCGCCGCGCCGCCGCCGCTGGGACTGCGGATGCCGCTCGCCTCCGGCTTCGGGCAGTCGCTGCGGCGGTAGGCGGCGGGCGGGGCGCGCTCACGCTTGTGGCGGTGAGACCTCGGCGATCCAGCCGTACGGCAGCTCGCCGCCGTCCAGCGTGATCGCCTCCACCGCGCGCGTGCGGGGATCGATGTCGGCCGCCACGCCGTCGCCCTCGTAATGGGGGTAACCCGACACGCTCGTTTCGCCCGTCGCCTCCACGACCGCCGTGCGCAGCGTGGATCCGTGGTCGGGGTGGCCGTCGGCGTCGGCCGTCCGGGGCTTGATCTCCACCGTGTAGCGGGCGGGGGGCGGAGTGGGAGGAGTAGGCATGACTTCGACGCTAGCGCCGCTCACGTCCCGTCCGCCGTACGACGCGCGCCCCGCACGAGGCTCTGTCAGGGTCGAAGGCATGATGCGTATGGTCCGCGCCCGCGCGGCGCACTGGTCGACGGCCGTGCCCGTGCTGGCCGTCGTGCTGCTGGTCTTCACCTGGGGGCGGTACCTGCCGGGACTCGTGGTGGCGGTGCTGGCGTGTTTCCTGGCCGGTTCGGTGCTCGCGGCCGTCCACCACGCCGAGGTGGTGGCCCACCGGGTGGGCGAGCCGTTCGGCTCACTCGTCCTGGCCGTGGCCGTGACGGTCATCGAAGTCGCCCTGATCCTCACGCTCATGGCCGGCGGGGGCGACAAGAACAGCTCGCTGGCCAGGGACACCGTCTTCGCGGCCGTGATGATCACCTGCAACGGCATCGTCGGGGTGTCCCTCCTCGTCGGTTCGCTCAAACGCAAGGTGGCGGTGTTCAACGCGGAGGGGACGGGCGCGGCGTTCGCGACCGTCACGACGCTGGCGGGGCTGAGCCTGGCGCTGCCGACGTTCACCACCAGCGCTCCCGGTCCCGAGTTCAGCCCGGCCCAGCTCGTCTTCGCGGCGTTCGCGGCCGTACTGCTCTACGGGCTGTTCGTGATGACGCAGACCTGGCGGCACCGGGACTACTTCCTGCCCGTCACCACCCAGGGCGAGGTGATCGACGTCGAGGACCACGCCGATCCCCCCGACGCGGCAGGTCGCGCTGATCAGTCTCGGGCTGCTGGCCGTGTCGCTGGTCGCGGTGGTCGGACTGGCGAAGGGGGTGTCCCCGACGATCGAGGCGGGGGTGGCGGCGGCCGGGCTGCCCGCCTCGGTGGTGGGTGTCGTGATCGCGCTGCTCGTGCTGGCGCCGGAGTCGATCGCCGCCGTACGGGCCGCCCGGCGCGACCGGGTGCAGACCAGCCTGAACCTGGCGCTGGGGTCGGCCATGGCCAGCATCGGACTGACCATTCCTGCGGTCGCCGTCGCGTCCGTCTGGATGACGGGGCCGCTGCTGCTGGGGCTCGACGCCACCCACATGGTGCTGCTCGCGCTCACCGTGGCCGTCGGCACGCTGACCATCGTGCCGGGACGCGCCACTCCCCTCACGGGCGGCGTGCACCTGTCGCTGCTGGCGGCCTACCTGGTGCTCGCCGTCAGCCCGTGACCCGCACTCCGCCGGGCCCTGCTCACTCCGGGCTCACTCCGGCAGCAGGTGGCCCCTGCGGGACAGCAGGAAGCGCTTGAAGGCCGCCACCGGGGGCGTGTCCGGGTGGCCGTCCAGCCATGCGACACCGATCTCGCGTACGGCGCGCGGGGCCGTCACGGTCAGCTCCCTGACGCCGGGGCGGGCCACCGCGGGCGGCGGCAGCAGCGCGACGCCCAGGCCGGCCGCCACCAGGCCGCGCAGGGTCTCCGCCTCCTCGCCCTCGAACGCGACGCGCGGCTTGAAACCCGCCTCGGCGCACAGGTCGTCGGTGATGCGGCGCAGTCCGTAGCCGGGTTCGAGGGTCACGAACGCCTCGTCGGCCGCCTCCGCGAGGCGCACCCGCTTGCGCGTGGCCAGGCGGTGGTCGTCGGGGACGACCAGGCGCAGCCGCTGCTCGTCGAGGCGGCGGTGACCAGGTCGGGGGCGTCGGGGACGGGCGAGGTCAGGCAGAGGTCGAGGTCGCCGGCGCGCAGCCGCTCGATCATGGCTTCGCCGTAGTTCTGGACGAGCTGGAAGCGGACCCGCGGGTGGTCCGCCCGGAAGGCGCGGAGCAGGGCGGGAACGGTCTCGGAGCCCATGGTGTGCAGGAAGCCGAAGGCGACCTTGCCGGTCGCGGGGTCGGCGTCGGCCCGTACCGAGTCCGCGGCCCGCTCGACCTCGGCCAGCGCGCGCTCGACGGTGGTGAGGAAGGTGCGGCCGGCGGGGGTGAGGGAGACCGTGCGGCCCTTGCGGGCGAACAGGGCGACGTCCGAGGTCCTCCTCCAGCCTGACCATGGCGCGCGAGAGGGTCGACTGGGGGACGGCCAACTCGTGGGCGGCGCGGGTCACGTGCTCGTGGCGGGCGACGGCCGCGAAGTGGGCGAGGCGCGGCGCGAGTACCTGCTGGATGTCTTCTTCGTAACTGCTGGGTGACAGGCGGGGCCGTGAGCTCGGGTTATGCACCATGGGATTGATTATCTCGGGTTTGTGCATTGGACGCATGAACTTGCTGTGTCTACGTTCAATGCATGCCTCCTGCAAGTACCAAGGCGTCCACCACCCGTGTGGACGCCGACACCGTTGTTGCCGACACCGACTCCCGCCTCGCTCCCTCCTCCCCCGGCTACCGCCGCATGAGCTTCGCGCTCTTCGCCGCCGGGATGGCGCGGCCTTCGCCCTCCTCTACTCCACCCAGGCGCTGCTGCCGCTGATCTCCGCCGACTTCGGCGTGAGCGCGAGCGCCGCCAGCTGGACGGTCTCGGCCGCCACGGGCGCGCTGGCCCTCTTCGTACTGCCGCTGAGCGCGCTCTCCGAGCGCTTCGGGCGCAGCCGGATGATGACGGTCTCGCTGGCGGTCGCCGTCGTGGTCGTGGTGCTGGTGCCGTTCGCGCCCTCGCTGGAGTGGCTGGTGGCACTGCGCGCCGTGCAGGGCGCCGCGCTCGCCGGTCTGCCGGCCTCCGCGATGGCCTATCTCGCGGAGGAGGTACGGCCGAAGGCGCTGGTCGCCGCGATCGGGCTGTTCGTCGCCGGTAACTCGATCGGGGGCATGAGCGGCCGCATCGTCACCGGCTGGGCGGCCCAGCTGTGGGGCTGGCGTGCGGCGCTCGCCGCGGTCGGCCTGCTGGCCGTGGTGTGCGCGGTGGTGTTCCGGCTGATGCTGCCGAAGGCCCGCCACTTCACGCCCGGCTCGCTCAGGCCCGGGGCGCTGGCGAAGACCGTCCGCGGCCATCTGGCCGACCCGCTGCTGCTGCGGCTGTACGCGATCGGCGCCCTCTTCATGACGGTCTTCGGCGCCGTCTACACGGTGATCGGCTACCGGCTGGCCGAGGCTCCCTTCAGCCTCCCGCAGGGCGTCATCGGCTCGGTCTTCCTGGTCTACCTGGTCGGCACGGTCTCCTCTGCGGCGGCCGGAAAGCTGGTCGCCCGCATGGGCCGCCGGGGCGCGCTGTACCTGGCGGTCTCGACGACCGCGGCCGGTCTGCTGCTCTCGGTGGCCGACGCGCTGGGCTCCGTGCTGGCGGGCCTGGTGCTGATCACCGCCGGGTTCTTCGCGGGACACGCGGTGGCGTCGTCCTCGGTGAGCCGTACGGCCAAGACCGGGCGCGCGCAGGCGTCCGCGCTCTACCAGTCGGCGTACTACCTGGGCAGCAGCGCGGGCGGCACGCTCGGCGCGGTCGCCTTCCACGCCGGGGGCTGGGCGGGCACGGTGCTCCTCGGCCTGGTCGCGGTGGGCGGCGTCGTGTCGATCACGCTGTACGGCAGCCGGGTGGCCCGGGTCGAGCAGCGGCAGCTCGTGGCGGTGCGGACGCGCCGGGCGGGTGACGCGGCGCGGGCCTGAAGTCCGTTCGGCCGTGCCGGTTTTCGCGGCCCGCCCCTGATTGTCAGTGGCGTCCGGTAACTTCCGAAGTGCTGGTGCCAGAGGCGGCGAGTGGGGTGGACCCGATGAGCGATGTCGTGACGACGCAGGACCTGGATTCCCGGCTGGAGAAGCACCGGACCGAGCTGACCGGTTACTGCTACCGGATGCTGGGGTCCGCCTTCGAGGCGGACGACGCCGTGCAGGACACGATGGTCCGGGCGTGGCGGAGCTTCGACAAGTTCGAGGGGCGCTCGTCGCTGCGCTCGTGGCTCTACCGCATCGCGACGAACGTATGCCTCGACATGCTCAACGCGGGCAACCGCAGGGCCCGCCCGATGGACCTCACCGCCGCGACGCCGGTGGCCCAGGCCGCACTCAACGCCCGGCCCGAGATCACCTGGCTGGAGCCGGTGCCTGACGGGCGGGTGCTGCCCTCGGTGGCCGACCCGGCGGAGACGGCCGTGTCGCGCGAGAGCGTGCGCCTCGCGTTCGTCGCCGCGCTCCAGCACCTGCCGCCGAAGCAGCGGGCGGTGCTGATCCTGCGCGAGGTGCTGGCCTGGAAGGCGAGCGAGGTCGCGGAGCTGCTGGAGACCTCGGTCGCCTCGGTCAACAGCGCGCTCCAGCGGGCCCGCGCGACGATCGCCGAGCACGGCTCGCAGGAGACGGACACGGCCGACCCGCTGGACGAGGAGCAGCAGAAACTGCTGGAGCGGTACGTCGCGGCCTTCGAGGGGTACGACATGGCCGCCCTGACCGCGCTGCTCCACGAGGACGCGACGCTGTCCATGCCGCCGTACGACCTGTGGCTCCAGGGCCACGACGACATCGTCGGCTGGATGCTGGGCGTCGGCGAGGTCTGCCGGGGCTCCAGGCTGGTGCCGGTCGTGGCCAACGGCACACCGGCCTTCGCCCACTACCACCCGAGCCAGTCGGGCGACGGCAGCTTCGACCCGTGGGCGCTCATGGTCATCGAGATCGTGGACGGGAAGGTCAGCGGGATCACGTCCTTCCTGGACACGAAGCGGTGGTTCCCGCTCTTCGACCTTCCGGCGCGTCTCGAGAAGGACTAGGAGCCGGAAGTGCGCACATTCCTGGTGCTCGCCTGGACGGTGCTGGTGGTGGCGGGGTACGGGCTGACGGTGCTGCTCGACGAGCCGAGGGAGGTCGGTGTCCCGGCCGACCGGGTCGCGCCGCAGGGCCCGCGACCGTCGGCGGTCCCGCCGCCTGCGGCTCCGGGCGGGGGCTGCCCGGAGCCGCAGGCGGACGCCGGAGCGGAGTCCTCCACCCTCACCACCACCTTCTGCGCGGTCATGGTGGCGGACTAGGGCGGCCGGGTGCCCGCTAGGCGTAGCGGTAGACGCGTGAATGGTCGAGGAGCTGCGCGGGCGTCGCGTTCCACGGCGGCATCGGTTCGTGGAGGCTGAAGACCCGCCCGTGCTGCGGATCGGACGCGGGCAGCTTCTCGCGCGGCAGGTAGCCGGAGCCGGGGTGCGCCTTCTGCCAGCGGTCCCAGAGCAGGTCCAGGAAGGCGTGGTGGAGCCAGAAGACCGGATCGTTGGGCGAGGAGGCGCTCATCATCAGGCCGCCGACCCAGCGGTGGACCCGGTTGTGGTTGTGCGTCCTGGTGGCCGACCCCTTGGCCTCCCACCCCTCCAGCTTGTTCCGGAAGCCCCCGGTCGCGGTGGAGTCCCACGGCGCCGCGTCGTAGAGCGGGTCGCGCAGCGCGTGGTCCACGTCCTGCCGGGTGGGCAGGGAGACCGGGGCGGAGGGGCGGCCCAGGTTGCGGGTGAGGAAGTTCCTCTCGCCGATCCGTGCCGTGATGGTCCAGTTCCCGTTGGCGTAGGCGAACGGCCCCGTCATCACCTGCCAGTCGCCGGACCGGCCGTCGCCCCCGAGGAAGTCCTCCGCCCACAGCGACGCGGCGGGGGTGTTGTCCTTCGTCCAGTCCCAGTACGGGATCGACACCCCCGGGTCGACGGCCCGCAGGGCGCGTTCGAACTCCAGGAGGAACCGGCGGTGCCACGGGAGGAAGGAGGGGCTCATATGGCTGGGACGCGGCCCGTCCTCGCCGTCGGAGACGTAGAACCGGCCGTGCAGGTCCACGAACTCGTCGTACCGACCTGAGCGCTTGAGCTCCAGGAAGGCGCTGACCAGGCGCTTCTTCTCCGTACGGGTGAGATCTCGCTGGTTCTTTCGGGTGTACACCGCTGTTGGCCCTCCCGGGTCAGAGACTGTGCGTGGGGGACACCGACAGCTGGGCGTCGCCCAGCTCGTCGACTGCGGCACGGGCCGCGGCGAGCAGCGTCGGGAACGACTCGTAGTGGTTGACCACGCTCAGGTAGCTGCCGTCGGCGTGCGCCGCATGATGTGCAGCGGCCGGCCGTCGATGCGTACCTCGACGTCGTCCGGGAGGGCGCGACGGCCGCGGCGTCGCCGGCGTGTCCCGGGTGGGCGGCCCCGCCGGCCCGCCTCACGGGCGCCGGGCCCCTGACCGTCCCCTGGATGTGCCGGCCCCGGTAGGTCTCGGTGAACCGCTCCGGTACGGGGGGCCGGGCCCTTCGCCGGGCCGTCCGCCCGGGCCGGGCGGGTTCCGGTCCCCCGGCCTCCTGGCGAGGACCGGGACGAGCGCCCCCCGCCGTGCCCGCGATCACGCCCCGCCGCGAAGGCGGTGCGCAGCAGAACACGGCGCGTCAGGGAACCCGCTCGCACGGTCGCCGCGGTCCTGCGCGTGATCAGTCCCATGCCGGGCACCTCTCGTTCTTCGTGTCGGTCCGCTCCCGCGGTGTGCGCGTGCTCCTTCGTTGACAACGACCCGACGGCGAAACGGTTCTCGCTCCGCAGACACGCCGCTTCCGCACAAGAACGGACTGGGCGCCCATATCAGGGCAAAGTTCACCTGTCCGCAGCAACCGGCCCGGGTCGCGCGACCGCCCGCCCGCGCTCCAGAAGGGTGTGAGATGAAAATCCCGACGCAGGCGTCCACGCAGCACATGCTGCGGGAGCAGAACGCCGACCTCGCCGATCCGTCGTTCTGGCAACTGCCGCGCTCCGAGCGGTTGAAGGCCTTCGCGCTGCTGCGCGGGCTCGACGCCCCGGTGCGTTTCGGAGAGGGCACGGGCACCTCCCGCAAGGGCGGCAAAGGCTTCTACGCACTGGTGAAGCACGCGGACGTGACGGAGGCGAGCCGGCAGCCCCGCCAGTTCGCGAGCGCTCCGGGCGTCACCACTCCGGAGCCGGCCGCGTGGGCGAAGGCCGTGTTCGGGAACTCCATGGTCAACATGGACGGTCCCGAGCACGCCACGATGCGCAGGATCGTCTCCCGCGCCTTCACGCCGCGCCTGCTCGCCACGGCGGAGGAGGACATCCACGAGGTCGCCAGACGCGTGGTGGACGAGATGATCGCCGGGCAGCCGCGCGACTTCGTCCCCTCGGTCGCCTCCCGCATGCCGTTCGAGGTCATCTGCAACCTGATGGGGATCCCGGAGCGCTACCGTCCTGAGATCGCCGACCGCGTCAACCACGCGTCCGAGAACGTCGGCGTGAACCGCGGCGTGCGCGCCAGGCTGCGGGTGCCCGGACGGGGGCTGCGCGCCCTGGCGCACATGCAGCTCGTCATGGCGAAACTCGCCCGTGAACGCCGCCGCCACCCCACCGGCGATCTCATCTCGGCGCTGGTGTGCGCGGACATCGACGGGCAGGCGCTCTCCTCCCGCCAGCTCGGCGCCTTCTTCTCCCTGCTGCTCGTCGCGGGGGTGGAGACCACGCGCAACGCGATCGCCCACGGGCTGGCGCTCCTGACCGACCACCCGGACCAGCGCGCCCTGCTGATGTCCGACTTCGACCGGTACGCCGACGGAGCGGTGGACGAGATCGTCCGTCACTCGACGCCGATCATCCAGTTCCGCCGGACGGTCACGACCGAATGCGTCCTGGGGGGACGCGAGTTCCTTCCCGGAGAAAAGGTGGTGCTCTTCTACGCCTCGGCCAATCGTGACGAAGCGGTGTTCACGAATCCCGATGTCTTCGACATCACGCGGGACCCGAATCCCCATCTGGGATACGGGGGCGGCGGGCCGCATTACTGCCTGGGGGCGCATCTGGCGCGCCAGGAGATGAAGGCCCTTTTCCACGAACTGCTCACCAGGCCGCGCGATCTGAGGGCGGTGGGAATTCCGGATCTGGTCGACTCGAACTTCGACAACCGCGTCCGGGCCCTGCCTTTCGCTTTCGACGTGTCCTGATCCGGCCCGGCGCGGGTCCCCTCCGCCCGTAAAACCGCTCGTAAAACCGCCTGTAAAACCGTGCGGTCCGAGGTCCGGCCGGCCTTGGGCCGCACGGTGCCGCGCAGGCGTCGCGTCGCCGTCGTGCCGGCGTCGCGCATTTCAGCCGAGTGGCTGCGTTTCGGGGCGGCCCTGTCGCCAATGGCCTACTGGCGGGCATGCGGACAGCTCATTAATAAGACTTTCTGCTTACTGTCGTCCATATCGGTACGAGCGACAGTTACCAGGAGGAGTCATGTCCAAGCGGCGCCGTCTCACTGGCACCTGCATCGGGACGGTTGCCATAAGTCTCATCGTCGCCAGTGGTGTTTTCGGAGCAGAGGCGGCAGACAGAACACCCACCGATCCCCCTGTTCCCGCCCCTGCCACGCCGGAGAACCGCGTGCCCGCCATGGGCGCGTACCTCCACTACGGGCCCGACGGCGTGGAGCGCATGGCCGAGCTGTCGAAGTGGCTGGGCGGTGCGGAGCTGACGGTCGGGCACACCTATCTGCCGGGCGATCTCTGGTCGAACATCGAGGGCCGTCCCGAGTTCC
>RHMC01000161.1 GCA_003719395.1 Streptomyces altiplanensis
CGGAGCGTGGCGCCAGCCGTGCTGACGGGCACCGGCGTCCGCCCCGGACGGAAGGTTATGACCACGCGCCGGCGTCGTGCAGGACACACAGCCGTGTGCGGAGTGACTCCTGGCCGGCCGTACCCGCCTGGACGTCCTGGGCCCGGTCCATGGCGGA
The DNA here is from genome assembly GCA_003719395.1 of Streptomyces altiplanensis. Taxonomy (GTDB): domain Bacteria; phylum Actinomycetota; class Actinomycetes; order Streptomycetales; family Streptomycetaceae; genus Streptomyces; species Streptomyces altiplanensis. The sequence continues at coordinate 158 of RHMC01000161.1, forward strand.
CCACCCGCTGCCGCCTTCCGCGTTCACCTGCGCACGCACGTCCGTCAACGCGAAACAGGCGAACAGCTTCTCCTCGTCGGCCACGGAGAGTACCTCCCCGTCTCCGCGCTCGACCTCGACACGGGACGCGGCCTCGATCACAGCCGAGGAGAACGGGACCTCCAGCCGGCCGTCACCACCGACGGCGCCCCGCAGCGGAACAAAGACATCACCTGGCGCCGAGCCGCCGCGAACGCGCACCCACTCCGGCCTGCCGGTGGTGTCGTCCAGCAGGACATGGACCACGTCCCCGACCTTGCGCCCGTCAACGGCGAAGACTGGCTGACCGGCCAGGCTCGCGAGCCGCTCCTGGGGAATCACCACTGCTCCTCAATTGTCCTGCCGCGACCTGTCCTGGAGCGCATTGCCCGCACCGGCGCGCCCAAACGGCCGGTGACCAGGTTTTCATCGGCTTCCGCAGCACTGTTGCGATCGGCGAAAGGTCGCGAGGCCCCGTACGCCTTGGTGCGTTGCGGTCCGGGACAGTTGCCGAGGCGTCGGCGATCCGGTGACCATCCCCGCCGCGGCGTTGGAGCGGCACCGTTTTCTGTCTTCGTCCTGGCGGTGGTGGATCAGGGCAGCAGCGTGTCCAGGAGCGAGGTGGTGAGGACACGGTGCGGATCGAGGCGGTTGAGCGTGTCGCGTGCGTCGTCCCAGCCGGGGCCGCCGCCGATCCGGTGGCTCGTTGGGATCGTCCGAGTGAGCATGTCGGGCGCGGCCCATGCGGCGGTGTCGGTGTAGGCCCAGCCCTTGGACCATTCCACACGCACGGTGACACGGTCGCCGTCGAGGGTGTCGAACAGGAAACGCTCGATGTCCCGGCAGAAACTGTGCAGACCGGGGGTCGCCGGATCGGTCAGTACGTCGAACCATACGGCGGTGTCGAAGTCGGGCCTGTCGGGACGGGCACGCACAGCCGACAGCAGGGGTGGCTGCGCGCCGGGGACCAGGCACACCGCCGGGTCGTCGACCCCGGTGACCCTGATTTCCACCTGTCCGTTGACGGGGTAGAGGCCCCGGGAGGCGTAGTCCTCGAGAAGGCCGCTGTAGTGGCCGGTGACCTGGTGCACCACCCACTGCACGTCCTCGCGCCGGGTCAGAAGGGCATAGCCGTTGGCGGTCTCGCGCAGTGTGGTGGGCCTGATGTAGAGGAGCAGGTCGCGGGAGGCGCCCCACAGGTCCGAGCGCAGCCCGCCGGCCAGCAGATGGGTGAGGACGTCGGCGGTCAGCAGGTCGCGGATCACGCTGGGCGAGGTGAGGACGTCGGTGATGTCGCCGGTCAGCCCGATCTTGGCGATGAGGTACTGCAGTTGGCCCAGCAGCGGTGTGCTCGCCCAGGCTCCGGCGAAGACCTGACCGGCGAGGCGGGCGACGGGTTCGGGAACGTTGTCGGAGAAAGGGTAGTTGTAGGGTTCCCGCACGGCCCGTGAGGCCAGAGGGCGGTTCGGGCTGACGCTCCACGTCTTGAGCCAGGGCCGGTCGGTGAAGGCGAACCAGATGGCCTCCACCCGGCCGGTGTCGTCGAGGAACCCGGACAGTGTCCGCGCCGCCGGAACACCTGAATCCGGTGCGGCGAACAGGTCCCGGGTCGGTATGTCCAGGTAGGAGCGGCAGCGCAGGTTCTGGTCCTGCCCCACCCGCAGGACGGCCTCGATGACGAAGGCTCGTCCCAGGTGGGTGAGCAGGGCCGCGCAGTCGGGGTCGGCGCGGCTGTAGGCGCGTGTCACGTACGCGCCGGCGGTGTCGTCCCAGACCACGGCGGTCATCTCCGTGACCAGGTCGCTGAGTGACCCGAAGTCCTTGCCTGCGGCCGATGCCTCACTCGCGGCGGGTACGGCGGTGCCGTGCGCGCCGACGGCCAGTGCCCCGCCGACCGACAGGTCCCCTGGTGCCGGACAGGCCGTCACTCCCAGGCGCTGCCCGCCGAGGAACTCCAGCAGGTCCTCCATGAGCGCGCCGGCCTGTACACGCACGGCGGCCGAACCGTCCGATGCCACCGGCCCCAGCGACATCGCCGTCAGATGGAGGGTGGTGTCGACCAGTACCACCCGTGCGTCACCCGGCGTGCCGTCCGCGACGACCAGCGGGGCCCAGCCATGCCGCCGGCCCACCGCGCGCACCTTCCAGCCCTGCTCCCGAGCCCAGTTGCAGACATCGGCCACCTCCTGCCCGGTGCGGGGGGAACAGGTCCACAACTGGTCGCTGCGGATCTCTCCGGCCCAGCTTCTCGAAAACGCGCCGGTAGATGTCCACGTGCTGCGGGAACCCGGCGGGTAACACCGCACCGGCGGCCTGCGCCTGCCCCGGCCGCACCAGCTCCGCCACACTCCAGCCCCCCACTGCCGCAGCCGCCGCGGCGGCCAGCGCCCGCCGCCTCGACCAGTCCCGCTCGACGGGACGCTGCGCCTCATCGGACATGACGGTTCCTCCACCCTGTGATCGGTCGCTCCGGCAGTATGTACAGACTCCACCGGCCTCGGTAGCACATCTGAACTACGCTCACTCTTTCGAATGACATGCACCGGAAACCTGGGTTTTCACGCATCAGCCTGCGGCGGATGCCATTGGCCTCCCCCAATCAACGCGCAACCGGCCGGCCGAGCTCCGGTCCCGTCTCGACGGCCTTCTCGGCCGGCCGACGACCGCCCCGGTGCCTTCCGGCCCCATCAGGCGTCGGCTCATCACTCGGGCGGAGCGGTTCAGCGCCGCGTTCCACTGCACCGAGGGCATGCACCACCTGGACGTTCGACAGTGCGGCAACGGCATCCTGATCACCTCCTCGTCTGCCGAGGTCAACGGCGTTCAGGCCGTGCGGCCGCTGCGGCTGCGCAACGACGGCTGCGGCCGTCGCCACGAACGCCCCCTCCTCCAAGAAGTGGGCGCCTCTCATCAGGCGGGCTCGTCACGTGGTCCGCGAGGTCCTCGAAGAGCGCCGGCCTTCGGGGTGGGCGGGTGACTTCCAGCGTTCGGCGTCGTCCAGAAGCGCCTCCACCATGGCGGTGAACGCCGAGTACCAGTCGGATGCGGACAGCCCGGACTCCGCGGCCGGGTATCCGAACCGGCCGTCTTCCGGGGCGAGAGTGTGCAGACGCGCGGTGATGGCCCCGAGTTCGCGGCGCAGCGCCCTCTGCGCCCGGGGAGACAGATGGTCGGCGGCCTTGTCCCAGGGGGTGCCTTCCAGGACGGAGAGAGCGAGGAACTCCTCCCCGCGCACAGCAGGGCGGGCGTGGGCACGCCACCGTCCGGGAGGGCCATGATCCGCCGGTAGACCATGGCCTCCGTGGCCATGATGCCGCGCTCGTAGCGCAGAACGGCGGCACCGGCCGACGGGGCGAGTTTGACAATGGCGGGCCTGCCGTCGTCGAGCAGGACGCGGTACGCGGTGTTGAACCAGCCGTCGGTCAACTCGTACTCCAGGGAGCACCCGATGCCCGCGGACGTACGCAGGACGGTGTCGAGCTCTCCCGGGGCAAGACGGCGCTTGGTCCTGCTCCGCATGGGGGCACGCTTCCGAACGGCGAGACGATGGGAGCGATCCCATCATGTCGAGTGTCTGCCCTCTCGTCCAGTGTGTGATCGCCGGTGCACGGATCGGTTCCGCGGCGGGCCGGCGAGCCGCTCTTTGTCAGCGAGCGGTGGCCGGCTCGCAACCGCCGCTCCCCGCCGTCCGGGGTCCTGCGCCGGGTGGTGCGGTTCGGCCGCCTGTCGGCCTGTTGTCGCTGCAGCGGAGCGGTGACCATGACGCAGACCGGGTGCAACGGCGGTTGCCGAGGAGAGCAGGGGTCGCGGTGGGCGGCAGCGCCGTGGGGAGGGGGCTGCCGCTACAACTGCCGGGAGGACAGGCCGTGAAGTGCAGCAAAGCCCGGCAGCCGCGTCACCGTCCTCGACGCCCCTGTGGGCGCGATCGGCTCGGCCGGCGCGGGTCGCCGGCGCTCAGGCTTCTCCCGTAGGCCTCCAGCCGCGCCACCGCGAACCGGCCGGAGGCGGCACGGTACGGACTCTTGTCAGCGCCCCAGGGCTGCCAGGGTCGCCCGTACCTGCTCCAGTGGGTCGTCACCGACCGGGCGGAGCACCACAGCGTCGGCGCCGGCCTCCCACAGGGACTGGACACGGGCGGCGGCGGACTGAGGGGTCCCCGAGGCGAGGAAGACGTCTTCGGGTGGGACTCCGAGCCAGTCGAGTACTCGGCGAGGACGGGGGCCGTCGCTGCGGTGACCCGGGCCGCGTCGTCCTCCGAGACGCAGAGGTGGGTGAAGACGGTCAGCTGGTGGGTCGTGGGGGCGGTGGGCGAGGATGCCCGGCCCGCCTCGATGTGGGCGAGGGCGGCACGGACGGCTGCCGGGCCCTGCCCTTCGGCCATGACCGTGCCGTCGGCGCAGCGGCCGGAGAGTTCCAGGGAACGGGGGCGCACGACGCCGGTGACGACAGGCGGGGGTTCGGCCGGAGGGTGGACCAAGCGCACATCGTCGATACGGACGGCGCGCGCCCGTCGACGTGCGCGGTCCGGCCTCGCAGCAGCGTGCGCACCGCGGTGACGGTCTCCTCGAGCAGCGCCAGCCTGGCCGGGTTCGCCGCCCCGACCTGGGCCATCCACGCGGGAACGCCATGGCCGATGCCCGCGACGAGGCGGTCGGGGAAGACCCGAGCCAGCGTGGCGAGTTCCATGGCGAGCAGGGCGGGGTTGCGCAGCGGCGCGGGCATGATGCCGATGCCGACCCGCAGCCGGTCGGTCGCGGTGAGCGCGAGGGTCGCGGAGGAGACGGCCCCCGCCCAGGCGAGATCCTCCACGACCCAGAGGTCGTCCGCGCCGAGGCTCTCCACCTCGCGTGCGAAGTCCCTCAGCTCTTCCGGCCGTTGGTCCCTGTCGAACATCACACCGATTCGGCTCATCGGAGCAGTATCGTCAGCCGTTCGGAAGCGGATCAAGCGAATTTCGGCCCGGCGGGCCGGCACCGTCGGCGGCCACGCCCCAGGCCCTCCATCCGGGGCAGGGGCTCACGGCCGGAGTCGGAGGGCTGCCACCGCGCTTGGCGTTCCCCGAGTGGGTCCCGGGTCGCCGTGGAGTCGGACGGCGCGTCCGGAACCCGGTGCCGCGCGACGGCTGAAGTTCGGGCCGGTGGGGCCGCTCCTGTCCGGCTGGGCGCGTTCGCGCACGGCGACCCTCACGGCCGCTTCCTGCTGCCCGTGGAGACGTCGCGCCTCCAGGCGTCCCGACCCGCCCGGAGGCGCGGCGGGTCGGTGACGACAGAAGGCAAAGGCGCTGTCCAGGACGCCGGCCACCGACAGCGCAAACCCACCAACCCGGCATACCGCCACTGCCACTGCCACCCGTCAACCCGCCCTTCACGCCGAGGAGTTCGTCCTGGCTGAACCTGGTGGAGCGGCGCCTCTCCGGGCTCACGCAGAAGAAACTCAAGCGAACGGGAGGCGTTCGCGGCGGGGCCGCGAACACGTGCTCATGCCCGGAGACCGTCTCTGGTGGCCGGTCACACGGAGACGGTGGGAGCGGAAAGGAGTCAGGCCCGGGCGGCCGCCGGCACGATCGCGGCCGCGCCGAGGCCGCCGCCAGTACCGGTTCCGGGTGCGGTCGGCACGACCGAGCATGAAAGCGCCCTCCAGCAGGGCTATCACCGAGCTCGCCGTGGTCCGGGGAGAGCCGATACCGCAGGAGGCGTAGTAACCGGCCAGAGCCTCGATCCAGGAGGCGAAGACTTCGGACGTCGCCAGCCGCAGCCCCTCGTGCGTGCTCGCCACCTCCAGGGCCACGGTGGCGATGGGGCACGGATCGGCGAAGTCCAGGGACTCCAGGGTGACGGCCGCGCCGCGGAATGCCTCGCGGGTGGCCCGCACCGGGTCGGGATCCTGGCCGAACAAGTCGCCGATCAAGGCCAGATAGGCCGCCCCGGAGGTTCGGACCACCTCCTCGCCCAGTTGCGCCTTGCCGCCCGGGAAGAAGTGGTAGGCGGATCCGTACGGCGCCCGGGCCGTCGCCACGATCTGCTTCATCCCGGTGGCCGCGTACCCCTGGCGCCGGAAGAGCTCGGTCGCGGCGGCCAGAATGCGGGCTCTGGTGTCGCTTGTCGTCGTCATAGCGACTAGCCTCTCACTAGACTGGTCTATCAAGTGGATCGGCAACGGGGGTCGCGCATGCCTGCCATCGAACTCACCTCGGGCGTCATCGACTGCATCGACACGGGCACGGGCCCTGGTGACAGACGGGAAACGGTCGTCCTCGTCCACGGCGTCGCATTCGACGAGTCCCTCTGGCAGCCGGTGGTGGACGGCCTTTGCGCGGACTTCCGCGTCGTCGTCCCCGTCCTTCCCCTCGGCAGCCACCGACGCCCCGTGCGCCCCGGTACCGATCTCTCCGCCCACGGGGTCGCCGCGCTGCTCGCCGAGTTCCTGGACCGCCTCGACCTGCGCGCGGTCACCCTCGTCCAGAACGACGCCGGTACCGCCCAGCTCCTCGTGGGCACCCACGACAAGCGCGTCGGCCGCCTGGTACTCACCTCCTGCGAGGCCCTCGACAACTACCCGCCGGGCGCCCAGGGCCGGATCCTGCAGGCCGCGATCCACGTCCCGGGCGGGCTGTTCCTGCTCCTGCAGTCCTTCCGCTCGCCCTTCCTCGCCGGGATGCAGAGCTCACTGGGCGGCATGGCCAAGTACCCGATCCCGTACGAGCTCGTCCGCCGCTGGTACGGTCCGCTGCTGACCGACCCCGCCGTCCGCCGCGACTTCGCCGCGTTCCTGCGCAGCACCCGCAAGGACACCTACCTGCGGGCCGCCGAGCGCCTGCGTACGTTCGACCGCCCGGCCCTCGTCGCCTGGGGCGCGGAGGACCGCATGATGCCGCCCGAGACCGGTCGCCGGCTCGCCGAACTGCTGCCGCACGGCCGGTACGTGGAGATCCCCGACTCCCGCACGCTGATCCCGCTGGACAATCCCGGGGGCCTGTGCGCCGCCCTGCGCCGGTTCATCGCGGACACTCCTCGCTGATCGTTTCAGAATGAGATGCGGAGTCGTCTCAGCCTGAAACGATCAGTCAGCGGCGCGGTCGGCCCCAGGCCGTGCCCGTCACCGATGCTGTTCCGGAAGGCGCGCACGCGCAGCCGCACGGCGCACCGAGAACTCCCGAGAGAATGCGGCCGTGGCGACCCGGTTGCGACTGGAGGGCCGGCTCAGCACCATGAGCCGTGTCAGGCGGCGGGTGGACAGAGCAGGCAGAGCAGAAGGCGCACGGTGGAACTGATCAGCCTCTCGGATGGTGACAACAGCTTCCGGGTACGTGTGCTGGGGCGTCGGGCGCCGGGCGTTTTGCATCTTCACGACCGGCTCGACGCAGAGGTCCTCGTCACAAGCAGCTTCGTCAGCGGTCGACTCGACATGTCCTTGACCCCTTCGGATCTGGAGGACTGGTCCCGGGCCCTCGACCTGCTCGCCGGCGGTCAGGACATCTGCTGGAGGGACGATGGCCACAACCCCGAAATCAGGATCCAGCCGTACAACGAAGAGCATGAGACTCCCGCTGTCCGTGTAGAGGATCCGAGCAGTTCGTGCGTCCGCGCGTTCCTTCCCATGTGCCTCGAAGAGGGATGGATCGACGAGCAGCGGAGGCTGCTTGGCCTGGTGCGGAAGGAGTGGCCGAGCGAGGTACTGGAGTCCTCGCCGGGTGTCTGTGCGTGGCGGCGCTGAGCTCCTGCCATGCGGCGGAGCCCGTACGGGTGGGCGAGGGGTCAGGTGCTGGACGGCGGCGCCCCAGTCCTTCACCAGGCCGATGGTGAACGCGTTCGGTGCGGGTAGGCCTTCACCGCGGGCGGTGGTGACTCCGTCTCCGAGGCGCCGGCCGGAGCAGGTCCGGAGGATTTCGGTGAACGACCGGACGTGGCCGTGAAGGGCGGTGGACTCCGGGCACTGGGCGCCTGGCGTCGCGGCCGGGCAGCAGATCGAGCGTCTGGCCGGTCACACAGTCGATGAGGACGGTGCCGCGGCGCTGTCCACGACGGGTGGCGAAGTCGTCGGCGGCGCGGCGGCCATCGAGGCGTTGCGGCGGTCACGTGATGCCGAGGCGCCCCGGTTGCCGTGCTTGGTCCGGTTGCCGAGGGCGCAAGCCCGGCAACCGGACCCGCACGGGACACCCGGCGCACACGGCTTTCGCTCTGTTCCGGGCAGCGACTTCGAGGGGCAGCCCGCCGGGAGCGCGGAGCGCCTCGGGCCTGCTTACCCGGAAGTCACATTGGTCTATACCTTGACACGATCACATCAACCGCGCTTGAGTGGGTGCACAGCCCCCCACCGCGGCCGGGCCCGGAGAGCAACTGACGCTCCGGGCGGCCCGTTGTGCTCAGAGGAGTGATCGAGTGCTGAGAAACCGCCTCCTGGCCCTGTTGACGGCGATCCTCGTCGCCACCGGCTTCGCCGTGGTGCTGACGCCCTCCGCGTCCGCGGCCTCCCCCTGCGACACCGCGCCCAACTGGCAGCAGGGCGCCTGGTACACGACTGGCAACGTTGTCAGGTACAACGGTGCGTACTACGTGGCCGAGCACGACAACCCGGGTTACGACCCGACCGTCAGCACCTGGTACTGGGACCCGTACAACTGCGGCGGCGGGGGCGGCACCCCGTCGCCGTCCGGCTTCGTGGTCAGTGAGTCGCAGTTCAACCAGATGTTCCCGAACCGGAATGCGTTCTACACATACAGCGGCCTCACCGCCGCCCTCAGCGCCTACCCCGGTTTCGCCAACACGGGCAGCGACACGGTGAAGAAGCAGGAGGCCGCGGCGTTCCTCGCGAACGTCAGCCATGAGACCGGCGGCCTGGTGCACATCGTCGAGCAGAACACGGCCAACTACCCGCACTACTGCGACTGGAGCCAGCCGTACGGCTGCCCGGCCGGCAGGCGGCGTACTACGGCCGCGGGCCGATCCAGCTCAGCTGGAACTTCAACTACAAGGCGGCGGGCGACGCGCTCGGCATCGACCTGCTGAACAACCCCTGGCGTGTGCAGAACGAGGCGGCCGTGGCCTGGAAGACCGGCCTTTGGTACTGGAACACCCAGAACGGCCCGGGCACGATGACCGGCCACAACGCCATGGTCAACCAGGCCGGCTTCGGCCACACGATCCGCTCCATCAACGGATCGCTGGAGTGCGACGGCAAGAACCCGGCGCAGGTCCAGAGCCGGGTCGGCAAGTACCAGCAGTTCACCCAGATCCTGGGCGTGCCCACCGGCTCGAACCTCTACTGCTGAAACCGGGCCGCCCCTGAACGGGCCGCGGACCGGGGAGACGCCGTCCCCCGGTCCGCGGCCGCACCATCTCACACGGTCCGCAGGCAACCCGCAAGATCTTGTCCTCGTCTTCCGGGACCGAGAGGCGCCCGGGCGAACCGGGCGCCCTGATCACGGAGTTGAGGAGGGGACCGTTGATACGTGCCCGGAGGACATGGGCCACCGCGATAGCGCGCTCACGGTGGTGGGGATGTCGCCCGCGGTGGCGCAAGCCCGGCAGCCACCCGACGTCCGGACCGCCACCACGACGAACGTCAACGACCGTGATCTGCCGCCCGGCTGGCGGATCACCCATGGCGACGGGGACAGCGCGCTGGAGTGGCGCTCACCGCGTCCGGTGCCTGCGGGCGACGCGCGCGTGGAGTTCCACGCCGGTGACAAGCTGGTCGGCGCCCCCCGGCCGGACAACGACGGCCGGACCTTCCGGCTGCCCCTCGACGACGCGCGCACAGCAGACCTGACCGGCCTCCAGGTGCTGGCGGCCGGCCGTCGTCTGGACCAGGGGGCCGATGCCGCCTCCGACGCCCGCGACCGGCGTTCCGCGAAACCGCCCGCCCCGAAACCACCGGCCGGGCTCCCGGCGGGCTCCGTCGACCCCGGCAGACCCGGTACGTACCGCACGACCACCGGCGAGTACACGCTCGACCCGGTCCGCCTGCCCGGATTCCCGGCACCGGTCGAGATGCGCGGCGTCGTCGAGCACCGAAGGACGCCCCCGGCAAACGGCCGGTCGCGCTGTTCCTGCACGGTCGGCACTCCACCTGCTACGTCCCCGGCAGCGACAAGGTGACCATCGACTGGCCCTGCGCCGGGGGCGCCGAGCCGATCCCGAGCCACCGGGGCTATCTGCGCGACCAGAAACTGCTGGCCTCCCAGGGCTATGTGACCGTGTCGGTCTCCGCCAACGGCGTCAACGGCCAGGACTGGAACGCGGAGGACGGCGGCGCACAGGCGCGTTCGTCGCTGGTACGGACGCACCTGGCCCGCTGGGCCGAGTGGGCCGCCAAGCCGGCCACAGCCCCGGCAGCCGTACGCAAGGCTCCGAAGACCGACCTGTCGCGCGCCCTGCTCGTCGGCCACTCGCGCGGCGGCGAGGGCGTCAACCGCGCCGCCATGGACAGCCTTTACCCGCCCCCGGCCGGCCAGGACGGCTACCGCGGCAAGGTGCGCTGGCATGTCCGCGGTACCGTGCTCATCGGCCCGACGATCTTCGGCCAGAACCCGGTGCCGGACGTGCCGTCGCTGACGATCCTGCCGGGCTGCGACGGCGACGTCTCCGACCTGCAGGGACAGGTGTACGCCGACGGCACCCGCGGCGTCAGCCGGGGCAAGGCCCTGCACAGTTCGGTCTACATGGTCGGCGCCAACCACAACTACTTCAACAGCGAGTGGACTCCGGGCCAGGCCCAGGCAGCGCCGCCGACGACGACCTTCTGGCCACGACCCCGAGCAGCCGGACCCGGTGTGCTCGCCCGGGGCCGCCACCCGGCTGACCGCCGACCAGCAGCACCGGGCCGGCGCCACCTACATCGCCGCCGCCGCCCGGCTGTTCGTCGCCGGGGACGACCCTGCGCGAGCTGCTCGACGGCTCGGGCCGCCGGGCCCCCTCCGCCGACCCGCGCGGTGCTGACCCACGCGGTCGGCGCGAACCGCGGCGCCGGGTTCCTGCCGGACGGCTCCGTGCAGGTGACCGGCGGACGGCTGTGCTCCGCGATCGACCCCGACCCGCGCGCCGCCTGCCTCGACACCGCGGCGGGCGGCTCCTCGCCGCACTTCGCGTACTGGCAGACAGAACGCGAGACCGGCCGCCGCGCCGTGGCACTGCGCTGGTCCGCGCCGGGCTCGGCGGTGAAGGTGCGCCCCGGAAAGCCGCTCTCCGTCAAGGGTGCCAAGAGCCTCGCGCTGCGCGTCTTCGTGCCCGCGAACACCACCGGGACTCGGCTGGACGTGTCCGTCACCGACGCCGCCGGCAAGCGGGCGGACCTCGGCCGCGTCCGGGTGGACGGGCTGCCGGGCAGCGACCGCACCTCCTCCTACTGGGCGCGCGAGGTACGCGTACCGCTCACCGCGGCCACCCGCGCCGGTCTCGACCTGCGCCGGATCGCCTCCCTGGAGCTGACCCCGCGCACCGGCTCCGGACAGGCGTGGCTGATGGACGCCTGGGCGTGGAGCCCCGGCACCCCCGCGGTGCGCGAGGCCCCGCTGCCCCGTGTCGACATCGGCCGCCTGAAGGTCAAGGAGGGCGACTCCGGCGTCCGCACGTACCAGGTGCCCGTGCGGGTGTCCGGCAAGGGCAGCGGCACGGTACGGCTGTACGTCCTGGACCCGGTCACCGGCACGGCGGAAGACCGCCTGGTGACGGTCCGGTCCGGCCGCAGCACCATCGACGTGCGGGTGAAGGTGAAGGGCGACAAACGGTACTCCTGGGACGTGTCCCACGACGTGCTCGTCAAGGCGGTCCGGGGCTCGGTCGTCGGCTCGCACGCGGGTGGGGTCACCGCCGAGAACGACGACCCGATGCCCGAGATCACCGTGGAGCCGGTCGCCGACAAGGTGACCGAGGGGCAGCCGCTGACGTGGCGGGTCTCCCTCTCCGCACCCGCCGACGTGGAAATGGTGAAGACGCTCCGGATCGTGCCCGTCCCGGGCCGTCCCGAGCTGTCCACCAAGGACGTCGACCCGCAGTGGCTCCTGGACCTGACCGACGAGGTGCCCGACGGCGCAGTCCCGCTGTCCCGGCTGGACTACGCCTACCTGTGGGCATCGGTACCCGCCGGGCAGACCGGAGCGGAGGTGACCGTACCCACGATCCGCGACCAGGTGGCCGAGCGGACCGAGTACGTCGGCCTCCGGTCCACCGACGACGAGGGCGAGCCGCACGGCCCGCTCCTGACCGGCACGGTGCTCGACGCTTCGTAGCTCCGCGCCCCACGGCAGGGTGAACCCGCACCACATCACCTTGCCCGGGTCGCGTTGGCCGGCACCCCGGGTGCGGCACGCGACCACCACCAGCAGCAGTCCGCGCCCCGGCGGTACGCCGTGCGCCGGCGCCTTCGTCGCCGGTCCGCTGCGCCGAGCACGGCTCCTGCCGGGCTCCGCCGACGAGGTACGGCTTCGTCGCCCGGTGCTGCCACTGCCGCCGTCGCGTCATGGACCGTCAACTCCTGTTGTCCGGGAGCCCGCCGACGAGATCCGCAGGGCTGCTCCTGACCAGCACCGGTACCGAAGTGCGACTGGAGTATCAATAGGGTGACCCCATGTCTGCCACGTTGAGTTCCAAAAAAACCGCCGCCGCGCTCCGAACATCGGCACGTGTCTCTGTTGAGTTGCTGCTGGTCCTCGTGATGACTGCGGTGGCTCTGTGGGTTACGGGCCGGATGTGGTCGGTCGTCTGGCCGCTCATAGTGGGGCTGCTCCTCACCACGCTGACCTGGCCCCTGACTCGTTTCCTGCGCCGGCACGGATGGCGCCCCGCCCTGGCCGCGTCGGCTGTGACCGTACTGTTCCTCCTGGTCGCCACGGGCATCGTGGCGCTGATCGCGTGCCGGTGGCGTCCCAGTCCGGTGAGTTGGCCGACGGCGTGGTCGAAGGCATCCAGAAGCTCCGCGAGTGGGCCGCCGGGCCGCCGCTGAATATCGGCGACGACCAGATCACACGTGCCTTCGACACCGCGATCGCCCGCATTCAGGACAGCGTCGGCAGCATGGTCACCACGGTCGTCACGGGAGTGAGCACCGTGTTCAACGGTGTGGTCACTGCCGTCCTGGCGCTCTTCCTGATGTTCTTCTTCCTCAAGGACGGCCCGCGGTTCCTGCCGTGGCTCACCCGTCAGCTCCCCGGCCGGCTCGCCACCGACGTCCCGGTCGTGGCCGCGCGCGGTTGGGAGACCCTGAGCGCGTTCGTGCGTTCCCAGGCATTCGTCGGCCTGCTCGACGCCGTCCTCATCGGTCTCGGCCTGTGGATTCTGGAGGTACCGCTGGTACTCCCGCTGGCGGTGCTGACCTTCGTATCCGCGTTCGTGCCGATCGTGGGTGCCCTGTTCGCCGGCTTGGTCGCGGTGCTCATCGCGCTGGTGTCGAACGGCCTGACCGACGCACTGATCGTGCTGGCGATCATTGTCGTGGTGCAGCAGCTCGAGGGCAACGTGTTCCAGCCCATGATCCAAAGTCGCGGGCTCGGCCTGCATGCGGCGGTGATCCTGCTCGCGGTGACGCTGGGCGCCAGCCTGGCCGGCGTCGTGGGCAGCCTGCTCGCCGTACCGGTGGCCGCGCTGATCGCGGTGGTCTGGAACTATCTGCGCGAGCAGCTCAGTGAGCCTCCGCAGGAGCCGGAGACCGGCGAGTCGCACACCGGTGCGGCCGTCCCGTCGTAGCGTCCCGCCCCGGCCACGACGCGGCCGAGCGGGACGCCGTAACCATCGTCCCCCCTGGGCGTTTCAGGCCGTGCTCGCCCCGGTCGACCGGCAAAGGCCCGGCGCGGGCACCGGGGAGCCGGTCCAGGTGCCGGCCGCGGCGGGCGGGGCCGGCACCTCGTCGACATGCTCGCGGAGCAGACCGTCACCGACTCCGGGGCCGGCGGCGGCAAGACCGTCCATGTCTTCCTTCCCTGGTCACCAGGGAAGGAAGACGTTCCCCGCAGGCGGACACCGTTGCACGCGATCCGCATACGCCCCGGTCCGAAGCGCGGCCCGTATAGCTCAGCGCTTGCAGAACCGATAAACCATTAGGCCGAATTACTCCATATGCGACAAGGCAGCCACCCATTTGCCGCGCATCCTGCCTAATACATGTTCCGTTGGACGGATCATGACGAATACAATTCCTCTGATCTCCTCGGGGCGCCTCCTGGCCGGCGCGAAGAGCCCCACACGCGCTGTTCGGCCAGGAAGCTCGGTTTTCACCCCGATCGCCGGTCAGCCCACCCGGCGGCCGCTTCATGGCTGAGTCACGCGGCCGTCACAGCCGCCCGGAGCCGCCCTCCCCCGGCAGCTGGTCCCACCCGACCGACGGCCATCCGCCGGCGAGAACCTGGACCCGCCCTCCGACCCTGGCCGACCAGCTGGACGTGCACTGGGACCCGGCGGAGGAACTCGCCCACCTTCTGCACGAGGCCATCGAAACCGAAAGGAAGGCCGCTCCCCCGCCCGCGGACGAGGACGACCTGCCGGCCGACGAAGGCGCCGACGCTCCTCTCGCCGGCCTGACCGAGATCACCGCCGAACTTCCGCCCCTGCGCCCCTCCCCCTCACGCCGCCGCGCCCCCTCACGGAAGAAGCGCACGACCGGAGCGCTGCGGACCGCCAGCTTCTTCCTTGCCGCGCTCACCGCCGCCGTGGCGTCCATGGTGTGTGTTTTCAGCGGCATGGCCGCCTATGACCCCCTGCACCACCTCGCCGCATACCGCACCTCCGGCGTCACGGCCGGGTGGTGGCCCCTGCTGGTGTACGGACCGTGGATGGTCGCCTCCCTTTCGATCCTGCGCGCCGCCCTCCACCAGCGCCGCGCCGCCCACTCCTGGACCGTGGTGCTGCTGTTCTCCACCGTCTCATGCTCCTGTGCGTAGCCCAGGCACCTCGCACCCTGGTCGACGCGGCGACCGCGGCACTCCCCTCACTCGCCGCCCTGGCCTGCTTCCAGCAGCTCGTCCGGCAGATCTACCGGGGAACGGCCAAACTCAACGGGCTGCGCCGTGAGGACCTGGACCTGCT
>RHMC01000162.1 GCA_003719395.1 Streptomyces altiplanensis
CAACCGATGATCACGCGGTGGCCGTACCCGCTCCCAGCCGGGTACGGCCACAAGACCGCGAAGTCAGACTGGAGTACTAGGTCTCCCGATCGTACGAAGGACCGGAATCAACCCGCCAACAAGGTAAGGAACGCTTCAGTTGGCGAGTGAGTGCGCGAGTTGGCGAGTGGAGCGGGCGGCGTCGACGGGGTGAGTGAGCTGGGCCGGGGCGGTGAGGCGGGCTGAAGCTCAACCACCAGAGCGGCCAGCTCCGCGTACGAGGGTGACGGCGGGGTGGAAGACACAAGATCTCTACCGGGACCACAGTGACCACCCCACGCCCCGTCACCCCAGCTCGCGAGCCGTCGTAAACAGCTACGGCGGCGAGGCCAAGACGCTTTTCCGTGGGGACTTTCCGGCCCGCAGCTTGTGGATTCAAGCTAAATGTGATCAGCAAGCGAAACTGTCATGTCCAATTCACTACTCGGTCACCTGCTGTCGTGAGTCTCATCCGAGCAGGTCGATCACAGGGAGCGCAATCCAACTTCGACAAGCAGGGGGGCATCCATGCAAAGACGTCATCACGCGTACCGAGGGATCGTAGCGGCGGCGGTCGGCGGGGTTCTCACGCTGACCACACTTACCGTCGCCCAGGCAGCGCCGGCACCGCTCACCGATCCGGCAGAGGTGGCGGCGATCGCCGATCAGCTGGGCGACAAGCGCACAGCCGGCATCTACTACCAGGACGAACGACTCGTTGTCGCCGTTACCGATCAGGCCGCGGCAGAAACCGTGCGAAGCGCTGGGGCGGCAGCGGAGGTCGTTCCACACAGCGCGGCCGAGCTCAGCTCTGCCAAGGCGGAACTGGATCAACTGGCGGGGATACCCAACACCGCCTGGAGTATCGACCCGAGCAGCAACCGGGTGAACGTAAAGATCTACGACGGGGTCTCCGACGCCGACAGGTCTCGAATCGAGAAGGCCGTTTCCGGATTCGGGGACGCGGTCGATATAACCGAACACTCCGGCAAGATCGAATCGACCGCGTACGCCATGCGCGGCGGCCTAGGCATAGTTTCGAATTTCACGTCAGGCGGGACAAATTGGACCAAGACCTGCTCGGCCGGGTTCAACGTGCAGAATTCCAGCGGTAAGAAGTACATGCTTACCGCCGGCCATTGCATGGAGGGAGGCGCTGTCACCTGGCGCCGCAGGAGCGGGGACATTCCCCTCGGAAGGGCCATCGACTGGGCCTACGGCAGCGACGTGGATCAGTCCGACTACGGAGTGGTGGAGTACAGCAACAGCGACGTCGCGCCGTACGGAACGATCCAGTACAGGGACGGCTCGGAAGGGCAGATCTCGCGTTCCGCCTCTGCGTTCGATGGGGAGAAGGTGAAGCGCGTAGGGACCATGAGCCAAGACCTCGTGGGCATGGTGCTGGCGACGAACGCGACGGTCACCTACACCGACGGCACCACCCTCACCAACATGATCGAGGCGAGCAACTGCACCGTGCATGGTGACAGCGGAGGACCTCTGTTCAGCGGTGAGACGGCGCTGGGCATCAATTCGGGCGGCAGCTACGCCAACCAGCCTTGTGGGGATTCGGACAGCCAAGCGGACCGTTCCAGCTTCTACGAGCCGGTATACAAGGTGCTCTTGTGGGAAGGCCTGAAGGTCTACTAGGCCACGGACGACCTCTCGCTGCCTGCGGCCCTGCGGCCCTGCGACACCAACGCAGATGCAGCAGGCGGCGAGAGGCCGCGAGTGAACCCGGATGCGCCCCTCCGCGTCGAAGGTGTGGGAGTGGGTCAGCGCTGGGCGCTGAAGAGTCCCGGCGCCCTTGTGTTCCGTAGCTAACCCCTCGTCGACCGCCACAGAGGACTTCATGAATACGCAACCGAAGCGCTCCGTTTGCATGCTGTTGGTATCACTCCTGAGCACGAGCCTCCTTGCTGGTTGCGGCAATGATCAGCGCACAGACGATGGTCGTGCGAACGATCAGTCGCTGCGCATGCAGGAGGAGCGCGCCCGTCAAGTAGCCGATGCCTGGCGGGCATCTGCAGCCGCCGCTGCCTGGGCGCAGGGCTACTACCCGATGGCCGACGCGGTGCAGAAGCCGGTATCCGGCTGGCGCAGTAAGGCAGACGAGCGAGCCTTCGAAACGAAGAACTTCGTCCTGGGTGGCGATCTGCCCAGCACGGCTTCCACCCTCGGGAAGGTGGACTGGGGAGACGGGAAAGATCTCACCCGCCCACTGATTGGGGCAAAGAAGGCATACCGGTCGTTCGCCCTTAACCGCAGCGCCGGACCCCACCTGACCGTGACTGGGGCCCGGCTCGGTACGACAACCATCGTGACAAGCCGCGGCAAGGCAACCGTTCCCGCATGGTTGTTCATGCTGGAGAGCTACGACACCCCGCTCAAGCGTGTCGCCGTAACCCCGTCAAAGCTTCCCAAGCCGCCGATCGGACAAGCCCGACAAGGGGCTAGTGGCGGTCTCAGGAGCATCGCCCGGCTGGCCGGAACGGCGGCAGATGGTCGCTCCGTAACTGTGAAGGCCACTCACGGATCCTGCGACGACGGCCCCATCGTCAAAGCGCTGGAGACAGGTGAGAGCGTAGTACTGTACGCCTCGATCAAGGGGGCCGAAAGCGGCATATGCCCCGCCGACATGATCGAACAGAACGTGAGGGTCGAACTGTCGCAGCCGCTCGGTGACCGCCTCCTCCTGGACGCCCTCACCGGTCGACCAGTGCCGTTCGGAGACCCCAAAGGGACGGCACCGAGCTGGACGTAAGAGCAACATCATTCAGCCTTCCATGTACGCCGTCCACTCGGGAGCAGTCGCCGCCGAGCAACAGCGGGGGCGGGAGGTCACCGATGTAGAGAACATCGAGATCGAACCGGGTCGTACCGGTACCCTGCAGAACTCGCCAAATCAAATGCTCAGTCACACCGGCATTGGAGCTGCCGGGGATGCGGCGTTCCGCATCCTACGAAAGGCCCGCCGTGGTCAGGTCGTACGCGCGGCACGGCGCCGTGCCCACCAAGACAGCCGCAGCGCGGTAGCGGCGTTGACGGCCCGGCCGAACGCCTCCAACGCAGCCTCCAGGCGCGCGGTGTTCTCCACATCCGGCAGGGCGTTCAGCAACTGCTCGGTGGCGGTGACGACCGCCGGGTCGGAGGAGCGCATGAGCGGGGTGGCGGCGGTGGTGGCCCGGGTGAGCGGCTCGCGCACGGCGGCCACGGTCTGCTTGCTCGCCACCCGCTCCCGGCTCAGAAGCTCGGCCGCGCGTCCGAAGCCCACGAGCCCGCTCTGCGCCTCGGTGCCGCCGGCGATCCGGGCGCGGGCGGCACCACCGGTGAAGGCGAGCACGGTCAGCAGGAACGTCCGGCCGCGCTCGGCCCGTCCCTCCCACAGCAGCCGGTTGGCGGTGGCTGCGCCCTGCAGTTCCATCACCGCCACCGTCATCGCATCCGCCTGCACCCGCAGCGCCCCAACCTCGGCCTGCTGCTCCTGGCGGTTGCGGGCGCGGCTAGTCAGCCACGACGCGAGAACGGCGATGGCCGCCCCGGAGACGAGCGTGATGACCAGCTCGATCAACTTGTCCATGCCCGCAGGCTGGCCGTACACCAGGGGCCGTTGCGTGATCGCCTTCTGTCCGGGTTCATCCGGTGAGTCCGAGGGCGGTCAGCGGCCGGTGGCAGTCGCGACCCGCGTGACGTAGGGCGGCGGCGATGTTGGTGTGTCCGTCCTGGCGGTGGATGCTGATCGCGAGGTTCCGCAGTCCGGCCATGACGCGCGGGAGGCGGCCGACGTGGATCTTGGAGTCGTCCTCGCGGAAGGTGCGGTCTCTCACGTGGTGCAGAAGATTTTCGATCTTCCAGTGCCCTCTGATCCAGGCGGCGAGCTGGGCGCCGCCGACCGCGCCGGGCGACAGACTGGTGATCAGGTAGACGCGCTCGATGGTGAGCTTGCCGCTGGTGAAGTCCCTTCGCCACCGGACGACTTGGAGGGCTTGATGCGCTTCGGGGTAGTCGATGTGGGCGAAGGCGGCGGTCTTGAGCCTGCGGATCTCGTGGCGGTGGTGGGCGCGGGTGCGCTCGTAGTGGTCCAGGGCGATGTCGCGCCAGGGCAAACGGCGCACGCGGTCGAACAGGCCGGGGTGGTTGGCCTTGACCTGCGCGATGTAGTGGGCGCCGCGCTTGCGGAGGTAGGCGCCGTGGGCGTGCTGGGTGTGCAGGGCGTCGGCGGTGATCACGGTGTCGGTCAGGTCGATCGTGTCCAGCAGGGGTGCGAAGGCGGGGATCTCGTTGCTCTTGTCGGCCACCTGACGCTGGGCCAGACGGTGCCGGTGTGGTCCATCGCCGCGAGCAGGGTGACGTAGGTGGTGGTCGCGGTGCGCGAGCCGCGCAGGGCTTTGCCGTCGACCGCGATCGCCCGCAGTGCGGGCCCGGACGGGGCGGCGCGGGCGGGGCGGCGCGGGCGGTGAGGAACGCGCCGATCGCGGTGTCCAGGGCGTCGCCGTCGAGCTGGACGAGCAGGCGCCGCAGCGTGTGCGGGTGCGGGACGCAGACCTGGCCGGTCAGCGGCTCGACGGGGAAGCCGAGGGCCCGGCAGGCCCAGGCTGGCGCGTCGCTGATCCACTCCGTGATGGCGGTGAGCGAACGCGCGCCGGCCAGAACACTCGCCGCGGCGGCCGTCACCAGAGCCGACAGTCGATAGCGGCGTCCGCGGCAGCCGCGTGGATCGGGCACCAGATCGAGGAATTCGGCCAGGCGGACCGCGTCGGCCAGCGGAGCCGGAGCGGAAGTCCGGGCCAGTTGTTCCAGCGAGGCGGGCATGAGAGAAGATGCAGGTGCAGGCACGGACTCACCAAGTGTTCATGGGACTTCGACACTCACATGATCACCGAGGCCGTGCCTGCGCTGCGTTCCCCGTGCCCGAACCGGGATACTCGCCCTGCTTCCGGGCGACTCCGGCGAACCGGACGATCTTCAACCTTGCAAGGGACCCTGCCCTGGACCCGACGGGCAAGGGCCGCAAGTGCTGGACCATACGCTGGAAGGACCCGCTGAACGCCTTCCAGATCCACTTCGAAGGCCGGCTCACCCCGGCCACCCACTGACCGACCAACAACCAAGATCAGCCGCTAAGTTGACACTCCCCATCAGCACGTACATGCTCCGAGAATTCTGCACCCGGCGAAAGCCGTAACCGCCCAATGGCGGACCAATTTCGGAATCACCCCCGTCGATTGCAACCATCTAGTGCCCACAGTTGTCACACAAGTTATTCACATGCCGTCGTGACCCCACAGCACCGGCAGACCCTCACGACAGGCAGCCCATGACCGACACCCAGCCCGACCCGGCCGACAGCAAGCAGCCCGACAGCGCCAACACCACACCGGGCGCCCCAATCGTCCCGCCCATGCCGGACCCCCAACCGGACACCACGGCGGCCGCCACCACAGTCCCGGCACCGGTCACCAAACCCAGTACCCGGCGCACCCTCACCACCCTCCTCATCGGAGCCGTGACCGGAGCCGCCATCGTCGGCGGCACCTGGTACATCACCAGCCACGACACCAGCAGCAGCCACAGCACGCCGACCGCTGGAACACCCGTCGAGGCTCTCGAGGCCGAAGCCCAGCAGGAGGGCACGTTCACTCTCACCGGTGACTTCACCCTCACCGATGGGGCGATCAGCGACGACACCGGCGGCTGCGAAGGGTCCGGTGGCTACGAAGACATCGAGCTCGGCACCTCAGTGACCGTGTACGACGCCGGAGGATCGGTCATCGCGACGAGCTCCCTGATCCTCTCCGAGTTCGACGAGGCAGCCGGGACGTGCACCTACGACGTGGCCGTGGACGACGTGCCGGCCGATGAGGACTTCTACCAGGTGGAGATCGGTCACCGGGGGAAGCTGCAGCTGTCCGCCGAGGAAGCGAAGTCCGGCGGATTCTCCGGATCCTTGGGCAACGACTGACCCTCCCGTCCCGGACCGCTCCGCACCTTGCGCTCATCCCACATGCCAGTTCCATTCATTCCGTCAGGAAGCAGCACCCCATGTCCCAGCAGTACCCGCACAACCCGAACCAGCCCCAGCAGCCCTTCCAGGGCCAGGCTCCGTACCAGGGGCAACCGCAACCCCCGTACCAGGGCGCACCGGCCGGCTGGCCCGGCGGGCCCGTCCCCCCGCAGCAGCCGCAGAAGTCCTGGTTCGCCCGACACAAAGTCCTCACCGCAGTCGGCGGCGTGTTCGCGTTCCTCATCGTCGTCGGGATCGCCTCCAGCGGCGGTGACGACTCAGGCAGCACCAAGCCCGACACCGTGGCCATCGCCCCGGACAAGCAGGCTGACACCAAGCCCACCGACAAGGAGGCCCCGCCCACCAAGGAGAAGGAGAAGCCGGCCCCGAAGAAGGAACTGTCGCAGGCCGACGAGTTCAAGGCGTTCATCAACAAGAACGGCACCGCGGCGGAGAAGGCCGCAGCGAAGCACATCGTGAAGGTCCAGGGCGCCGACAAGAACAACGACATCCTGGACACCGCCGAGGTGTACACCGACTACACCGGCGGGATGATGGGCCCGCATCAGGGTGACGGCAAGATCCTCGCCTCCGCGTTCGCCGACTGGCGCACCTCGAAGAACGGCCTGGTCACGATTTACGACGAGGCCGGGGACATCCTCTCCAACGGCAACTACTGACCACGGGCTCATCTACGCACTCTGCGCCCCGCCCCCCTACAGACGGGGACGGGGCGCAGTGGTGCTTCCGCCCGGCCGATTCGCACCCTTGCCGAACCAGCAGCCCAGCCCCACCGTCGATACGACATCCATCGCACGAGGGGACACCGCATGGCGAAGCGCAGACGACCGCAGCCCAGAGACAACCGCGGCAGGTTCACAACCGAACCGTTCGATCTGTTCGCGCAGTTGGTCGGCTCGTGCGGCGGTCTCGTCGTGCTCGGCCTGCAGCAGCCGCAGGAGTTCGCAGACGTTCACGCGGCCAGCTCCATCTCGTCGCGCCAGGCGAGGCTCGGGACGGTGAGGCGGCGGAGCATGCCGGCGGTGGCGGCCCAGTAGACGCGGGAGACGGCATTGTCGGGCCGGTGGTCGTAGGCGCGGGCCAGGCGCCGGTGCAGCATGAGGGTGCCGTTGACCTGCTCGACCACCCACCGTTTCGGCTGCGGGACGAAGCCCTTGCCCTCGTCGGCGGGGTTGCGCCGCACCACCTCGACGGTGATGTCGTTCACCGCACCATGGATGATCACGGTGTCCTTGAAACCCTGGTCGACCAGGACCTTCTCCAGGCGCAGCCCACACCGTTCGGCCGCCTGGTCCAGCAGGGCGATGCCGGCCTCGTTGTCGTGCGCGGAGGCGGGCAGGACCACCACGCCGATGATCAGGCCCAAGACGTCCACGGCGAGTCCGCGCTTCCTGCCGGGGGTTTTCTTGTTCGCGTCCAGTCCCGTCGTCTTCTTCGGCACCCCGGCCGCCACGCGGACGGACTGGGTGTCGATGATCACCAGGGACGGGTCCTCTAATCGTCTGGCCCGCTCCCGCACCTGGCAGCGCAGGATCTCCTGGATCCGCTGGTCAAGGCCGTCCTGGCGCCACAGGGTGAAGTAGTAGAACACCGCCGACCAGGCCGGGAGGTCGTGTGGCAGGAGCCGCCACTGACAGCCCGTCCGGTTCTGGTAGAGCAGCGCGTTCACTACCTCGCGCAGGTCACAGGAGCCCGGGTCCCCGGTCGCCCACCGCGCCACCCGCTCCTGCTTCCACGCGGTGACCAGCGGCTCGATCAACGCCCACTGCTCGTCGGACAAGTCGGTTGCGTACGACATCCGTTCCATACCCGCGACCCCATCATGCACACGACATGAGGCGTGGACGGAACCGTCCCATCGCCCACGAACGGGCGACACCACATCATCAAGAACGGGACTTAACGCCCTCTCAGAGGTCGTTTTCGTCCAATGTTTCATCCCGGGATGGGTCGTTTGGTGGGCTTCTTCGGGTCGCGCCAGGAGATGGTGTTCTCGCCGGTGAGGCGGCGGGCCATGAGGCCGGTCATGGCGAGGTGAATCATGGCTTCGGAGCGGGTGGGCAGGGCTTCGTAGTCGCGGGCCAGGCGGCGGTTCAGCATCAGCCAGCCGTAGGTCCGTTCGACAGCCCACCGCTTCGGGATCGGGGTGAATCCCCTGGTCCCGGGCTTGCGGGCGGTGATTTCCATGTCGATGCCGAGGGTGGCGGCGTGCTCGACGAGGTGCTGGCGGTAGCCGCCGTCGACCCAGACCTTGCGGATGCCGGGGTGTTCGGCGGCGACTTGGTCCAGGAGTCGGGCGCGGCGCCGGAGTCCTGCACGCTCGCCGCGGTGACCAGCACGGCGAGGAGGAGTCCGAGCGTGTCGGTGACGATGCTCCGCTTCCGGCCGACGATCTTCTTGCCGGCGTCGATGCCCTGGCCGGCGGCGGGGACGCTGGTGGAGGTCTTGACGCTCTGGGCGTCGATCACGCAGGCCGACGGCTCGCTGTTCCGGCCTTCCTTCTCCCGTAGCAGCTGCCTGAGGAGCCCGTTGAGCTGGGCGAACACGCCCTCGTCAGCCCATTTGGCGAAGTAGCCGTAGACCGTGTTCCAGTGCGGGAGGTAGCGCCACTGCACCCCGGTCCGGTCGACGTACAAGATCGCGTCCATGATGTCCCGCAGATCGTGTTCGGGCGGCCGGCCGAAGTCCAAGGCTCTGCCCCGGCGCTCAAAACGCCAGGCCGCGAGCACCGGCTCGATCAACCCCCAGCGGGCATCGGACAGATCACTCGGATACGGACGTCGACTGGCCATGCTTCCGGCCTACCGCCACGGACCGAATGCGCCCAGGCGCACAGCCATGACGATGGAAGCACACGACCGCGAACACCAGACATCCTGGGATGAGACAGAAGTACGTCGCCTTCCGCCCCATCCGCAACCCCACACGCCTCGCAGCCCTCAACCGCCTCCACGGCATCACCTGCACCGCAATCCCGCACCCCGCGAATCGGCCGATACACGGTCAGTCAAGGTGAAAACGACCTCTCAGAGGACGTTTGCGTCATTGATGTGGTGGTATCCAGCGATTCGCGCCGTGGCGAACTCGCGTCTGGGCAAGTCAATTGACTGAATCGCCCCGTTTTTACAGTTGAAGCAGGTGGCCATTCATCCGGTATTCAGAAGATATCTCCTGTCTGGTCCGAAAATGCCCGTCATCTTCCGCTTTGCCTCGCCCGATCGAGCGATAGCGGCCAGTCCCAGCGCGTGCGTCAGTATCTCCATGACCTCACGACCGCACCGACTGCCCTACCTCAGCGACTTGTCCGATGCCCGCTGGGCGCTGATGGAACCGATCCTGACCGAGTGGCGGGCCGAGCGCCAGAAGAACTCCCTCAACCTCGGCGGGAAAGTCGCTGACCTGCGGGAAGTCATGAACGCGATCCTCTTCCTCAACCGGACGGGCGTCCCATGGCGCTACCTGCCCCACGATTTCCCGCCACATACCACCGTCTTCGGCTACTTCAGCGCCTGGACCGCCGACGGCACGATCGAGAAACTCGGCCTCCACCTGCATCGACTCGTCCGTGAGCAGGCAGGGCGCACCGCCGAGCCCACCGCCTGCGTCATCGACGCCCAGTCCGTCAAGACGGCACCCAGCGTGCCCACTGACACTCAGGGCATCGACGCCGGCAAGAAGATCGTCGGCCGCAAACGCAGCATCGTCGTCGACACGCTCGGCCTGTTACTGCTGGTCATGGTGACCGCCGCCAGTGTCTCGGACAACGAGGCGGGCATCCAGCTCCTCACCCGTGTCGCCGCCGACCACCCCACCATCAGCAAGGCTTGGGTCGACACCGGCTACAAGACGATCGAACATGGCGCCACGCTCGGTATCGACGTCGACGTCGTTCCACGAAACGAGCAGGTCAAAGGCTTCTCCGTGATCCCGCGTCGGTGGGTGGTGGGGCGAAGTTTCGGGTGGATCATGATGCACCGTCGCCTCGCCCGCGACTACGAGACCAAGCCCGCTCACTCCGAGAGCATGATCCGCCTAGCGATGATCTCCAACCTCGTGAAACGAGCTACTGGCGAAACAGTCATAACCTGGCACAAACCATGAACTATCGCTTCTTCAAGCGGAACGTCCTCTCAGTTCGCAAATAGACATGTTGGCGGCCTTCGCTGCTGCCGCCAACGGTTAGATGTTGTCTCGCGCGATGCCTGCGCACCTCGAGGGCATTTCCGCGCGCAGCACGGTACGCCGAGTAACGTCCGTCCCGGCGATCAGTCGACCTCCGCCGTCTCAAGTGACCACTTTGTCCCCAGTGCGCTCCTGGAACAGCACCAGGCACAAATCAGGAACACCGTCGTCTGGCGCGCCAATAGGGTGGTGGCGATCGAGGGCCCTGCTGCGGCGCTGCAGCACAGGGCCAGGTCAAGTCCCGAACCTGCACGTGTCGGGGTTTTCGGTCGCAGACCGTGCCATCGCCTGCCTACTCACCAGGAGACCTTCGGTGAACAACATGCGCCATGCTCGTATCGCTGCGGCTTGCGTTGCCGCTCTGTCGTTGATGTCGCTGGCGGCGCCGGCTGCCCAGGCCGCTATCTCCGGTTACGGTGTGCCGTGCCGCGGTGCCGTGGCGGACGGAAGGGCTTTCCTGACCGCCCTGGGCCGCGATCCTCACACCAATGACCCCAAAATCGTCATGCAGAAGCTGGATGAGCTCGCGCCTCTGATCGCCGGGCAGCCGGCCACCCAGCTCCACCGCTACCGCGCGGCCATCCACGAAAAATGCTTCGTTTGGAACCAGGACTGACCTTGATTCTGAAGCTTCTATAGATCGTCAAGCTGTGGGAGACAGCCGGGGTGCTCCGCTGAATGTGCTGGTGAGGTGGTGGTAGATCTCGCGCGCGACGAAACGCTTGAGACAGGCAAGACGGTCACCGCCGTCGCCCGAGAGCTCGGCATCAGCTCGGAGTCCCTGCGCGGCTGGTACCGCCGGGTGAAGGTGGACCGGGGCGAGGGCGAGGGCAGTGAGCTGACCAGCGCCGAGCGCGAGGAGCTCAAGCGGCTGCGCAAGGAGGTCCGTGAACAGCAGCAGACGATCGAGATCCTGAAAAAAGCGACGGCCTTCTTCGTGAAGGAGAACGACCGGTGAGCGATCTGTACCGGTTGATCCATGCGGAGAAGGCGACCTACCCGATCGTCCTGCTGTGCCGGGTGTGAAAGTCGCCCGCTCCTCCTACTACGCCTGGCGCGAGGGCGAGGCCGCCCGCCGCGCCAGGCAGGCCGCCGACGACGCGCTCGCCAACGAGATCACCGTGGTGCACATCGCCTCCCGCCACACCTACGGCGTCCCACGCATCCACGCCGAACTGCGCCGCCTGGGCCGGCGGGTGAACCGCAAGCGCGTCGCCCGCGTCATGCGTGAGCGCGACATCCGCGGCGTCACCCGGCGCAAGAGGCGCTCGCTGACCCGGCCGGACGCGAAGGCGAAGCCGGCCCCGGACCTGATCGGCCGCGACTTCCACGCCGAGCGGCCCGGGACCCGGCTGGTCGGCGACATCACCTGCCTGCCCACCGCCGAAGGCTGGCTCTATTGCGGCTTGGTAAAACTCCGATCAGGCTTGCGGTGGATCAATCTGTGGGGCTCCGCTGCAGGTCAGGTACGAAACCTTGCCTCGTGCCCCTCGATGTAGATGAGCATGGGCCTGATGACTGGGCCTTCACCTGCTGGCTGCAGTTCAAGGTGCAGGTCCATCACCGCCTTGACTGCGCTCACCTTGTCCTCAGGGAAGCCGAGTCTGCGCGCTTCAGCCTGAGCTTCAAATAGGTGGCGCACCCTTTCCCAGCGGTCGGACGGTTCGAAGCGAGCCACCATCCATGGTTGATCACCGAAAGGTGAGGACAGTGACCCGAGCACCTCATCGCCGCACCTCACCCACCAGACGAGCCCGCCGGTGCTCTCGTTGCTCTGTTGCACGACTCCTCCTAGAGAGCCCGTCTGAGGGGGCCGACAATTCAACAGACAGACAGCCGAAACGTCAGTCAGACCCGGAGTCAGACCCCCGAGCGACGCCAAGGACATCCTCACTGTCAGACCCGCGCGTCAACATGAGGTTTATGACGGACCGCATCGCCAGCCACGCTCACCTACTCCGACAGATCCCGGTTTGGATCCCGTCCGTCGGCGCCGGATGGACCGCCCTGCTCACCCAGCTCCACCAGGACCTCGCCGCGCTCGCCCCGGACTACCAGATCGACACTCTCCACAGCCGCCTCGGCGGACTCCGCATCCTCCTCGCCGACCGCTTCGACGAGGAAGGTGAATTCGACGGCGACTTCGCCGACCGTGCCGGCGCCCTCATCGACGCAGCCGAGATCGCCTCGGAGAAGACCTGCGAGCTGTGCGGTCGCCCCGGACGGCCCCGCTTCCACGGCGACCAGACCCGCACCTGGATCATCACGCTGTGCCAGACCTGCCGCACCCGATCGCGCACATCCGGGGCGCTCGCCACCGCCGGCCCAGATACGGCGAGCGCCCCTTCGTGAGCGGCGACGCACCGCGTGGCTCGGTCGGACGACGGTGAATCTGGGCGATCTGCCTGCGCAGGCCGCTCGTAGTCTGGATCATGAGTGGCGTGGAGGACTGGTCTGACTGCAATGACCCCGATGAACTGCGTATCCGGCTCGATGTAGCTCTGCAGGAGAACGCGGAGCTCCGCGAGGAACTCGCTCAGGTCAAGGCCGAGAACGAGCAACTACTGGCGCGCCTGGGCAAGACCGCCCCCACGGTGCCTGTTGCGCTTCCGCCCGTGGCCGACCCAGTGCCTGTCCCGCCAGCCATTGATGCCGACGGTCTGCCGTACGCCAACGCCGCCTCAGGCACCGCGGCGAAGATCGCCCTGTTCCGGACATTGTTCGCCGGAAGGGAGGACGTCTACGCGAGGCGCTGGGTGAGCACCCGGACCGGGCGGACCGGCTGGAGTCCGGCCGAGGACAACCCGTTCGACAAGACCAAGGACGAAGCGGACCGGGTGTTCTGGCCGCTGACCGACGAGACCGTCTACGGTCACCTCGATCCTGCCCGTCAAGGCCGCAGCGAACTGCACATCGGCCTGTACCCGCTGCTGGCCGACGACACCTGCCGACTGCTGGCGTGCGACTTCGACGGCAAGGACGGCAGCGACTGGCGCGGCGACTCCAGTGCCTACGTCGCCGCCTGTGACGACGCAGGTGTCCCCGCCCTGCTGGAGATCTCCCGCTCCGGGAGGGGCGCGCACGTGTGGACGTTCTTCACCGCCTCCGTCGCCGCCGCCACGGCCCGCGCGCTCGGCATGGCCCTGCTGCGACGGGCGATCGATGCCTGCGGGCAGATGGCGCTGTCCAGCTACGACCGCCTCTTCCCTGCTCAGGACTTCCTGCCCATCAAGGCCAAGGGCAGCTTCCGGTTCGGCAGCCTGATCGCGTTGCCGTTGCACGGTGCCTCCCGTGCCACGGGCACGACCGTCTTCGTGGATCCCGACACCTGGCAGCCCTACCCTGACCAGTTCGCCCACCTCTCGCGCACCGAACGGCTCACGCCGGCCGAGGTCGAGGCGCTCGTCGACAAGCTCGGCCCGGTCAAAGCCGGGCCGTCGGCGACCGCACCCGAGCTGGGGCCCAGGCCCCGCAGGAAGGCCCTGGGCAAGGCGCCGGCCACGGTTCCCGCGCGGTTGGCCGCCATGCTGGCGATCTCCACCGCCGGGCTGCCCCCGCAGCTGCTCGCGGCGCTCAAACACGCCGCTTCGTTCCACAATCCGGAGTTCTACCGTAAGCAGAACCAACGCTTCTCGACCTGGAACACACCCCGGCTCATCTGCAGTTTCGACGCCACCGACCCGGACTGGCTGAAACTGCGCGCGGTCTCGCCGACGAGGCCGCCCAGCTGATCGCCACCGCGGGCGGCACGCTCACCGTCAGCAGCGACCTGTCCGAACACCCCGAGATCACCGCGCGCTTCACCGGGGAACTGAGCGACATCCAGCAGCAGGCCGTCGAGGCGATGACCCCGCACCCCGCTGGGGGGCCTTGTCACGTTGGTGGGGCTATGAATGTCCGACGGTGCGTCAGGGCATGCCGGGGTCGACTGTCGGCGCTGGGTCAGGCCGCCGCGGTCAGGGCGGCTACGCCGGTGATCTGGTCCCAGATCACGAAGCGTTTGATCATCTCGGTGCGGTGCTCGGTGGCGGTCATCAGGTGGCGTCGGGGTCGGAAGTGGGGTGAGATGCCGCTGAACGCGGCCAGGAACCGTTGGGCTGCGCCGACGGTGCGAAAGCCTTTCATGGCGCGTTCGCGCTGCCTGGTGGGCTGGTGGGAGTTCTCGGCCCGGTTGTTCAGGCCCTTGTGGGCGCGGTGCTCCACCGAGGGCATCACCTGCCGGTGGGCGGCGCCGTAGGAGCGGAGCTTGTCGGTGACCACCACCCTGGGCACCAAGCGGGTGACCTTCATCAGCTTCCTGAAGAAACGCCTGGCCGCGACGGTGTCCCGACGGTTCTGCACAAGGATGTCGAGGACGTTGCCGTCGGCGTCGACCGCCCGCCACAGGTACCGCTGCTCGCCGTTGATCTTGATGAAGACCTCGTCCAGGTGCCACTTGTCCCCGGGCCTCGGGCGCCGGCGGCGCAGCGCGTTGGCGTAGGTCTGCCCGAACTTCAGGCACCACCGCCGGACGCTCTCGTGGGAGACGACCACGCCGCGCTCGAGCATCAGCTCTTCGACCTCGCGGAAGCTGAGCGGGAACCGGAAGTACAGCCACACGCAGTACGAGATGACCTCCACCGGGTACCGATGGCCCTTGTACGACGGCGGCGCAGGCGACACGAGCGATCCCCTCTCAGCATGACCAAACCCAAGATCATCCCATCCCCGCCAGCCAACGTGACAATGCCCCGTCAAGCGCTACGCACGAGCCGACCGGCCCGAGCGGATGCTCCGCGTCCCCAAATACCGCGCCAGCCTCGTCGACCCCTACCGCGAGCACCTGCGCAAACGCCGAGTTGAGGACCCAGCCGTCCCCGTCAAGCACCTCTTCGAAGAGATCAAGGCCCTCGGCTACGAAGGCTGCCTCAACCTCCTGCACAAGTACATCAACCAAGGCCGCGCGGACGCCGACC
>RHMC01000163.1 GCA_003719395.1 Streptomyces altiplanensis
CTCCAGGCCGGCCCTGGAGATCACGGCCACGCCGCCCGTTCCGGGCCTCTTCGGCCGCGTCATCCCCAGGCCGCCCCGGGCCCCGCGGCGGCCGCCGCCCCGCCGAGTGCTTCCAGGCCGCTCCTGCGCACCCGGACGGCGAGCAGCGCGTCGGCGACGGCGAGTCGGCCCAGGCCGACGCCCCCAGAACGCCGTCGGTACGTCTTCGGCGAGCACAGGGTGCCCCAAGGCGGCGGGAGTCCGTCCCGGCGCCGGCGGCGCGGATGGATCCGTACACCAGGGGCGCCGTGTCCACGGTCGAGGTGAGCGCGCCGCTCACGCCCTGGAGCGCCCGTGCCGCGCGTACCTGCCACGGCCGGGCCGCGTCCGGCTTGTGTGATGAAGGCAGTTGAGAGGCAGTCACTACGGGTGCCGGGAAGGAGAGTTGGTGAGCGGATGGCTCCCGAGGCTGCGGTCTGCTGCCGTCGGCCCTCCTCGGGAGGAGCGCGTCGCGGACGCCCTGCGATCCGGACTGCCGGATCTCGGCGAGGCGCCGGACCGGGGCAGCATCCGCGAAGATCTTCGCCGGCTCTGTCGGCGGGTGCGCGGAGCGATGTGTTCCACGATCGGCTTCGTGCTGCGCCCGGTGCTTCACGAATGCGACGGTGTGGTGGTGGAGCAGTTCCGCGCAGTGATCCTGCGCCCGGTGACCGAGCCCCCGACCTGGTTCTTCCGTGAGGTCGTACGCTGTGGGATCGAGCGCGGCGAGGCCTGGCCCGACGCCACCTGCGACCTGGTCTTCGACGTGCCTCCGGCCTGATGGCGTACCGCTCGAAGGTGTGCGGGAGCGAAGGGCCGGACGGGGGGATCGCCGCGACGATCGACCGGGTCATGGTGCCGCTCCTGCGCCCGGTGACCGGCTGTGAGGCCCTCGTTCCGCCCCTTGCCCCGGCCCGTTTTCGTCCATGGCCGGCCCCGGGTTCCGCCCGGGGTGTCCCGGCGGGCTCCGGCGGCGTAATCTGTCTTGCGCCATGCCGTACGAACCACCCACCCACGCCGTCGAGCGCTCACTGCGCGCCACCACCGGTGCCAAGATCATCGCTGGTGTCGACGAAGTCGGGCGCGGAGCATGGGCCGGACCCGTCACCGTGTGCGCGGCCGTCACCGGCCTGCGCCGCCCGCCCGACGGGCTCACCGACTCCAAACTGATCAGCCCGAAGCGCCGTGCCGAGCTTGCCGCGATCCTCGAGGGATGGGTCACGTCGCACGCCCTCGGACACTCATCGCCCGAGGAGATCGACGCACTCGGGATGACCGCCGCGCTGCGGCTCGCCGCCGTACGCGCCCTGGAGGCGCTGCCGGTGAGGCCGGACGCGGTGATCCTCGACGGGAAGCACGACTACCTCGGGCTGCCCTGGAAGGTCCGTACGGTCGTCAAGGGCGACCAGTCATGCATCGCGGTCGCGGCCGCCTCGGTGATCGCCAAGGTGCGGCGGGACGCGATGATGGCCGAACTGGAGGCGGAGTCCCAGGAGTTCGCCGACTTCGCCTTCTCGGCCAACGCGGGCTATCCCTCGCCCGTGCACAAGGCGGCGCTGGCGGAGCGGGGGCCCACCCCGTACCACCGGCTTTCCTGGTCCTATCTCGACGCGCTGCCCCGGTGGCAGCACCTCAAGAAGACCCGGATCCCTGCGGGGGCCGCCGCTCTGGAAAACGGGGGCCAACTCGGCTTCGATTTCTGACCGCACACATGTGCCTACCCGCTGCTGCGTTTCGCGGCGGCATTTGATAGACATCCACTCATGCCTCTCTCCCCCGAGGAGCCTCAGATTCACGAGAGCGCCCAGGGTCCCCGCGTCACTCCGGCCACCGGCCGTCCCGCGTCGACCCCCCGTCCCGTACCCGGTCCGCGTACCGCGGCCACGCCGCGTCCCGGACGTCCCGTTCCCGGCCCGGCCAGGCCCGCGCCTCCGGCGCAGCGGTCGCACGCACCCGGTGGCCGGTCCCCGTCCCCGCGGCAGGAGAATCGTTCCGTGCCGCAGATCCAGCTGATCCCCGCTCCGGCGGACGGCGCGCTCGACGCCGCCGACGAGGCGGTCGACGTGCTGCTCGACTCCGGCCGCGCGCCGGGCGACGTCCTGGTGCTCACCACCGGTGAGCAGCACCCCTGGGCCGCTCACGAGCTGTCCTTCGGCGAAGCCGCCTACTGGGCCCAGCACGATGCCCGTGACGACGTCTTCTACGCGGACGCCGCCGCGGAGCGGACCGTCGCCAGGCCTGTCGTCGTTGTCGCGGTCAACGGCGAGGGCGGCGGAAGCGACGAGGTGCTGACTCGTGCGCTGCCCTCCGCCAAGGCGCGTGCGAGCGCGCTGCTGATCGTGTGCGGAGACCCGCAGCGGGTCAACGCGGTGCTCGGCGCGGGCGTCTGAGGCGTAGGTCTCCTCAGGCCCTGCGAGGTCCGCGGGGCGGGTGAGAGGCGCGCAGGCCGGCGGACCGCTTCAGCGGGCCACCGCCCGTCGCAGCGCGTCGGCCGCCGCGCCGCCCGTGCGCGGCGGGGACGGTTCGGCCTCGGCTTCGGCTTCCGCCAGGCCGACCGGGTGTGATCCGGTGCTCGGGCGACGGCCGCCACGGCCTTCGCCGAGCACCTGCCAGCCGCTGTGCGTCAGCGTGATGTACGCGCCGCAGCGCAGCCCGTGCAGTGTGCAGGCGTCCCGCAGACCCCACATCCACGCCCCGTCCTCCTCGGTCCAGCGCTCGTCGCCGTCGCGCAGTAGAGCAGCGCGGCGGTCCGCACGGGCGTGCGGCGGCGCAGGTCGTGCGGAATGACGCGGCGCAGGTGCGCGAGCAGGACGTTGCGGAACTCCCAGCCGTCGGCGGGGACGGAGCGCCGGGCGAACGAGGCACTGGCGGTGAGCCGTTCCTCGGTGTCGAGGACGGCGACGACTGCTGTGGCCGGTGTGGGGCGATGCCGCGCGTGCAGTCCGCTGACGACTTCACGCGGGTTGCGCAGCAGCGGTATACCTGCGGCCGCCCATTCGGACGGTTCGAGTGTCCGGCCCAGACGGCTGACGGTGTCGGCGGGGTTCAACGAGGCGGCGGACGGAGCGAATCCGAAAGTCACGGTCCTCCCTTCGCATACGCGCCCAGAGGGTGGGCAGGGTCGGTTGGGGCGCACCGCGGCACAGCCCTTCCGGTCCACAGGCGGGCCGTGCGGGGGAGCGGTCCAATTCTCGCTGCCCCGTGGGGCGTGCGGCAACGAGCAATTGACGCGGCCGACTGAAATCTGCGGGTATGACGTGGATATCCCTGCCCAAGTCGGCTGCGGGCAATGCCTCCCGCTCACGTCTGAACGGCGAGGACCAGTGGAAACACCCCCTCCGCTCCGGCCCGGCGCAGCAGTCTGGCCGCCACCGCGAGCGTCCAGCCGGTGTCCTGGCGATCGTCGACGAGCAGTACCGGACCACCGGCCGAGGCCAGTGCGGCTGCCAGTTCGGGCGGCACCGTCAGGGCCCGGTGAAGGCCCTTCACTCGCTGGGCGCTGTTGGTGTGCGACATCCGCTCGCCCGCTGCCTCGGGGGTGTACTCGACGGTGCCGAGCAGCGGCATTCTGCCCACCTCCGCGATCCGGCCGGCGAGCGACCGGATGAGCACGGGCCTGCTGTGCGAGGCGACCGTGACCACTCCGACCGGGCGCGCTGCGGCGTCGGAGCCACCGGAAGCCCAACCTCCGGGGCCCTTCGCCCAGTCGGCCAGCACACTGACCACTGCGTTCGCCACATCGTCCGGCACCGGGCCGTCGGGGGCCTGCGCCGCGAGGAGCGGACGGAGCCGATTGCCCCAGCCGATGTCCGAGAGCCGTCCCAGTGCCCGTCCCGGGAAGGCCAGTTCACCTTGCGGGATACGCCCCTTGAGGTCCACGCCGACCGCGGCGAGACCGGTCGGCCACATCTTGCGCGGCTCCACCTCCACACCCGGCCTGCCGAGTTCACCGCGTGCCGTGTCCAGGGCCCCCGTGGACACCGTGTCGCCGAACCGGGCCCCTGCGCAGTTGTCGCACCGGCCGCACGGCGCGGCCTCCTCGTCGTCCAGCTGGCGCCGCAGGAACTCCATCCGGCAGCCGGCCGTCGTCGCGTAGTCGCGCATGGCCTGCTGCTCGGCCGCGCGCTGCCGGGCGACCCAGGCGTAACGCTCGGCCTCGTACACCCACGGCTGCCCCGTGGCAGTCCAGCCGCCCTTCACCCTGCGCACCGCGCCGTCCACGTCGAGGACCTTGAGCATCGCCTCCAGACGGGTACGCCGCAGGTCGACGATCGGCTCCAGCGCGGGCAGCGACAGCGGGCGCCCCGCCGTGGCCAGTGCGTCGAGCGTGCGGCGTACCTGCTCCTCCGGCGGGAAGGCGACGGAGGCGAAGTACTGCCAGATCGCCTCGTCCTCGCGGCCCGGCAGGAGCAGCACTTCGGCATGGGCCACACCACGGCCCGCGCGGCCCACCTGCTGGTAGTACGCGATGGGGGAGGAGGGCGAGCCCAGGTGCACGACGAAACCGAGATCCGGTTTGTCGAAGCCCATGCCCAGCGCGGAGGTGGCGACCAGAGCCTTGACCCGGTTGGCGAGCAGGTCCTCCTCGGCCTGCATCCGCTCCGCGTTCTCGGTCCGGCCGGTGTACGACGCAACGGTGTGGCCGCACTGGCGCAAGTACGCCGTGACCTCTTCGGCGGCGGCGACCGTCAGCGTGTAGACGATCCCGGATCCGGGCAGCTCGCCGAGGTGATCGGCCAGCCAGGCCAGGCGGTGAGCGGCGTCCGGGAGCCGCAGTACACCCAGGCTGAGGCTCTCCCGGTCCAGCGGGCCGCGCAGCACCAGGGCGTCCGTGTCCGCGCCCGTCCCCAGCTGCTCCGCGACATCGGCGGTCACGCGGGCATTCGCCGTGGCCGTGGTGGCGAGTACGGGGACACCCGGCGGAAGCTCGGCGAGCATGGTGCGCAGCCGCCGGTAGTCGGGCCGGAAGTCGTGCCCCCAGTCCGAGATGCAGTGGGCCTCGTCCACCACCAGCAGGCCGGTGGCGGCGGACAGCTTGGGCAGTACCTCGTCGCGGAAGTCGGGGTTGTTCAGCCGCTCGGGGCTGACCAGCAGCACGTCCACCTCGCCGGCCGCGACCTCGGCCTGGACCGTGTCCCACTCCTCCGTGTTGGACGAATTGATCGTCCGCGCGCGGATGCCTGCCCGCGCCGCCGCCTCCACCTGGTTGCGCATGAGCGCGAGGAGCGGCGAAACGATCACTGTGGGCCCGGCGCCGCGCTCGCGCAGCAGGGAGGTGGCGACGAAGTACACGGCGGACTTGCCCCAGCCGGTGCGCTGCACGACCAGGGCCCGGCGCTTGTCGGCGACGAGCGCCTCGATGGCCCGCCACTGGTCCTCGCGCAGTCTGGCGGCACCGGTGGTGTCTCCGACGAGGCGGGCGAGTACGGAATCGGCCGAGGACCTGAGGTCTGCGTTGGTCATGTCCCCATGCAACCCGATGCCTCGGACATTGCGCGAATGAGGCCTCCAGCCTGTGGACAAAGTTATCCACAGGGTTGGCGGCGCGGACGGCTTCTGCGGGAACGTCGAGCCATGAACAACCGCCACGAACCCACAAGGCCCTCCGCCGGCGACCAGATCACCCTGCGAGGCCCCGCCGAACTTGCCGACGCCCTCCCGTACCTCATGGGCTTCCATCCGACCGACAGCGTGGTGATGGTCGCGCTGCACGGCCGCAGGGGCCGGTTCGGCGGGCGGCTCAGGCTCGGCATCCCAAGCTCGCCGAAGGAATGGCCGTTCGTCTCCGACCAGCTCGCCGACTGCCTGGTGACAGGCAGCGAGCGCCGGGGAGCCCGTCCCGAGGGCATCGTCGTCTTCCTCTGCCAGGACCCGGCCGAGGGCGAGTCGGCAGGCAGGTGATGGAGCGGCTGCGCCCCTTCGCGCAACGGCTGCGCACCGCGTGCGGCGCGCTCGACGTGCCCGTGTCCGAAGCGCTGTGCATCTCCGGCGGGAGGTACTGGTCCTACTGCTGCCCCGACGAGCGCTGCTGCGCGCCGACGGGAACGTACTGGCGATGCCGGGCACCTCGGTGATGGCCGCGGCCGCCGCCTACGCCGGAATCCAAGTACGCGGATCCCTGCGGGAGATGGAGGCCAGGCTCACGCCCCCGCATCAGCCGCCCGGCCAGGAGCAGGAGCAGGTGCGGGCGCTGGACGCGGCGGGGCTCGCGCTGGTGCCCCGGATCCTCAGCGGTACCGAGCGTGAGCGGGTCACGGCGGAGACGCTCGGCCTGGCTCGCCGGCTGATGAAGCGCCTCGGCGAGAACGGGCCGGCCACGGCAGGCTGGCCCGACGCGGACGCCGGCGACGACGCCCTCATCGCCCACGACGAAGCTGCGGCCGTCATCCTCGGGCTCCAGGACCGGGAGACCAGGGACCGGGCTGCGGAGTGGATGGAGGGGGCGGACGCCGAACCCGCACTGCGGCTCTGGCGGGCGCTCGCCCGCCGGTGCGCCGGAGCGTACGACACCCATGCCGCCGCCCCGCTCACCCTCGCCGGATGGGTCGCCTGGTCGACCGGGGACGAGCCGGGGGCGAGGGTGGCCCTCGACCGCGCCCTGCGGGCCGACCCCGAGTACACCTTCGCCCGGCTTCTGCACCAGGCGTGCAACGAGGGCATCGACCCGGAAGGCCTGCGGCGCTGTCTGCGCGAGGAGCGCCGGGAGCGTGCGGAACACAAACGGCTCCGTCCACGTGTCGTACGGACACGGGCCGCCACGCGTTCCGTACGGCCGCAGGCCGCCGCCAAGCAGAGTGCCCCGCCCGCCGGGGCGCGGCCGGCGGCAGCCGACGCGCGAGGCCGTACGTCGCCGACCGGGACAGCCGGCGGGACAGTCCGCGGGGGAGGAGCGGGCGATGACGGCCGTGACCACGCGGCGATGCGGACGTTCACACGTATGGCGGTACCGCGAATGCCCCGCGCCGTCTCGACCCACGCGGCTGTCACGAGCGCAGAGGAGGCACCGTATGACCCTCACCGCCCAGTACCCCGCCGCCGGGGGAAGACACCTTGCGGGAGGTGCCCGGCCCTCCGGTGAGCTGCCCCCGGTCCATGCCCTGCTGGTCTGCGGGCCCTGCCCGGGCTCGCGCTCTCCGCGGAACACGGGCAGCTCACCGGCCACGGCCTGGAGGGCTTCTACCGGTCGGGGCGACGGATGCTCTCCCGCTGCCACTTGCGGGTCGCGGGACGGGAACCGGTCGCTGTGCAGGGCCGGCTGGTCTCCGCGTCCCGCGCCCGGTTCGTGGGTGTGGTGCGTCCCCCGGCCGGTGCGGGACCGGACCCCGAGATCGCCGTGGAGCGACTGCGGCACGCCGGAGGCACGGAGCGGATCGTCCTGCGCAGCTCGGCGTGGCGTGCCGTGCGGCTCCGCGTGGAGATCGGGCTCGGCACCGACCTCGCGGACCTGGGCGCCGTCGCCGCGGGCCGCTCGGGGCCCGAGCTGCCCGCCAGCGTCCACGCCTCGGGCATGCGCTGGTCGGCGGCGGGGGCCCAGGCCGTGGTCACCGCCGACCCGCCTCCCGAGGACGCGATCGCCTCCGCGGTCTGCTGCGCTGGGAGATCGAGACTGCTGCCCGGCGCCTCGCGCACCATCGAATTGCGGATCCGTGCGGAGCGTGGTGCCCGGCCACTCCCGAAGACCGGAGCGGGCTCGTTCTCCGAGGCGGCGGCGGAGGGGGACGATCCGCGGGTGCGGGAGCTGTTGCGGAGCAGCCTCGACGATCTGCGGGCCCTGTTGACGCGCGACCCGCGCAATCCCGCGGACGTGTACCTGGCGGCGGGGGTGCCCTGGCGCTGCGGACTCGCGCCCGCCGAGGCGCTGTGGGCGGCGCGCATGACGTTGCCGCTCGGCACCCGCTCGCTGCGACGACGTTGCGCACCCTCGCCCGTACCCAGCTGCCGGGCCCGGGGCCCGACCAGGGCCGGTTCCCGGGCCCGCTCAGGGACGCGGGCCCGCACCTCCCGCCCAGCTGCACGGGTGTGGAGGCGACGCTGGCCTTCCCCGTGGTGCTCGCGGAGGCGAGACGGTGGGGGCTGGCGGAGCAGGATCTGGAGGAGCTGCTGCCCGTGGCCGAACGCTGTCTGCTCTGGTTGCGCAGAGCCGCGGACGACGACGGCTGTCTGGGGGAACGGGGCCCCGGAGGACCCCGGCGCAGTGAGACCCAGGCACATGCTCACCGTGCGGCGGTGCTCGGCGCCGACCTGCTGGCCGAGTGCGGTCGCCCGGGAGCCGGAGGATGGCGCGAGTGGGCGGGCAGGCTCCGCCGTACGTTCCAGGAAGACTTCTGGATCGAGGACCGTGCGGGAGGCAGGCCGGCGGCGGCCCGTACCGCAGGGGGACGGCTCGTCCCGCACCTCGGCGGCTTTGCCGCGCACCTCCTGGACACCGGCCTGTTCGGCGCCGGGCGACAGGCGCCCGGCCTGCTGGACAAGGTGCAGACCGAACAGGTGGCGAGGCTGCTGGGCGGTCCCGCGATGGACTCGGGCTGGGGGCTGCGCAGCCTCGGCGCCAAGGAGAGCGGTCACAACCCCTTCGGCCACCGCGGTGGCGCGGTGCGCGTCCATGAAACGGCCGTCGCCGTCGCGGGGCTCGCGGCGGCCGGATACGAGAGGGAAGCGGCAGCCCTGCTGCGCGGCTTCCTCAGACGCCGCGGGAGCCTTCGGCAACCGGCTGCCCGAGATGTACGCGGGCGAGCAGCGCACCGCGGGCAGCCTTCCCGTGCCGCACCCGGCCGCGTGCCGCCCCGCGGCGGTGGCGGCCGCGGCCGGCGTCCACCTGCTCACCGCGCTCGCGGGCATCCGCCCGGACGCCCCGGCCGGCACGGTGGTGCTGTTCCCGGTGCGCAGTGCGCCGCTCGGGGCCGTGCAGCTGTCCGGACTGCGCGTGGCGGGGGAGCCCTTCGCCGTACGGATCAGCAGGCTGGGCCTCGGCATGGTCGAGGAAGCCGCCGGAACACTCCGGTTGGGGGGCTGAACCGTGGATGCCGGAGAGTGGCGCGAAGAGGGCGGCGCGGGCCGCGGCTTCACCGGCAGGAGGACTGTTTATCGTCAGGCAGACGACTATGATCACGGCATGTCGCCCTACGACCCATCGGCCTTTCCTCCCTTCGCCGTCACCGTGGATCTGGTCGTGCTCACCGTGCGCCGTCACGCACTCTGCGCACTGGTCGTACGCCGGGGCGAGCAGCCCTATCAGGGCCGGTGGGCACTGCCCGGCGGCTTTGTCCGGGCGGAGGAGGACCTCGGAGCGGCGGCGGCACGCGAGCTCGCCGAGGAGACCGGACTGTGCGCGCACGACCCCGGTGCCCCCTCGCCCGGGAACGGGGCGCACCTGGAGCAGCTCGCCACGTACGGGGACCCCGGACGGGACCCCCGGATGAGGGTGGTGAGCGTGGCTTATCTGGTGCTCGCACCGGACCTTCCCGCTCCGCGGGCGGGCGGCGACGCGCACAGCGTGCGCTGGGCACCGGTGGAGGCCCTGCTCGGCCAGGAGGATGACCACAGCCGCGAGGACGAGCCTCCGGCCCCGCTCGCCTTCGACCATGCCCAGATCCTCGCGGACGGCGTGGAGCGTGCCCGCTCCAAAATCGAATACTCGTCGCTCGCCACGGCCTTCTGCCCCCCGGAGTTCACCGTCGGCGAGCTGCGCCGGGTGTACGAAGCCGTCTGGGGCGTCGCGCTCGATCCCCGGAACTTCCACCGCAAGGTCACCGGCACCCCTGGTTTCCTCGTCCCCTCGGGCGGGACCACGACCCGGCAGGGCGGCCGGCCCGCGCAACTGTTCCGGGCCGGCGGGGCGACGCTGCTCAACCCGCCGATGCTGCGCCCCGAGGTCTGACACCCGAGGCCCGGCACCCCTGGTCTGACACCCGCAGTTGCTTCGCTGCGCCAGAAGTCGGATATATCGCGTTATCTTGCTGCAGTACCGCCCTGCCGCCGAGCGGTCTCCCCTTCCGCGAGAGAAGCGATGCTCCAGGCCATCGGACTCACCAGCGCCCCCCGCCGAAAACTCCCGCCCGCCGTGGACGATCTGACTTTCGAGGCGCGGCCAGGGCAGGTCACGGCCCTCCTCGGCGCCGCCGGATCCGGCAAGACCACGACGCTCAGGCTGATGCTCGGCCTCGAACCCGGCCGCGGTGTCACGTACTTCCGCGGACGCCCCCTCCACCGGATCACCCACCCCGCCCGCGAGGTCGGGGCGCTCCTCGGCGACGTGCCGGGCCACCCCGCCCGTACCGCCCGCGGCCAGCTCCGCATGCTCTGCGCCGCGGCCGGCGTCGCCCGCCGGCGCGCGAACGACATGCTCGATCTCGTCGGCCTGGCAGACCTCGGCGATCAGCGCCTCAGCACGCTCTCCCGGGGTATGGACCGCCGGCTCGGCCTCGCCTCCGCCCTGCTGGGAGACCCGCACGCCCTCCTCCTCGACGAGCCGACCGACGGTCTGTCCCCGCGCGAGAACAGCTGGGTGTACGGACTGCTGCGCGGCCACGCGGCCCGAGGTGGCACCGTGCTGTACACCACGCGCGACGCCAAGGAAGCCGCCCGTACCGCCGACCGGGTCGTCACCATCGACGACAGCCGCCTCGTCGCGGACCAGGAGGCGGCCGAGTTCGCCAGGACCAGGCTCCGCCCCCGCGTCGCCGTCAGGACCCCGCACGCCGCCCGCCTGGGCGTCCTTGTCGCCCGCGAAGCCCGCGCGGCCCGGCGTTCCGTCGAGGTCGTCACCGAGGGGGGCAGTCACCTCTCCGTCTACGGCAGCGACTGCGCGCAGATCGGCGAGACCGCCTTCCGGCACGGCATCCCGGTCCACCGGCTCGCCGACGAGAGCGGCGACACCGGCCCGGCCCCCGCTCCGGAGCAGTCGGCCGCTTCCCCTTCCCCGGCCGCCTCCGGACGTGGCGAAAGCGAGGCGGAGGAGCCCGTCGCGGCGCCGGAACCGTCCTTGCGACCGCTGCCTCTGCGCCCGGCGCGCAGCCCGCTCCACCCCCTGCGCTACGAACTGCACCGCCTCCTCGGCACGAGGACCGCCCTTCTGACCGCGGTCACCGTCGTCGTCACGTCCGTGGTGATCTCCGTGCTGCTCGCGCGCCGGGGCAGTGCCCCCCTGCCCGGCCTTCTCGCCGCCTGGCCGGACATC
This sequence comes from Streptomyces altiplanensis, assembly GCA_003719395.1. Taxonomy (GTDB): domain Bacteria; phylum Actinomycetota; class Actinomycetes; order Streptomycetales; family Streptomycetaceae; genus Streptomyces; species Streptomyces altiplanensis. The sequence continues at coordinate 11,195 of RHMC01000163.1, forward strand.
CTGCCCCTGCCGCCCGCGGCGTTCGGCGCCGGGCTGCTCGGCGCGATCCGCCTCGCGAGGAGTTCCGGTACCCCGCCCTCGCCGCCGCCCGCGGCACGGTCCCACGCCGCCTCGGGCTGCTCCTGGCCAAGCTGATCGTCTCCGCCGCCACCGCGCTGCTCCTGGGGGCGCTCGTGGTGGTGGCCGACGCCGAGGCCCTGCGGCTGGTGTACGGCGAAGACTTGCTGCGCGTACCGGAGAAATGGGCGTCCATGGCGGCAAGTTGGTCCGGCCTGACCGTCGGCTGCGCCTGGGCCGGACTGCTGGGCGCGGCGTCTTCCGCGCGACGGCCCCCGGAGTGGCCGCGGTACTCGCCGTACCGGTCCTCGTGGCGCCGGTCGCACAGCAGGTGATCCTGAGCCCGTCCGTACGTTCGGTGGCTGGACTCCCGGGCAGGCTGCGCGAGGTGGCGTGGCTGCAGTGGCCGTACGAGGCCGACCGGTGGCTGGTGGCCGCGGTGAGGGTCGCGGCCCAACCCGTCGGTGCCGCACTGGCGTTGTCGCTGTGTGCCCTTCTCTGCGCGTATCTGTTCGTCGGCCTTCGTCGCAGTGCTCATTGGTGATCGACTTGTGCGGTGAAGGCCGTCAACGACTCATAACTCCCCTGAGAACGCCCGGGTATTTCCGATAAGTCGTCAATTACAGGGCGGGCGACGATCACCCTTTCGTGTGCTTTTCACCAAAGACCTCAAGGGGCACGGAAGTCACGCCGACAAAGGATCCGTGAGTACCCTTGCGCACACCATGATGACCGCCGCCCGCTCCGCCGATTCAGGCCTCGCCGGGCCGGGTGAACTCGACCGCTATCCCTACGCGGAGGCGCCGGGCGCCGACCGCGTCGGCATGCCCTCCTGGGACGGGGCCGATCCGGACCTGGGCCGGGTGGGCCGCCGTTCGGCGGGCAGCCGGGGCCGCGGGCTCCACGGCCAACTCGTCCAGCAGCTCGGCCAGATGATCGTCTCCGGCGACCTGGGCGCCGACCGCCCGCTCGTCCCCGAGGAGATCGGCCAGCGCTTCGAGGTATCCCGCACCGTCGTGCGCGAATCCCTGCGCGTACTTGAAGCGAAAGGCCTGGTCAGCGCCCGTCCCAACGTCGGCACCCGGGTTCGCCCCGTCAGTGACTGGAACCTGCTGGACCCCGACATCATCGAGTGGCGGGCCTTCGGTCCGCAGCGCGACGATCAACGTCGTGAACTCGGCGAACTGCGGTGGATGATCGAGCCGCTCGCGGCCCGCCTCGCGGTCGGCCACGGACGCGACGACCTCCAGCAGCGCCTCGGCGACATGGTCGAGATCATGGGCCACGCCCTTGCACAGGGTGACTCCCTGACGTTCTCCCGGGCCGACGCCGAATTCCACTCGCTCATCATCCAGCTCGCGGGCAACCGCATGCTCGAACATCTTTCCGGCATCGTCTCCGCCGCCCTTCAGGTGTCCGGCGGGTCCCTCATCGGCTGTGACCGCCCGACCGAGGCCGCTCTCGTCCACCACTCCCGCATCGTGGACGCGCTGGCCGCGGGCGACGCCATGGCCGCCGAGACCGCCATGCGTCAACTGCTCACCGCACACCCGGAAGTGGAGCGTGTGGTGCCGGCGCCGCGCGAGCACTGATCACGGACCACGGCCGGGGTGTGTGCCTTGCGGCCCGACTGCGCTGACGAACCTCGTGTCGCCGGATCCCACGGGTCCGGCGACACGCTTGTGAGCCGGTGTTCCGTCCGCTCTTCCGCGCTCCGTACGGCGTGTGACTCGGGCCACGCAGATTGGGCGTAACACTCCTCGGAACTGTGCGATGACCTAAGAGGTGACAGCCGAAGAGGGAATACAGCCGCTGAACCTGGCGCTGTAACCAGTCCGAGGTTCAACCTGCGCCGTCGGTACATCCCCAGCCGATGTCGTCGGTCGTGGCCCGTACTCAGGGTGAGGCCGGAAGCCGTTTCCATCGTTCCGAGAGGTTGTTCGTGTCGGCCAGCACATCCCGTACGCTCCCGCCGGAGATCGCCGAGTCCGAGTCTGTGATGGCGCTTATCGAGCGGGGAAAGGCTGATGGGCAGATCGCGGGCGACGACGTGCGCCAGGCATTCTTGGCCGACCAGATTCCCTCGGCCCAGTGGAAGAACGTTCTGCGCAGCCTCAACCAGATCCTCGAGGAAGAGGGTGTGACGCTGATGGTCACTGCCGCGGAGCCGCCCAAGCGCCCCCGCAAGAGCGTCGCGGCCAAGAGCCCGGTCAAGCGCACCGCCACCAAATCCGTCGCGGCGAAGGCGGCCCCCGCGAAGACGGTCGCCGCCACCGCCGCTCCGGCGTCCGAGACCGTGGACGCGATGGCCGACGAGATCGTCGCACCCGAGGCCGCCGCCACGCCCGGGCCGGAGGAGAAGGCCGCCGCCAAGAAGACCGTGGCCAAGAAGACCGCTGCGAAGAAGACCGCGGCCAAGAAGACGGCCGCCAAGAAGGCCTCCGCCAAGAAGGGCGCCGACGAGGCCGCCGACGGCGAGGACTCCACCGAGGAGATCCCGGTCAAGGCGGGCGCCGACGACGAAGAAGAAAGCGGGGAGAAGGGCTTCGTTCTCTCCGACGAGGACGAGGACGACGCGCCCGCGCAGCAGGTCGCTGTCGCCGGTGCCACCGCCGACCCCGTCAAGGACTACCTCAAGCAGATCGGCAAGGTCCCCCTCCTCAACGCCGAGCAGGAGGTGGAGCTCGCCAAGCGCATCGAGGCGGGCCTGTTCGCCGAGGACAAGCTGGCCAACAGCGACAAGCTCGCGCCGAAGCTCAAGCGCGAGCTGGAGATCATCGCCGAGGACGGCCGCCGCGCCAAGAACCACCTGCTGGAGGCCAACCTCCGCCTCGTG
>RHMC01000164.1 GCA_003719395.1 Streptomyces altiplanensis
GGTGGCAGGCGCGCGGGCGCGACGACTGGCGGCCGTCCCGGCGGCGCGGAGCGCTGCCGGTCGGGGCGCGTTCGCCTCGGTCGCGGCGACGGTGACGCTGGGCGGGATGGCGCTGGCGGCCGGCACGGGGGCGATCCCGGCGCGTTCGGGAACGGCGGCCGGCAGCGGGGCAGTGGGTGCGGACGGCGGCACCGGCGCCGGAACGGCGGGGACCCACAGCAGCGCACCGGCGACGCCCGGTGCGGAGCGGGGGAGCGCGGGGGACACGGTGACGGGAGGCGCGGAGCGCCGCCCTTCGGCCGGCACCACCCGCCCGGCGACCGCGCTCCCGCCCCGGACCCGGGACGACGTGGAGTACTGCGCCGCGTACCTGGCGTCCGACGGGCGTGGGACCGCCTCCCGCCGCGGTGCGGCTTCCGGGCGTCCGGCAGCAGACGCGCGCGCCCGGCTGTCGGTGGAGGCGTACTGCGAAGACCTGCTGGAGGCCGGGAAGAAGCCGGAGCGGGAAGCGGCGGGCAAGGACTCCCCGAAGGCGCCGAAGCCCTCGAAGGCGCCGCAACCGCCGAAGTCGTCGAAGCCCTCGAAGGCGGCCGGGGCACCGAGGACGCCTGAACCCCCGGCGCAGCCGGCCGGCGGCGCCGCGAAGCCCGGACATCCCGTAAAGCCCACGAAGCCCACGAAGCCCACGAAGTCCGCGAAGTCCGCGGGCAAGGACGAGGGCGGCGGCGGAGGCAAGCGCGGCGGCGGAGGCAAGGGCGGCGGCGGCCAGCAGAGCGGAAACGGCGCCCAGCGCAACGGCGAGAGCGGACCCCGCAAGCAGTGAGCGGTCCGGTGGACGGTCCGGCGGGGTCCGGTGAGCGGCGCCGGTGTGCGGCGCCGGTGTGCGGCCGCCGCCTCCCGGGGCCCGGGAGGCGAAGTGGAGCCGCCCGCCGGTCCTGGAAGGACGACCGGGGCCGCCACCCCCCACAGGAGAGGCCCCGCCGCCGTCCGCGGACCGTGCGGCGGCCCGTACTTCTCTCAGCGCCATGCATGCGTTTTCTGTCACACCGCTCTCTGTCAGCGCCTCGTCGCACGGTGTGCAGGTCGTGGACGCGACCCCTCGCGACGTCGTAGCGTGCTGACTCGCGCGGGGCTGCGCGGCAGCGGTGACCAGCCGCGACTCGGGACAGGTTGAGGGAGTGCTGGGGGACGACGCGGAGCTGACCGCCGCGGTGCTCGCGGCACAGGACGGGGACGAGGACGCTTTCCGGACTGTGTACCGCGCCGTGCACCCACGGCTGTTGGGCTACATACGGACGCTGGTGGGCGACCCGGAGGCCGAGGACGTCGCCTCCGAGTCGTGGCTCCAGATAGCCCGCGACCTCGACAGGTTCAGCGGAGACGCCGACCGGTTCCGGGGCTGGGCGGCGCGCATAGCGCGCAACCGCGCCCTCGACCACATCCGGATGCGCGGCAGGCGCCCCGCCATCGGCGGCGACGAGACCGAGCTCGCCACGAAGCCCGGCGCCTGCGACACCGGCGACGAGGCGATGGAAGCCCTTGCCACCGGTGACGCTCTCGCCCTCATCGCCCAGCTCCCCCAGGACCAGGCCGAGGCGTCGTCCTGCGCGTGGTCGTCGGGCTCGACGGCGAAGAGCGCGGGCCCAGACCCTGGGCAAGCGCCCCGGCGCGGTACGGACCGCCGCCCACCGCGGGCTGAAGCGGCTGGCCGAGCTGCTGAACGCCACGGAGGGCGGCGGCAGCGGCGAGGACGGCGACGGCAGCGGCGAGGGCCGTGAAGGCAGCGACGGTACGGTTGCGGGCCCGGTCGGCGGACGGCCGGAACTCGACGCCGTACCGTCCCAGCGACGCCCGCGACCGGACCGGGTGACGTCCGCCGGTGTGACGCATACGTGCGTGCGGACGCAGAAGGACATGTGATGGCCGACGAGCGGTACGAGTGGCTCGACAAGGGCGCGGCGGAGCGACTGCTGCGCGGAGAACCCGTCGGGCCTGTCGGCGACCACGCACGCGCCCAGGCCGAGCGCCTCTCCGCGGCCCTGGACGCGGTGGCCCGGGCCGGCGGTCCCGAGAGCGGTGAACTCCCGGGCGAGGCAGCCGCGTTGGCGGCGTTCCGCAAGGCCAGGGCGACATCCCCCGAGGTCTTCTCCACGGTACGGGGCGGACGCAAGGCGCCCGCCCCCGTGCGCTGGGGGCGTCCCGTACGCATCGGGCTGGCCGGGGCGCTCGCCGGTGTCGCGCTCGGCGGTCTCGCGTGGCGGCGGGCACCGGCGTACTGCCGGGCCCCTTCGGGCATGACCCGGACCCGGCGCCCGCGTCCTCCGTGTCCGCGGCCGCGACACCGCACCCGGCCGATCCCGGGACCGCCGACGGCGACCGGGCGTCCCGGCGGCCCGCGCCGGGCATCCCCGGCATTCCCGGCATCCTCGGCGGCACGGGCGGGACGCCCGGCAGCGGGACCGGCGACGAGGAGCGGGACGGCGACGGCAGGGGCGACGGCGGAAGCGACGGTACGCACGCGCCCTCTCCCGGACCGGACACCGGCGCACCCACCACCGACCCGGGCTCGGCCGACGCCGCACCGGGGACAGGCGACAGCTCCGGCCCCGGCCCAGGACCCGACCCCGGTCCCGGTGCCGGCGACTGGTACCGCAAGACGGCCGAGGCCTGCCAGGACGACCGCACGGCGATCTCGCCCCCGACCGCGAGCGGCGCCTGGAGGCGGCGGCCAAGGGCGCCGACCGGGTGGAGCGGTTCTGCGACCGCCTGCTGAAGGGCGCCGACGGAGTGACCGGGACGGCCGGAGCCGGAGGCACCGGCGGCGGAAACGGCGACGGTGCGGGCGAGGGCCACGGAGACGGCGGTTCCGGCGGCGACAAGAACGGCGGGACCGGCGGCCACGATACCGACGGCAGCCACGGTGCCGACGGCGGCCACGGTGCCGACGGCGGCCAAGGAGTCCGTGACGGGATCCGCGGCTCCGTGCCGCAGGTCTCCTTCACCCGGCCGGCGCCCCCGGCGCTCGCCCCGTCCGTCACCGTGGCCCTCTCGCGACAACTGGGCTGACCTGCGGTTTTCCCGCCGTGCTCGCAGTGGTGTGACGTTTTTCCACCACATGACGCAGTAAAGAGTGAGCCGACTGGTCATCGGCAGCGCGACGAGCCGGGGTTCCCCCCGTACCTACGGCTCCGCGCAACAGGCGCGGGCGGGACACGTTCCCCCGGTCCCGCCCGCGCCACTTCTTCCCCCCCCCTGCCGCTACCAGTAGACGACGACCTTGTCGCCGTCCCGCACCTGCGCGAACAGGCTCGCGATCTTCGCTTCGTCCCGGACGTTGACGCAGCCGTGCGAGGCGCCGCTGTAGCCGCGGGCCGCGAAGTCCGACGAGTAGTGGACGGCCTGACCGCCGCTGAAGAACAGGGCGTACGGCATGGGGCTGTCGTACAGCGTCGAGACGTGGTGCCGGGACTTCCAGTACACCTCGAACGTCCCCTCGCGGGTGGGCGTGTACTGCGAGCCGAACCGCACGTCCATCACGGAGACGACCCGCCCCTCGACCATCCAGGACAGTGTCCGGCTGGTCTTGCTGATGCACAGCACCCGGCCCTTCATGCAGCGCGGGTCGGGCTTCGCGACCGGCTCGGCGGCCGGCGGGTGCAGCTCGGCGCGCGTCGGCTCCCTGGTCATCCCGAGGAGCCTGTCCCAGGTGACGGTGTCGGTCGTGCCCGTGCGGGGCAGGCCGCGCTTGCCCTGGAAGGACGAGACGGCGGCGGCGGTGACCGGGCCGTAGTGGCCGGTGGGGGTGCGGTTGAAGTGGCGATCTGGCGGAGCCTGGCCAGGAGTTCGCGCACCTGGCCGCCTCCGGACCCGCTCGCCATGAGGGTCCTGGGGGCCGGCGGCTCCGTTTCCGGCCGGGGCTCGGGTGCCTCGGCCTTGGTGGACGCCACCGGCTCGGCGGCCGGTTCCTTCGGGGGAGCCTTCGTCGCCGTCGAGTCGGCGAGGGCTCCGCCGAAGGCGCGTCGGCGACCTCGAAGACGGGAGCCGCCGGCTTCGTCACCCCGCCGGCCGTCACCGCCGGGCCCGCCCCCGCCCCGCTCGCCTGCGCCGTGCACCCCGTCGTCACGGCCACGACCGCGGTCGCCGCCAGTGCCACCGCTCTGCGCACGGCCCTGTTGTTCCGCTGCTTCTCGTCCATCCCCGCCCCCCGGGCATCTCGTATGTCCCCAGGGAGTGTTTCCCGCTCTGCCCGGTTGCGAAAGCCCCCGCATCATGGAAGAGCGAAGCGGAGCGGCGTTGTGAGCAAGGTCCCAGCCTGCGGCCCTCCACCCGCCGCACGCCCACCGCTACAGTCCGTCGCGAGGGTCGGTTCATTACCAGCCAGTACGTCCAGTGGAAGGCACAGCAGATGGCGCGCGAGTCGGAGTCGGGACTGCCTATTGAGCCGGTGTACGGACCGGACGCCCTGGAAGGCTGGGACGCCCGGGAGAAGCTGGGCGAGCCCGGTTCGTACCCCTTCACGCGCGGTGTGTACCCGTCGATGTACACCGGCCGGCCCTGGACGATGCGCCAGTACGCGGGCTTCGGCACCGCCACCGAGTCCAACGCCCGCTACAAGCAGCTGATCGCCAACGGCACGATGGGCCTGTCGGTCGCCTTCGACCTGCCGACCCAGATGGGCCACGACTCCGACGCGGCGATCGCGAGCGGCGAGGTCGGCAAGGTCGGCGTCGCGATCGACTCGATCGACGACATGCGCGTCCTGTTCGGCGGCATCCCGCTGGACAAGGTCTCGACGTCGATGACGATCAACGCGCCCGCCGCGCTCCTCCTGCTGATGTACCAGCTGGTGGGTGAGGAGCAGGGCGTACCGGCCGACAAGCTGACCGGCACGATCCAGAACGACGTCCTCAAGGAGTACATCGCGCGCGGGACGTACATCTTCCCGCCCAAGCCGTCCCTGCGCCTGATCGCGGACATCTTCAAGTACTGCAAGGCCGAGATCCCGAAGTGGAACACGATCTCGATCTCCGGCTACCACATGGCCGAGGCCGGCGCCTCGCCCGCGCAGGAGATCGCGTTCACGCTCGCCGACGGCATCGAGTACGTCCGCACCGCCGTCGCGGCCGGCATGGACGTCGACGACTTCGCGCCCCGCCTCTCCTTCTTCTTCGTCTCGCGCACCACCATCCTCGAAGAGGTCGCCAAGTTCCGCGCCGCGCGCCGGATCTGGGCGAAGGTGATGCGCGACGAGTTCGGCGCGAAGAACCCGAAGTCGCTGATGCTGCGCTTCCACACGCAGACGGCGGGCGTGCAGCTCACCGCGCAGCAGCCCGAGGTCAACCTGGTGCGCGTCGCCGTCCAGGGTCTGGCCGCCGTCCTCGGCGGAACCCAGTCCCTGCACACCAACTCCTTCGACGAGGCGATCGCCCTCCCCACCGACAAGTCCGCCCGCCTGGCCCTGCGCACGCAGCAGGTCCTCGCGTACGAGACGGACGTCACGGCCACCGTCGACCCCTTCGCCGGCTCGTACGTCATCGAGAGGATGACGGACGACGTCGAGGCCGCCGCGCTCGAACTGATGGCGAAGGTCGAGGACATGGGCGGCGCGGTCAGCGCGATCGAGCGCGGCTTCCAGAAGAACGAGATCGAGCGCAGCGCGTACCGCATCGCGCTGGAGACGGACAGCGGCGAGCGCGTCGTGGTCGGCGTGAACCGTTTCCAGCTGGAGGAGGAGGAGCCGTACGAGCCGCTGCGCGTCGACCCCGCGATCGAGGCCCAGCAGGCGGAGCGGCTGGCGAAGCTGCGCGCGGAGCGCGACCAGGCGGCGGTGGACGCGGCGCTGGTGGAGCTGAAGAAGGCGGCGGAGGGCACGGACAACGTCCTGTACCCGATGAAGGACGCGCTGCGGGCACGGGCGACGGTGGGAGAGGTCTGCAACGCGCTGCGGGAGGTGTGGGGGGCGTACGTTCCCACCGACGCGTTCTGAGGCGGGTGCGTCCCTCACGCGTGACCGGCGCGCCTGGCATGTGAAACGCGGAGGCGGAGTGTCGCAGGCGCATGCGACACTCCGCCCATGCTGGGTGTAACCGATCTGCGACCTACCTCGTCGGGCTCGTACTGATCATTCTTCTGCCGGGACCGAACTCCCTCTACGTCCTGTCCGTCGCCGCGCGTCGCGGCGTACGCACGGGCTACAAGGCCGCCGCGGGCGTCTGGTGCGGCGACGCCGTGCTCATGGTGCTGTCCGCGGCCGGTGTGGCGTCACTGCTCCAGGCGAACGCGCTGCTGTTCGCCGTCGTGAAGTACGCGGGCGCCGGCTATCTGACCTGGCTGGCGATCGGGATGATGCGCGCGGCCTGGTCGATGTGGCGCACGCGGAACACGCGTACGGACGACGGCAGGGCCGTCGTCGAGGCGGCGCCGGCCGCCGAGCGTCCGTACCGGCGCGCGCTCGTGATCAGTCTGCTCAACCCGAAGGCGATCCTCTTCTTCATCTCCTTCTTCGTGCAGTTCGTGTCAGAGTCCAACCCGGTCGTGGGGTTCGTGACTCTAGGCGTACTCGCCCAGGTGGCAAGCGTGTTGTACCTGTCTGCGCTCATCTTCGGCGGGTCTCGTCTAGCTGCTGCGTTCCGTCGTCGGAGGACGCTCAGCGCAGGGGCCACCTCGGCGGCCGGAGCGCTCTTCCTGGGGTTCGCCGTCAAGCTGTCTCTGGCAAGCGCGTAGGGGGCTGGCGTGTCTCACCTTGACGATGCTGCGGCCCTGTTCGCCCGCATGAGCCTCCAGGAGCAGCATGAGGCACTAGGAGCTCTCGGCCTGCCTAAGAGGCCCCCGAAGGAGTCCCAGGAGCCCCCCAAGGTCACCCCGTTCTCTGCTTTGGTCAGCACGCCCAGCGGGCGGAAGCGGCGGCCACTCACCGTGAAGGCCGTGAGTACCCCTGAGACGTCCTGAGAGATTCAGGGACTTTGCCAACCCTCCAGGTCCCGCCTCCATGCGCCCCCGCTATCCCCTGTGTTGAGCGTTGCGCTGTCCCGGGCAGGCCGTCGCGTCGGAGCAGGCCCGGTTTCCAGTAACGGAAACTCCAACCCCTTGTACGACAGGTTGCGGGCCGCGAGCATCGGACGCGACACCCGACAACGAGGGGGCAGGCCGTGAAGCTGACACGACTGGTGAGTACTTGCGACGAGGGGGAGTGCCCAGGGATTTGGGCCACGGATCGCGGAACGCTGGTTGTCCAGGGGGACCGCGTGACTGACCACGGGCAGGAGATCCCAGCTCACGAAACCATGGTGGAAATCCCGATCGAGCTCATGCGAAAGGCCATTCGTGACAACCTCATCTAAGACGTTGGGGGACTGTTTCAAAGACTTTGGCCGGGAAGCGTTCCGGCTAGAGACTCTGGACGATTACAGCAAGTCGGGTGGCGTAGATGCCTACCGCGCATTCCTGGCCGGCGAACCCCAGCCGGAGGATTACAAGACAGCCGGATGGATGACGACGGTCGGGGACGCAGTCGCATCCGGAAAACGCATCTACCGCGTGCACATCCTTGCCCGCCCGCTGACGGACTACCTGCGGTTCGAACTCTCCTGGGGCTACCGTCGCAATGCAGCAGCCGGGGAAGAGTTCTTCATCCTGGATACGACCACCCAGGAAAACCCGATCCCAGATGCGCCGGACTTTTGGCTCTTCGACGAGCGAGCCATCGGAGCCATGAAATATGACGAGGAGGGTAAGTACCTGGGTGTCGATTTTCTCGGTAAGGATCAGCTCTCTAAGTTCTTGACGTACCGGGACACGGCAATGGATCAGGCCGTGCCGTTCGCTGAATGGTGGGCGAAGTACGGCGAGTGAACAAATCTAGCCTCGGACCAGCGCTGCGGGTACTGCGAGAGTCTTCCGGAATGGAAGCGAAAGCGGTCGCCCGTGGCGCTGCCATGTCTCGCTCTAAGCTCTCCAAGCTTGAGAACGGAAATGCAGCTCCAAGCGTCACCGACGTTGACTGCATCCTCACGGCCATAGGCGTGTCGGACGAGGTGAAGGCCGAATACATGGCTGCGGCCAGAGCGGAGGCCACTGAGATCACGGCGTGGCGACTAATTCGCCGCTTGGGCTACAGCCGAAAACAACAACAGGTGCAGGCCCTCGAATCGCAAACAACGCTGCTGCGCCTATTTCAACCTTCCCTCATTCCCGGCCTGCTTCAGACCCCCGAATACGTGCGGGCGGTCTTCGCCCGAAGGAACCTGACAGAAACACAGCTAGAGCGCACCATTGGTGCGAGGCTGGCGCGGCAAAGTGTCCTGTACTCGGAAGGCAAGACTTTCCGTTTCATCATCACGGAGTCGGTTCTCCGATGGCGCATTGTTCCACCCCTAGTGATGGTTGGACAGCTTGACCGACTCATCTCGGTCTCTCGGCTACCCAATGTTGATGTACGAATCGTCGCACTGTCTTCCCCGCAGGTGGATTTCCCGGGCCATTCCTTCTCGATCAAGGATGACCGCACGGTAACCGTTGAGACGGTTCACGCAGAAACGGTGGTGACCGATCCCAGGGACGTTGCCCAGTACGTGTCCAAGTTTGAAGGGTTCAGTGTGCGCGCCGTTGCCGGTGACGACATGCGCTCACTGATCGAAGGCATCCGAGACGAGCTTTTGCGCGAACAGGAAACCAACTAGAGGTAGCTGCGCCTCCAGTGGACCATTGCTTGCCACAGGGACCCGAGCCGGGGAGGCACGCAGCGATGAGCGAGACAAAGACGACGATGGCAGAGCCCGTCCACCTGTCGCTTCCCGCTGATCTTCCGAAACCGGCTAAGGGGTGCCGCGTCTGCGCGGCGCTGGATACACAGCGCACAGAGGCGTTAGAACGTGGGGATTTCTCGGCGGCGACGGATGCGAACGTGGAACTGGCCGCTCACCCGAAAACGGGAAGCCACCACCGCACGGGGCGGAAGTGATGGGTGCCATTCGAGCCGCGTACCGGCACGTCCTGCACAAGATTGTTCAACACCCGAACACGGATATCACCTACGAAGCGCAGTGCCTGAACTGCGCCTGGGAAGCGTCGCCCTCCACAGACACGGCTGCGGTCGACGTGGAATGCATGAGCCACACAGGCCGCAGTAATCACCGGTCGTTCCGCCGAGTCTGTACGTCGTTCGCCTTCGTCGTGCGCGACGAATCCCGCGAAGCATGCTGAGGCGCTTCTTCGGCCGTACGGCCTGGCTGTCCTTCATTCTCCTGGTCGCCGCATCCTGCGGCGCGATCATCACCCTTGCCGCGACCGGCAAGCTTTAAGGGAGCAACTAGCCATGTCCGTTCAAGAGTTGCTGAACTTGGTTGCGCCGCGAAGTGGTCAAGTGGGCCCCGCTTCATGCGTTCAATGCGCATCACTGCGTAAGCAGGTGCGGAGGGCCACCCGGTCCGGGAATCGCGCCGAGGCCATGAGAACCACGGAAGCGATGCGAGCCCACAAGAACTACGGCCACCCGGAAGAGACACGGCCGCTCCCCTCTGATCTTCCCAAAGACGCCCCCAGGTTGATCTAGGGGTGGACGTTTGGGATCAGCTCCCGCCCCGGTGGTGGAAACCCTGGACAGGTCGAGCGGCCGGGGCGGGTTGCACGACGGCGCGGGGACCGCTTCCCCGCTGTACGGCGAAGGGAACTGGCACCATGACCGAACGGCCCGAATTCGACTTCGTCACGGCTGCGGCCTGTCGTGACGCCCGAGTGGACAACTGCCCCGAGGTCGCTCTGAATGTGCCGGGGGTGGTTGCGTTGCGGGACAGTCAGCGACCGGACACCATCGTCACCATGACGCCCGCCGACTGGGCGACGCTCACCGCCGCGATCAAGGGCGGAGAGTTCGATCTGAGCGCCTGAGAGAAGGCCCCGTGCACAAGTGCCCGAGGTGTGCTGCTGAGTGCCTGACAGACCCCGAGAGCGGGTTGCCCTGGTGCCCGCAGTGCGGGGCTCACTCCGGGCTCTCTGAGCCTGGCTGCCGGGGCTTGTGGTGGTGGCGTGTCGCTGCCACCCGAGCGCCGACCAGGCAGCGCAAGCACTGAGAACGGGACCCCTCCCAATCGGCCCCGCCCGTACGTCCCCCCGGCGTATGGGCGGGGCTTTTCTGTGTCTCCAACGGATTCCCGCACAGAGGACCGAAAACAAGAAATAGGCCCCCAGTCGGCGGGCTGGGGGCCTATGAATTGGGCTGCCGTGCAACTATGCGGCTGCTGCCTTTACGATCTGCACCGAAGCAGCCTCGGCGATGGAAACACCTGCGACACGCATGGTCAGCTTGAAGCCGACTTCATCTGAATCAAAGCGCGCATCCTCGCTGATCTTCAACTGGGCACTGCGGCGCAGGCCAACCACAATCCGCGAAGCGTCCGCGACGACTACGGTCTTTCCAGTCAGGAAACCTGATACCAATACGGGGAGGCCCCATGCGGTAGAGGCGGGGGAATCGGTCGGAGAGCCACCCTGGTAAGCGCCAGAGCCGGAAGCCTTTTCCTTGCGGAGAGCCGCTGCCATATCGGTAGAGGCCCACACGACGGAGGGGCGGCCGTTCACTGCTTCAATGCGCGACACGCTGTCTGCGAGATCGTCATAGGTCACCGTGACCTTTCCCGCTCCAAGGGTCGTGGACGTGCCCTGTGCGACGATGCCCTTAATGGGGTTGGCACCCGATCCGGTAAACGCGTCAGCGTCGAACTTCAGACTCGCATCTCGAAGCAGGTTGTCAGCGATGATTCGACGAAGGTCAACGGCACTGTCTTCCAAATGAGGGGACAGGTGCAGTACCCGTTCGGGGACAGCAAGGCGAGTGACTGAGCCTGCCTGTCAGGCAGGTTGCCCCGTGTATTCGAGGTAGGCGCGCTCTGCTGTCGGGTAAGGGATGTTGGGCCATGGCCATTCCTCGGGACTGCTGCCGCCTAGGAACCACATCTTCTGTTCCATGGTGAGCTGGACGGGTTCGCCGGCCGGGGCCGCCGAAAAGCTTGGAGCAGCGTTAGAGCGGCCTTCTTCGCCCTGGACAGGCTCGGCCGCCTGTCCGTTTGTTCCGGCGCTTACGGCAGCGCCTAGAGGCGTTGTAGTAGCGGCTCTGGAGATCTCAGCAGGGGCGGTCAACTGATAGACGACGACACCCTTCGCCGACTTGGTCCCGGCAGGGGTGAGGTATCCCCTCTCGCGGAGGGTTTTCAAGTGTGGGTAGATCTTCTGCCTGCTTGAGAAGCCGACTTCGCGAGCTACCGTCTCCATGGATGGCCGCACGTTGGAGCCGTCCGCGTAGTTGCCGTACTCCCCGATGACCATTGCTACGGCCAGGGTTGTAAGCCTGATTGCAGGATCAGTGCGTATGCACTTTCGCCAAGCGGAGTGATTCACGCGCACAAGCTCAGTCACACGCCGTACCTTTCGGGGAGTAGTGCCAAGGTGTTTGAACGGCTCGTCATGCTGTCGGTTCACGGGTGGCAAGTTCTACGCCCGAAGGTGTGGCGGAATCAAGGAAGAGCGTTTAAACGGGCGAGCGAGAGCGTGTGCGGGCTTCCTTTGACTTCGCCAGGGGGGAGCGATGCAAGGTTTCTTCACCACTAGCAGCCGGCCCACGGCCTCGGTGCCGAGACAGGGGGAGTATGCGTGTTGTAACCGTGATCCAGGATCAGGACGGTAACCGGAGAGTCGTTGCTGATGTCGCCTATCCCCCCGAGAGTTGACATAAAAATGCCCCCTTCTTCCGTAGGGGGCATTTTTTCGCGTAGTGCGCCGGTATGGCTAACTCCAGCTGTCCATTCTGATCAGTCGCTTCTTAACATCGTGCGGAATGATCAACTGCCCCAACAGTTCCCCATCGTCCTGCTTTCCGAGTTCGAAAGTTATTCCGGCACTCAGTAGGTCCTTTTCCATGGCCTCTACGCCACCGGCCTCCCAATGCTGCCTGTATGTCATGCCGGTGCTCTCGTAGATCCACCTATCTTTTGTGGAATCCGGGTCGATCTTCGTCAAGTTGTTCATGAGAGCATCTAGCGTGCTCTCTGCTTTCTCGCGAATGAATCCGGCCTTATCGAACTTTCCGCCGGGCTCCAGCCCGGACATGTAGTAGGCGATGGACTCTTCCAGTCGCTTCTGCTCTCGCCTGTTCTCGTCGCCTCTGGCATACTCGCGGCGGATCACTTCGAAATCCCCCAGGGTCTCAAAGACGGCCTGCGCCAGAGCCGAGTACACATGCTCAGGGTCCGGTGTCACGAATCCTGGCTTCCGGCAGTCGGGGCACCGCAAGTATCGGTACTCCTTCACTTCGCCGGTAGAAAGCGTTTTGTAGTTATTCGTTTCGTTAACGTTTCTTCCGCACTGGTGTTTCATGACGCCGAGGAACCTGGTAGGACGACGGTTCTTCTCATGGTGTCGCTTGTTCTTCGCCCGGGTGGCAAGTGCCGCTTGTACGCTTTCGAATTCTCTACCAGTCAGGATCGGCTCATCCGTGACCCTGATTTCCTGGCCCAGCTTGTCTAGTACCGGCGTAGATTTGTAGGTAGTCGCCTTCGTCCCTCCCTCGGTACGAATCCCCGTAACGGCAGGGTTCCTAAGAATCCTGAGAACCTGCTGATTGTTCCATTTCCGGTTGCTGTAGGTCGGAACCTTGGCTCTGTCTAGAACCTTTGCAATTCGGTTTGCCGGAACCCCCCGCATTGCGGCGTGGTACATGTAGCGCACCGCTCGCGCTTGCTTAGGGTCCTGCACTAGGCGGAGTTTCCCGCCCACCCTGGCAGTCTTGTAGCCATACGATGGCTTACCAATCCGCCATTGATCCTGTTGCTTGGTGTATTCCCAGTGGGACGAAACGCGAGTCTTTGTGTTGGCGGCTTCAATCTCTGCAACTGCCGCAACGAAAGTCACCATTGCCTGAGCCATGGGGGATGACAGGTCCAGGGTGTCATTGAGGGAAATTAGATTCTTCCGAAATTTCTCGCACCACTTGATGACCTCATGTAGGTCGGAAATGCGCCTGATGAATCGATCCAACTTCCAGAACAGAATCAAGTCAAACTCGGGTAGGCGATTGTTGAGCCAGTCCCCGAGTTCCTTCCGCTCCCAGGGTGCTTTCTTAGTTGCGGACACTCCAAGGTCCCTGGCCACGCCAACAACTCTGACGCCCTCTCGGATGGCATGGCGACGGAGGTCTAGTTCCTGCCGTGCGGGTGAGGTGGTGTCCTCCGTGAGGATGGACAGGCGTACCGACAGGAGGCCACGGGGCGCGTCCTCCGGTAGTGCATCGTTCCTGGCCTGGAGGTCGGCCAGCTCTGCCAGTTCCTCAACGGTCCACTCGGGAGCGGTCTTGGTAGCGGTCATGGGCGCGAGCGTGCAGGCAGTTTGATTATGGAACGTTCTGCGTGCAGTTCGTCGATCCGGCGTACGCCCACCCCGCCCTCTCCTTCGTCCTGCTCGGCGCCCTGGCCCAGCTCGCGAGCGTGCTCTACCTGTCCGCCCTGATCTTCGGCGGCACCCACCTGGCCGCCGCCTTCCGCCGCCGCAGGCGCCTGTCGGCGGGCGCGACCTCGGCGGCGGGGGTCCTGTTCCTGGGCTTCGCGGCGAAGCTGTCGGTCAGCAGCGTCTGAGCACGCGTCACGCGCCGGCCGGGCCGGCGGCACGCCGTCGCCCGCGTCCCGTGCCGTCGCGCGGACCGGATACCCGATGGCGACGACCGGCCGGCGTCCCTACGCTGGCCGCCATGACCGACACCGTGCCGCTCAGCGACACCTTGCGTTCCCTGGTCGGCACGCCGGAACGCGCCGCCCTGCTGGACAGCAGTCCGCGCTCACGGGTGTGGCGGGTGGACGTGCGCGGCGGCGGGCGCGTGATCGTCAAGCAGACGTCGAGGGGGAACGGCGGCGGAGTCGCCGCCGACGCGCGGTACGCGCACGAGGC
Organism: Streptomyces altiplanensis; assembly: GCA_003719395.1. Taxonomy (GTDB): domain Bacteria; phylum Actinomycetota; class Actinomycetes; order Streptomycetales; family Streptomycetaceae; genus Streptomyces; species Streptomyces altiplanensis. Next base: position 13,930 of record RHMC01000164.1, read on the forward strand.
GGCCGCCCTGCGGCTCGCCGCCCGGGCGGCGGCC
>RHMC01000165.1 GCA_003719395.1 Streptomyces altiplanensis
CACCGGCACATCACACTCGCCATGCTCGCCCTGGCCTTCCTGACCGCCCTCGCCGTCGCCTCGGCACCGCAGCGGCCGGCCGATCCGCACCACCCCACCCGCAGTAGCGACCCCATCGCGTTGACCGTGCCGGAGATCCGCCACCTCTTGGGTGCCGTCTTCAACCCGCCGGCCGTGACAGTGGCCAGACTGCTGCACTGGTCCAACTGGCGCAGATGCCACCAGGCAACAGCCCGACGCAGCCACTACCGACGGCGGACCATCGACGAACCCGCTCGATAGATCACGAAACCGCACTGGAGTACTAACCGGGCAACGACAAACCGCAGCCCGCGCCGAAGCAAAGATCCGGGCCAAGGTCGAGCAGGCGATGGCGGAGTGCCGAGCCCAGGGCGGGTACCAGGAAACCACCTCGCTCATGGGCAAGCTCACAGCGGAGTCGGCGGCGGAGAAGTACCGTCGCTCAGCTCTGGCCTTGCTCACCCGCTCTCCTGAAGCCGAGGTGGAAGCGAGAGAAGCAAAGGCGGCTGAACTGCGCCGAAGTCACCTGTGCTCGTCGGCGGAAGCCGCCCGGGCAGCGGCAAAGGAAGCGGCCCGGGCAGCCCGCTGGCGCACAGCTCAGCACCTTCTCAACGACAGGACCTCTAAGGTCCGTGCCCGGCGGCCAGCGTCGACTGTCACGGAGGAACCGGACCTTTACCGGATGGCCGCCGCGCGCGTCCGCGCCGTAATGCGCCGCTCGAGGAAGGAAGCCGTGGCTTGAGCCCCGACGAACCCGCGCGTCTTTAGGCACTTCGGTCGAGTCTCTAGCAAAAACCCCAGATCAGAGGCGTTCTCCCGAACCGTGAGGGACTGAAGAGACTCATCTGGGGAATTGCAGACAACTGCGTGCACGGCGTTGTCACGTTGGTTGACCGGATGGGATGATCTTCTGGTTGATTGTGCTGGAGGGGGCTGTTCATGGGAGCCGTGTCGCTGTCGTGCAAGGGGCACCGGTACCCGGTCGAGTTCATCTCCCGCTGCGTGTGGCTGTACCACCGCTTCCCGCTGTCCTTTTGCGAGGTTGAGGAGCTCATGCTCGAGCCCGGCGTGACCGTCTCCTGTGAGATGGCGTCCCGCCGAGTGGTGTAGCCGAGCGATCCACGTCGACTACACCCTCGCCCTGGACGAGGGCATCGACGAGGCACAGGTGCGGCGGGCCCACACCGCGCACACCCGCTACTGCCCCGTCGCGCGCAGCATCGGCGGCTGCATCGAGATCACGACCGACCTCACCATCCGCAGCGCGACCTGACCACCGGGAGGCACACCCCATGTCCGACACCACGAACGCTCAGGAGCAACTGTCCAAACTGCGGCGCAAGCAGCTCTTCCTGGTCGAGATGGCGATGATCACCCCGGCCGAGGACCCGTTGTCCGTCCTCGGCCCCCGCCTCGACGAGCACCTGGCCTGGCTGATGGAACGTGAGAACACCGGTTCCCTCTTCCCTGCCGGCACGCTCGGCGACGAGACCGGCTGGGACGGCAGCGGAATGGCGATCGTGCGGGCCGAGTCCCACGCGGCGGCCGAGGTGGACGTGCAGACCGAGCCCTTCTGTAAGGCGGGCATCCGCAAGAACACCGTCCGGGGGTGGCAGCTCAACGAGGGGAACGTCACTCTGCGACTGAAGCTGTTGCGCGACACTTTCGAAGTGATCTGACGCGAACAGCCCTTCCCACCCTGCCTCCACAGCCTCCGACGATTGTGGGGGTAGGGCGCAGTGCTCAGCAGCAAAGAAGTCATCCGGTCGTTCGAGCGTCTCAGCAGCCATCATGCACAAGAATTCTGTCGGGCGTGGGGCCCACAGGCCTGCAACGTACGCGCCGCCGGGAACCGCAGGATCTGTGCCCGAAGGGGGAAGCCGACCACCCGGGGTATACCTCATGTATTCTCAGGGTATGGCGCACACTACGATCAAAGTCGAAGACACGGTCCGCGACCGGCTGGCCACCCTCGCCGCCGAGAAGGGCACCAGCATCGCGCAGCTCGTCAGCGACTTCGCCGCCCACACCCCGACCGAGGATGAACGAGCCGAACGTACAGCCCGCACCCTAGCGGTCCTACGAGAGATGTCGGGCTACGCCCCGAGCCCCGAGCAGGACCAGATCGCCGACGCCGAACTGGCCCGTCGACTCGGCGGCGCCGCATGACCTCGACACCCGTCAGTCCGGTGGACGTGGTTTTGGATGAGAGCGCGCTGCTCGCCCTGGGCGCAGGCAGCGTCCTCGTTTCCCGGATTCTGCACCAGTCCGCCGAGACAGACGTCTGGCGCGTCCACGTTGCCCTGGCTGCACTCGCTGACGCCGATCGCGTCCGTGCCGGGATAGCCGGTCATGTCGCGATGCTCGACCAGATCGTTTTTCACCCCCTCGACCTCGCAGCCGTCCTTGCCGCATCCCGCCAGCCCCGCACCGTGGGTTGGTCCCACACCCGGCACGTGGCTCGGCCTGGCGCGGAACGCCCGGAGGGGGCCCGAGTGGTCACCATCACCCCCAGGGACTGGGAAGGGGCCGGGGTCCGGGTCCTCGACGTGTCACCCTGAGCAGTTGGGGCGTAGCGCTGCGCCTGCTCACTGATGCTCCGCCATCTTGTAATGGTTGATCAGCGGGGTGGCGTGACCTCGTTTCGGGGGCCGGTGCTGCACCTGGTGTACGGCGTGCGGTGCGGACGACCAGGCCGGCGACCTCATCGCCACCGCCCGCGCGGTCGACTCGATGTACATGGAGTGGCGCCGCCTGCACCAGGGCGGCATGCGTCAGGTCCAGGAGGACTGGTACGCCCTGCACGAGTAGACCCGCCACTGCCGGGTCTACCTCTCCAATGGCACTGTCACGTTGGCTGACCGGGTGGGATGATCTTTGGGTTGATCATGGTGGAGGGGGTTGTCCGTGGGCGGTACGTCACCGTCGTACAAGGGACACCGGTACCCGGTCGAGGTGATCTCCCACTGCGTGTGGCTGTACTTCCGCTTCCCGCTGTCGTTTCGCGAGGTCGAGGAGCTGATGCTGCAGCGCGGCGTCAGCGTGTCCCACGAGACGATCCGCCGGTGGTGTCTGAAGTTCGGGCAGTCCTACGCCAACGCGCTGCGCCGCCGGCGTGCGAGGCCGGGCGACAAGTGGCACCGGGACGAGGTCTTTCTCACGATCAACGGCGAGCGGAAGTACCTCCGGCGCGCGGTCGACCAGGACGGCAACGTGCTGGACGTCCTCGTCCAGAACCGGCGCAACAAGGCCGCGGCCAGGTGCTTCTTCCGTCGGCTCCTCCAAGGAATCGGGGCCATGCCGTGGGTGATCGTCACGGACAAGCTCCGTTCCTACCGCGCGGCCCACCGCGAGGTGACGCCCTCGGTCGAGCACCGCTCCCCCAAAGGCCTGAACAACCGGGTCGAGAACTCCCACCAGCCGACGAGGCAGCGCGAACGGGCGATGAAGGGCTTCCGCAGTACCGGCGGGGCGCAGCGGTTTCTGTCCGCCTTCAGCGGTATCCCGCCCCACCTGTGCCCGCACGCCCGCCTCGCCCGGCGTGCGCCACGCCGGTGTGACGCCGGAGACCAGCCGCTGCTGCTGGAGACTTTCCATCACCGTGTGGACGGTGTCCTCATTCGCGGCGGTGATGTCCAAGACGACCAAGCCGGGCTCGACGATGTGTTGCGCGTCGATCTGCATGTCCCCACCGACGGCTTCGCCGGGCCGCCTGGTTCTCTCCTGGCCATGCTCCGAGCGGTCACGGCCCCAGCGGGTGATCGAGTCATTGGTGCCGCCGGTACCGTCGGCCTTCTCCGTGGCGGTCTGGTCGTCGGCCCGCGCGTCAGCAACTGCCTTGATGTCCTTCGACCAGTCGTAGCCATCGGATCCTGTCGGCGCGGGGCAGGCGACTGCGGCACGGAAGTCCCGCTCTTGGAGCGCGCCGCCCGTGCTCACCACCGGCACGAGGGCGGATCCCAGTACCGCGTACCGCAGGAGCGCCGTCTTGGTTTCTCATAGGTGGAACGTCCATGCGTGGACGGGGACCGGAGGGAGATCACTCGTTGACCTACGACCTTATTCCCGCTGACGGCGGGGCGGGATCAGTCAGCGGGTTGGAGCGGACGAGACGGCCAGCCCAGGAGACGTGCGCCTAGCGTGGCGGTCTGCAGGACGTATCGCTGGTCGGGGTCGGTAGGGTCATAACCGGTGAGCTGCCGGATACGGCTGAGCCGGTATGTGACGGTGCGCACGCTCAGTCCCAGTCGCCGCGCAGTCGTGGTGTTCAGGCAACCGCTGGCGAAGTAGGCGGTGAGGGTTTCCAGCAGTGCCCGCGGTCCGCCCCGCGCTCCCTCCAGCCCACCGAGGACGATGGCCACCAGATCGGTGATGGCTGCGCGGTCCCTGCCGAGAACCTGGAAGACCAGCACGTCCGAGGCGTCCACGACCTCGGTGGTCAGACCGAGCCGGGTGGCGAGGTCGAGAGTGCTGCGTGCCTCCTGGTAGGAGCGGACGATGCCACTGGGGCCAGGCCGCAGCCGGCTGACAGCGACCTGGCACTGCTCGACGACGGCGTTCCGCACGGTGGTGGTGAAAAAACCGGGGACTTGCGTCACCGGGCCGGGGGACACGCACACCAGCAGGCCGTCCTTGGTGGTGATCAGCACATGGCGCGCGCTGAACCTGGCGGTCAATGCCTCCTCCACATAGCGGGTGGCTCCATCGCCTGCACTGAAGGGCTTCGTGGCCCGCGCGACAGTGACGGCATGCGGGCCCACCAGCCGAAGCCCGAATCGTTCGGCCCGCTCAGCAAGCCGACCCAGATCAGTGCGGCCATCGAGGAGGTCGTCGACGAACTCGCGCCGCGTCGCCTCTTCTCCACGAATGGCTGCCCGGTGAGCGGTCTCGTACCCCTCGGTCAGCGCCACCGTCGCATCGCCGACCGCCCGCATGAGGGCGGAGACCACCTCTGCCAGGCCCTCGTGGTCCCGCGCCTGTCGCACACCGGGCAGGTCTGCCCACACGCGGCACGCGGAGGTGAGGTATTCGGCGAGCAGGGCGCGGAGAGCCGTGCCACGCCCAGCAGCAGCGGCAGCCAGCTCCCTCAACCCCTCAAGGTCTCTGTCACGCAGCCGCCGCTTACTGAGGGAGATCCCGGCGAGCTGCTCCAGGTAGCGGCCCAGGGCATCCGTCGTCAGGGGCTCGTTCTCTCCGGCAGCTGTAGCTGCGGTCGGCACCGTGGCACCCGCTGCCTCCACAGACGGTTCGCGGTCTCGCTTCCCCATCGGCATAGTGCCATTTTGCCGGACATCGGCAACATATGGCCGCCCAAGACGGCCGTACCTGTGCACCCTCGGCAGGCATCCGGCCAACCCGCATCGGGTACTCCGGAGTAAAACTGCCCGTCACAAGCCCACGGACAAAGAGGACTCGTCCAAGCTGCGGAACCGCCCGAGGGCCGTCCGGCCACCAGCCGATCCTCCCCACGATGGCGGAGGTCTCCTCCGAGCGGAACTCCACCCTCATCTTCTCGCTGCCCATGGAGGTGCTGCGCCTCGTCGGCATGCTCCGGCAACCCGATGCCGCGCAGGGCACCGCCCGCCTCGCGCAGGCATGAGTCCTCGCCGAGCGGTTCATGCGCTCCGCGGCGAAGACCCGTCCGACAGGAGACAGGTGGCCGTTGTGAACCCTCCGATGGACGACCGGTGCATCCTCGCAGAGATGGAGCGACGCCTCGCCCGCGACGACCCTGAGATGGTCTCGCTGATGGACGCACTCAACAGCCAATTCCCCGCCGGTCGTGATGACGATCGGAACGGCAACGGCGAACGGCACGACTGGCACTGGAAGGCAGCGGTGGTGCTCACCATCGTGGCGGTGGTGGCCATGATCCTCACGGCGATCCTCACCAGGCCGCCCTCGCCCGACGACAACAAGGGCCCGCCGAACGGCCTTGCTCCAGCCGTGTCCGTACTTACACAGCGCCGTGTCCCGCCAAGGACAACCTGGGGGCGCCGCCCGGGCTCCGCCGGCATGGGACAGCTTGCTCATCCACCGCATGCCCGACAGGGGACGCTCATGCGCGCAGGTGATCTCGCGGAGTCATACATCTCCGTAAGGAATGACGCCGATGCCGTGGAGGCGGTGCGGCTGCTCGTGGAGCAGCAGCTGCCCGGTCTGCTGGTTGTCGATGCCACCGGGCAGCCGTACGCAATTCTACCCGCCTGCGACGTGGTCAGGGCAGTGGTACCCGGCTACGTGCAGGAGGATGCCGTGCTGGCCGGTGTGATCGACGAACCGCATGCCGATCACCTGGGACGCTCGCTCCTCGGGCGTACGGTAGCCGACTGCCTCCCGGGGGGAATGCCGTCTCTGCCCACTGCCGCCCCCGACAGCACAGCCATGGAGCTCGCGGAACTGATGGCTCGCACTCGAAATCCCCTCGTCGCCGTCGTCCAGCGACGTGGCCGGGACCCAGGCCGGTTGCTCGGCGTCGTCACGGCCACGCGCCTGCTGGAACACCTTCTCCAGGCCGCGTGAGCGAACCTGCCGGCTCGAAGCATCCAGAACGCCCCGTTCCGACCACCGAGAGGTCGGCTCCATGCCCGCAGGCAACCGCAAGAGCAGGACCCGCACCTTCCTCGACCGTCTCCCGCTGCCGGAGCGCACCTTCGTGGCGGACGCTTTGCGCACGGAGACCACCGGTGGCATGGTGCTGCTCGGCGCCGCAGCCGTGGCGCTGGTGTGGGCCAACACGCCACTGAGCGGTGCCTACGAATCAGTACGGAACTTCCACTTCGGCATCGAGGCACTGGGCCTCGATCTCTCCGTGGCCCACTGGACAGCCGACGGACTGCTGGCCATCTTCTTCTTCGTTGCCGGCGCCGAACTCAAGCGCGAGCTGGTGGTCGGAAAACTCCGTCACCCAGGAACAGCCCTGCTGCCCGTGGTTGCAGCGGTCAGCGGCATGGTCGTACCCGCGCTGGTCTACGGACTCGTCGCCACGTCCATGGGAGGAACGTGGAACGGCTGGGCCGTCCCCATGGCCACCGACATCGCCTTCGCACTGGGCGTGCTGGCGGTGATCGACACCCACCTGCCCTCCGCGCTGCGCGCTTTCCTGCTGACCCTGGCGGTGGTCGACGACCTGGGTGCCATCATCGTCATCGCCATCTTCTACACGTCGACGATCCACCTTCCCGCCCTCCTCGGGGCCGTGCTCGGCCTGGGGCTGTTCTTCCACCTGCACGACCGCAGGCGGGTGCACGGCTGGTACTGGTACGTGCCGCTGGCGCTGGTGATCTGGGGACTGACGTACGCCAGCGGCGTACATGCCACGGTGGCGGGGGTCGCTATGGGGCTGTTGCTGCGCGTGACGAAGGACGGCGAGAGAGGTGGGCGTCCGGCTGAGCGGATCCTGCACCTGGTTCGCCCGGTGTCCGCCGGAGTGGCGGTTCCGCTGTTCGCACTGTTCGCGGCCGGGGTGAGCGTATCCGGCGACACTTTGGGGGAGGTCCTCGGCCGTGCAGAACCGTTGGGCGTGGCACTGGGCCTGGCCGCCGGCAAGGTTTTGGGCGTCGTCGGCGGCTCCTACCTGGCCGTCCGCTTCACCCGGGCCCGACTCAGCGCCGACCTGGCCTGGGCAGACGTCATGGCTGCGGCCATGCTGGCCGGCATCGGCTTCACCGTGTCCCTGCTGATCGGCGAACTGGCCTACCCCAACCCGGAAGATCTCGAGCACATCAAGGCCGGCATCCTGCTCGGGTCCCTGATCTCGGCCCTTCTGGCGTGCCTGTTTCTGAGGCTTCGGAACAACAAATACCGAAGGCTGTACGAGGCGGAGACCGCCGACGGCATCACCGACATCTACCAGCAGGCAGATGTCGGTGAACAACAGCAAAACGGCACCAACCCGAAAGCCCCGAACGCGGAGCCTCCCCGCCAAAGCGGCGGTCCCGACGACCCATCCGCGCTCGACAGGTGATGCACCATCCCCGCGAACCCAAGGCCCTCAGCGGTCTCAGCGATTGAACCAAGCCGAGCGAAACTGGCAGTGGGGCGACGTCATGAAGTTTCCAGGCCCCTGAACAGAGACTTCAGCCTGGAACGATCTCACTGATTGAGCCGAAGCCCGATAGTTGTCATCAACGGCCATCACCAATCTGCGGTTACGGTGCGGCGAGGCAGTTGTCACCTGGTCGGCGTGCCACTTATCACCAGCAGCACGGAAAGCATTGAGTCGTGTGCATCGTGAAGTTGCAGGTCACGGAGCTGGTGTGCGGGCGTCTTGCCGTGCTCACACTGAACCCTTCTCGGTAACGTCTCGTGACGGTTCGTGATCTTCGTTCAGGTAGTGCGGCCGTGCTCCAACTGGAGCAGGACGAGGGCGGCTCGGGCGATCCGGGTGATGCCGCTGGGGTCGAGGCTGACCCGGCGCAGGGCCTTGAAGGTGACCTTGAGCAGGGCGTTGGCCCGCTCGGCGACCGCATGGGACGCCTCGGATGACCGAGTTGAACGTCTGCTGCGTCGTCGAGTTCGCCTCCCTTGGGCTTCTTGACCGGGTGGCGGAAGCCGTCGCCGGCGTTCTCGTAGCCGAGGTCGGTCAGGGTGGGAATGCCCAGGGTGGAGGCGAGCCGGTTGAGGGCGTCGATCAGGCCGTGGGTGCGGGCGCAGGTGGTGTCGTGCTCGCGGCCGGGGCGGACCGGGGAGACCCAGATCGGCCAGCCGTCGGGGGCGGAGAGGACCTGGACGTTGCCGCCGTGGTGCTTGTGCTTCCCGGACCACCAGAGGTCGGCGCCGTTGGGGCCGGGGGCGGCGACGCGGTCGGTACGGATGACGGTGCCGTCCAGGTTGAGATGAGTGTGGCCGGCGGCCGTCGCCCGTTCCAGCGCGGTGGACAGATCCGGGGCGTGGTCGGCGAGCACGGCCAGCCCCTCGTGTAAGTAGCGGTACGCGGTGGGTACCGAAACCCCGTTGTCCCGGGCGAGTTGGGCCAGCCGGGTCCCGTCGACGAACCATCGCAGCACCAGGACACCCTGTCTGAAGACGCCCAGAGCGCGGGTCGCCTTGCGGGTGCCGAGCCGTTCGCGGTGCTCGCGCAAGAGCCGGGCGAGAGTCTCGGCGGTCTCCCTGTCGACGTCGAGTGTTGCGGTGTAGGTGATACTGGTCAACGCGTGAAGCCTCTGGGTTCCGGAACGTGATCTTCGCAGACCTGTTCCTACCAGGGGCTTCTCGCGTATCTGCTTCCGGGTCAAGCCCGTCTGATGGCCCTGGTCAGTCAGGAAGATCGCGGATCTGTCGGACGGGCGGCCCAGCCAATACTCTGAGCCCCGTCCGCACTATCTGGGAGAGTCATGACAAGTAGGTTCACCGAGTTAGCCGTTGACTGCCACGATCCGGAGAAGCTCGCGGCCTTCTGGTGCGAGGTCCTGGACTTCAAGGTGATCGACCGGAGCGCGGGCAAGGTCGAGATCGGCTCCTGGGTGCCGACCGTCGAGGATGTTCGGGCCCGCCAGATGCCGCCCACCCTGCTGTTCATCCAGGTACCCGAGGCCAAGACCGTGAAGAACCGGCTTCACCTCGACGTCAGCCCGATCGACGGCAGCACCGAGGACGAGGTGACCAGACTGCTCGGCCTCGGCGCCACCAAGACGGATGTGGGCCAGGGCTCAGACCGAAACTGGGTGGTCATGGCAGATCCCGAGGGCAACGAGTTCGACGTCCTACGCACCCTGGCACCGCAGAACTAGGCCGCGAGCGGGCACCCGCCCCCCGTCACACACCGCAACCGTCACGTTGCCGAGAAGACCTCACTGGTCGACGGTCGGTGTCCACGGTGGAGATCGTCTGTCAGGGCGGCCGGGGCGGTTCTCAGGTTCTGCTGCGCCTGTCGTGAGGGCCCGCTTACGATCCGTTGCCGTACGGATGCACCGCCGGATCACGGCTCGCCGGAGCGAGCTGGACGCACTCGCCGAGGAGTTGGGCAAGCTGCTTGGAGAGGTCGAGGCGCAGCGGGAGGAGTGGGTGGTCGTCGAGCGGGTGCTACACCGGCTGGCCGAACAGGACCGGGCGGAGGCCGCCGTCGCGGTGGCTCCGGTGAAAACGCAGGTGGCAGGGCGTGCGGTGCTGCTGATCCCGCGCCGCGGCGATGACCCGGACGAGACCGCGCTGCCCGGTGCCTACCGCAAGATCCTGGCGATCGCTGGAGCCGCCGATGGTCCGGTGCAGGTCAGGACGGTGGGCGAGGAGCTGGGACTCGAAGCGGGGTTGCGCGGGAAACTGGAGCCGCTGCGGGCGAAGATGACCAAGCTCGCCGATCGTGGATGGCTGCACAGGCGGCCCGACGGACGGTTTACCGCACGCCGGTAACCCGCGCCGGGACGATGGCGGTCGGGGCGTAACCGGCGGGTCCCCGGCGGCAGTTGAGTGTGGTGTGAAGAAAAACAACCCTCATGCCGAGGGCCCTGACGACCTTGTCTGCACCGCCCGCCTGCCGCTGTCGAGCGCCACCCTGAACTACCTCGCCACCCTGATCCGCGGCCATCTGAAGAAGATCGGCTCACCGTGGAGGGCCCTGCCTGCGGGGAAGATCGCGGGGATCGTGCTCGCGGTGCTGCGCTGTGACCAGCGGCCCGGCGATCTGGTCGGCGGGTACGGGGTGCACCGCACCACCGTCACCTGCTGGGCCCGCGATGTCGTCGGCCTGCTGGCCGCCCGTGCCCCGCGCCTGGACCGCGCCTTGAAGAAGATCGCCCGAAAGGGTGGTGGGATCGTACTGCTGGACGGCTCGCTGATACGCACCCTGCGGCGCACCGGAAGGGCGAACCGGAAGAACTATTCCGGCTGTGAGTATGGGTGTGCCGTTCCGACGCGGGGCCTGACTCGTACTCTGGCTGGCCCTTGGTGCCTTGTGTTTGATCTGTCGGTTACCGCGTCGGGACGGTACGTGCTGGCACCGGGCAAGGCGGACCGTGTCCCAATAGAGGCTTTGCTTCCTTCCGAGGCGTCGTCACAGTCCTGACCTGCGGCCTTGCCCGGTATCAGCTCATCTCGCCGCCGCTGAGCACTGAGGAGAGCCCGTCGTGAGCCCGATACAGCCCAGTTTTGAGCAGCCGCCGCACCAGATGGTCGTCCTCGGGGTGGACACGCACAAAGACGTTCACGTCGCCGCCATGATCGACGTCACGGGGCGGCTGCTCGGCACAGAGGCCTTTGCCGCTACCACACACGGGTACGAAGCCCTGTGGAGTTGGGCGCGGTCGCATGGGCAGGTCAGCCAGGCCGGCGTTGAGGGCACAGGCTCATACGGGGCCGGTCTGGCACGAAAGCTGTGCTCGCTTGGCGTCGCGGTCATCGAGGTCAACTGCCCGGACCGATCAATGCGCCGAAGCCGGGGGAAGACCGACGCCGTCGATGCCGAGGCCGCAGCCCGGGCTGTACTCTCCGGCCGGGCCACAGCTGTGCCCAAGTCCGGCAACGGCGCTGTCGAAGCGCTGCGCGTCTTCAAACTTGCGAAAGACTCAGCGGTCAAGTCTCGCACTCAGGCCATCAATCAGATCAAGGCCGTGCTGGTCTGCGCAGATCCCTACCTGCGCGAGGCCCTCGCGGGGCTGACCAACAGTACGCTGATTGCTCAGTGCGCCGAGCTGGCTGACCCAGCGTCGCCCGGCGTCGCCCTGCCCGTCGAGCTCACCCTGTGCCTGCTGGCGCGCCGCGTACAGAGCTTGACGGAGGAGATCCGCCAGTTCGGGCGTTTGATCAAACAGCAGGTTCAGGACGCTGCGCCCGACCTGCTGGAACTCCACGGAGTCGGACCGGACTCGGCTGCGGCACTTCTGGTCGCGGCCGGGGACAACCCGCAGCGCTTCCACAGTGAGGCGTCCTTCGCCGCGCTGTGTGGAGTGAGCCCGGTCGAACGATCGTCCGGCAAGAGTCAGCGGCGGCGGCTGAACCGCGGAGGCGACCGCCAGGCTAATGCGGCTCTCTTCCGCATCGCCCTTACACGGCTTCGCGACCACCCCGAGACGCGCGCCTACCTTGCGCGACGGACCGCGGAAGGTCGGACCCGAAGGGAGATCATCAGATGCCTCAAACGGTATCTCGCCCGGAAGATCTTCAAGATTGTCAGCACTTCGATAGCGACCAGGACAGCTTGACGAACATAGAGGCGTCAAACACAAATGCCACGGCCTGCTGGTGACCGCACTCACCGACGACAACGGCCGGCAGCTCTGGGTCTCGGCCGTCCGGCCCGGTCGGACCTCGGAGATCACCGCCCGCAGGCGCGACAAGCTTACCGCCCGCCTTCGCGCGGCCGGGCTCGGCGCGATCGCCGACCTGGGCTTCGTCGGCCTCGACGACAGCGACCCGGAAGCCGACCCGGCGGTGATCACCGGCTACAAGGCCGCCCGCAACCGCCGCCTGCCCCGCAGCCAGAAACTTTCCAACAAGGCACTGGCTGTGGTCCGGGCACCGGTCGAGCACGGCTTCGCGCACCTGAAGAACTGGCGCGTGCTCAGCAAGGTCCGCACCGACCCGAAGTGGGCAACCGCGCTGGTGAGGGCCCTGCTGGTACTGACGAACCGGGAAGTCGCCCGCTGACCGACGATCTTCACGGGAGTCATGCGCTCGTGGCCAGCCCGAGCCTCCCGAAGCCCACGCACACCAGCCCGCTCGATCTGCAAGTTTCACGATGTACACCGCTCACTCGACGCCCAGTTCAGCGAGCGCTGCCCTGCCTCCGGCCGACCTCACCCGCTCCGCGTGCTCCTGGGGGCGCAATGCCGGACACTCCTGTATAAGGGTCGGCGCACTTCGCGCGGGCCATGACGAGGGTTTTCGGCATGCTTGAGGTCCCGCTCTGGCTGTGGATGGCGTTCGCCGCGACGGTGGTGGTGTCGCTGGTGGTGGACCTGTTGGCCCACCGCACCGCGCACGTCATCGGCTTCAAGGAGGCAGCCGCCTGGAGCGCCCTGTGGGTGAGTCTCGCCCTGATCTTCGGTGCAGTCGTCTTCCTCGTCCTGGGTACGACCCCTGGCACCGAGTACACGACCGCCTGGCTGCTGGAGAAGAGCCTGTCGGTCGACAACCTGTTCGTCTTCGCCGTGATCTTCGCGTACTTCAAAGTGCCCCGCGCCTACCAGCACCGCGTGCTGTTCTTCGGTGTCATCGGCGCCCTCATCTTCCGCGGCATCTTCCTCTCCCTGGGCGTGGCCGTGGTCAGCCGCTTCACCGCAGTGCTGTTCGTCTTCGCGGCGGTCCTCTTCTACAGCACCTACAAGCTCCTCAAGGACGAGGAGGAGAGTTTCGACCCGGGCAAGAGCTTTGCCGTACGGATGCTCCGCAAGATCATCCCGGTGCGGGACGAGTACGCCGGGGCGAAGTTCTTCGTCAAAGAAGCCGGCAAGCGCGTGGGGACCCCGCTGCTCGCTGTGGTCGCCGCGATCGAGGCAGCCGACCTGATCTTCGCCGTCGACAGCGTCCCCGCCGTCCTCGCAGTTAGTGACGACGCGTTTATCGTCTACACCAGCAACGCGTTCGCCATTCTCGGCCTGCGGGCCCTCTATTTCATGCTCGCAGGGCTCCTGGACCGCTTCCACTATCTGAGCAAAGGTCTGGCGGTCATTCTCGCCTTCATCGGCGTCAAGCTGATTCTCCAGGCGTCCCACAAGATGATCAGCCCCAGCATCCCGGAAATCCCCTCACCGATCAGCCTCACGGTCATCGTCGTCGTCCTGACAGGTTCTGTAGTGCTCAGCATCAGAAGGCCGACTCCGATAGGCGCCCTGGGACAGGCTGACGAACGAGGGGGTGCCACCGCGGCCGCCGAGCTGTCCGAGCCGCGTAATACACCGCCTGGGGCGGATGCCCCTGAGCCCCCAACCGGTTCACCGGCCGAGGACGGTAAAACCCGCCCGCGCTCGAGTCG
>RHMC01000166.1 GCA_003719395.1 Streptomyces altiplanensis
CAGACACGGGCAATCCGAAGATCATCCCACCCCCACCGGCAACGTGACAGTGCGCTCGGCACAGTCCCCAGCTGCGCGGACTTCGTTCCAATGCACAGCCCCGAGGAGCGCGCACCCCGCTGGGAGCTCGTCGTCTCTGTCGACGATCCGGAAGCCGTGGCCGCCCGGGCACGCGGCCTGGGACACGGAATGCCGGATGGGTAAGCCCCCGTCGGCGAGCAGCGTCTGACCGGTCCGGAGGACTGACGTTCCGCATCCGGGCTGCCGCCTCATGAAGCCGCCGGGAAGGCGGCTGCCCGCAGCCGGTGCCGGCGCGCGGTGCCGGCCCGTGGCCGCAGGTCAGGCCGAGGCACCCATGGGGCGTGCGACGTCAAGCCGGGTGCGCAGGGTCGCGGCGAAGTCTTCGGCGCGGGCCAGCTGGATGCGCAGCTCCTCGATCTTGCGCCTGGCGTCCTGCTCGTAGGTCCGCACCCGCTCCAGGAGCGCGTCGCGCTCCGTGCCGTCGGCCGTGTCGGCATGGTCGAGGCGGTCGGTGGCGTCGAGCAGGTCTCGCATCTGCTCCAGGGTGAAGCCGAGGGGCTTCATACGGCGGATGACCATGAGCCGCTGCACATCGGACTCCGTGTAGAGACGGAATCCACCCTGGGAGCGGGCGGAGGGAATGACCAGGCCAGTCTCCTCGTAGTGCCGGATGGTGCGCAGGGACAGCTCCGTCCGCGCGGCGACCTCGCCGATCTGCATGTGCTTGCCGTCCACGCCCGTGTCCCTGGCCCTTCTCCTCGTGACGGGCCGCATCCCGGTGCGACCCCACCAACTTCTACTCTAACGTTAGGGTAGAGTTGTTGATGGTGAGGGCGGCCCGACCGCTCCGCTACTGCCGTTCCGGGGCCGATGGCGCCCCCGGCGAAGATCCGATTCTTGCAGGAGAGAGCGTGCGCGAGCCCATGACGCCGAGCGCCGCCGCCTGCCCGCCGTGACCCTTTGCCCCCGGATGTGAGCCGCCGGGCCGCCCGTGCGCGCCGCCCCGCCTCGCGTCCACCCCTTCGACTTCCGGCCCGCTCTGTGGGCCGTCCGCGGGGTGCCGGCCCGGTCCTCGCGCGTCCTTCCCTGCACGCCCCCGGTCTGACGTAGGGGTGTGCCCGAGCACGACAGGTACGCATCCTCTTGTCTTCTGCTGTGACTCCTGCCGCGCGCCTGCGCGGTCTCAAGCCGGACTGGCTGAACAACCCGAAGGTCTGGCGCACCGAGGTGCTGGCCGGCCTCGTGGTTGCCCTCGCGTTGATCCCCGAGGCGATCTCCTTCTCGATCATCGCCGGCGTCGACCCGGCGATCGGCCTGTTTGCCTCCTTTACCATGGCCGTCGTCATCTCCATCGTCGGCGGCGTCGGGCCATGATCTCGGCGGCGACCG
The DNA here is from genome assembly GCA_003719395.1 of Streptomyces altiplanensis. GTDB lineage: Bacteria > Actinomycetota > Actinomycetes > Streptomycetales > Streptomycetaceae > Streptomyces > Streptomyces altiplanensis. Next base: position 1,411 of record RHMC01000166.1, read on the forward strand.
GCGCGATCGCCCTCGTCATCGCTCCGCTGAACCACGAGCACGGCCTGGGCTACCTGATCGCCGCCGTCATCCTCGCCGGCGTTTTCCAGGTGACCCTGGGCGCGCTCGGGGCGCGAAACTGATGCGTTTCATCCCCCGCTCGGTGATGGTCGGCTTCGTCAACTCCCTCGCCATCCTCATCTTCATGGCCCAGGTCCCGGAGATGCGGAACGTCCCCTGGGCCGTCTACCCGCTGATCATCGGCGGGCTGGCCCTGATGGTGTTCTTCCCGAGGATCACCACTGTGATCCCGGCCCCGCTGGTCTCCATCGTCATCCTGACCGTGATCACGGTGGGTGCGGCAATCGCGGTGCCGACCGTCGGTGACAAGGGCGAGCTGCCCTCCTCGCTTCCGGTGCCCGGCCTGCCCGACGTGCCGTTCACCCTGGACACGCTGACCACGATCGCCCCGTACGCGTTCGCCATGGCGCTGGTCGGCCTGATGGAGTCACTGATGACCGCCAAGCTCGTCGACGACATCACCGACACCCACTCCAACAAGACCCGCGAGTCGATCGGCCAGGGCATCGCCAACATCGTGACCGGCTTCTTCGGCGGCATGGGCGGCTGCGCCATGATCGGCCAGACGATGATCAACGTGAAGGTCTCCGGCGCCCGTACCCGCCTGTCCACGTTCCTCGCAGGGGCGTTCCTGATGGTGCTGTGCGTCGTTTTCGGGCCGGTCGTCTCCGACATCCCCATGGCCGCCCTGGTCGCCGTCATGATCATGGTGGCGTTCGCGACCTTCGACTGGCATTCCCTCGCGCCGAAGACCCTCAGGCGGATGCCCACCGGCGAGATCGCCGTCATGGTCATCACCGTCGCCGCCGTCGTGGCGACTCACAACCTCGCCATCGGCGTCGTCGTCGGCGCGATTACCGCCATGGTCATCTTCGCCAAGCGGGTCGCCCACCTCGCCCAGGTCACTGCTGTCACCGACCCCGACGGCAGCACGGTCGTCTACCGGGTCACCGGCGAGCTGTTCTTCGCCTCCTCCAACGACCTCGTCGGCCAGTTCAACTACGCAGGCGACCCGAAGAAGGTCGTCATCGACCTCTCCTCCGCCCACATCTGGGACGCCTCCTCCGTCGCAGCCCTCGACGCGATCGAGACCAAGTACGCCCAGCGCGGCAAGACCGTCGAGATCACCGGCCTGAACGACCCCAGCGCCGACCTCCACGGCAAGCTCACCGGCGAACTCGCCGGCAGCCACTGACCCCCGCACCACACCCACACAGCAGAGGACCCCGGCCCAACAGGCCGGGGTCCTCCCGTCTCGTCCTCGCGCTCTACTCCGGTGAAAGGCCGCGGTAGGTACCGAAGGTCCACAGGTTTCCCTCCGAGTCCTGCACCGTGCACACGTACGCCGCGGCGCCCGACCCGAACCGGGTCTCATGCGGCGCTTCGAGAACCTCGCCGCCGGCGTCGACCACCCGCTGATGTACCGCGTCCACGTCGTCGCTCACCACATAAACCGCGCTGCTTCCCGCCCGCATCCGCCCGTGCACGTGTCGGTGTGCCGGGTCGAACCGAACACCAGCGCACCACCGCCAGGCCAGCGCAGCTCGGCGTGCCCGATCCCGCCGTGCTCATCCGACACGGCAACCGCCTGCTCGAAGCCCAGCACGTCGACCAGGAAGCGCAACGCCGCCCTCGTGTCGTCGTAGTGCAAGACCGGCCAGACGGAGGACGGGGACGCATCAGGCAACATGCCACTCATCGTAGGTCTATAAGAGGGCATCTGATCTAGGTAGTTGGTAGTTAGGGATGGTTTTGTGACTGCTGGCGTTGGCGGTCGTCGGGTGGTGTGTGAGCGCTCGTCGTCCGCACCGCAGTGATGTCTCCGACGCCCGCTGAGCCTTGATCGAACCGGTCTTCACTGCCTGGCGAGCCAGGCGAAACGGACCCGGCGCGGCGGCCCGGGTGCACGATCTTCGGGAGATCGTCAACGCGATCCTGTACGTCAACCGCACCGGCATCCCGTGGGAGTACCTGCCCCAGGAGCTCGGTTTCGGCTCGGGCATGACGTGCTGGCGGCGCCTGGCTGCGTGGAACGAGGCCGGCGTGTGGGACCGCCTTCATAGCGTGTTCCACGGGCGACGCGGCAGAAAGTGCGGCCCGCGTCGCGAGAGGCCGGGACATCTCTCTGCGTCGCCCTGTTCAGCCACCATTCAGGGCGAAATATCACCTGCCGGGACCCTCCGCCGCCCCTCCGGCAAGCACCGGTCGAACCGGGCAGCAAAACCACAAGCGGGGAATCCCAAACCCCTCGATGGTCATTCCATACGGACACCGGTCATCCAGAATTGGCCATCCGGCGCAATTGCCGAGGTTACCGAGGAGCCCTCACCCCTCTACTCCATCACACGCGCACATGAACAGACGAAGTGAAGCCTTTTACCGCAGTCCAGCGACGCGAAACAACAGGCACACGGACGGCCGTCTTCCTCTGCCCCTTACCGCATCCTTACGCGCCGAGCGCGTTCTTTTGAATGCCACAGCAAGCAGGCGACTACAGACGCGCAAACGGTCCCACAAGGAGGCGATGCCGTTGAATGTCAAACTATTCCCGTAAGGGATACCGACGAAAGGCCGCACCCGGGGAAGAGACCGGCGTGCCGGGCAGAACGCAGAAACCCGCCGGGCCGTGGTGTCCTTTCCCACGGTCCGGCGGGTTCCTGCGGTGGCGATCCGCGGCGGACGGGGTCGTTGGCGGCCGGCTCTGCCCGCGGTGCTACTTGACGAAGTCCTCGACGACCTTCGGCGGCCAGGTACCGACGTTGAGGACGCCCATGGAGTAGGCGCGGGAGACCAGGGCAGCCCGGTTCGGCACCCGCAGCTTCCGGAGCAGACCGGTCACGTGGTACTCGACGCCCTGTCGGCTCAGGTAGAGCCTGGAAGCCAGCGGGATGGTGGATTGACCCGCGGCTATGCCTTCGAGGATGCGCGCGTCGATCTCGGAGAGGATCTTCTTGCGATGGGTCACGACGCCTGCGTCCTGCGAGTCGTCCGAGGAGCGCATGAGCACCAGGATCGCTGCCACATCGGGGGTGTCCCCGCTCACGGCCGCGGCAGTGAGCGTTCCGGCGAAGGCGGAGTCCTCCGGCCCCACGGCCACCACGTGCGAGGCGAACCGCTGGCGCTTGCCCTCTACCAGTCGGGAGAACTGACGCATCAGCGGCTGCTGGACGCTGGGGTGCACCAGGTCCCGGAAGTTCCGGCCGCAGACGTCGGCCGAGGAGTCGCCGAACCGCCGGAAGAACTCCTCGTTCGCCTGCTGGACGGTCAACATCGGGTCGAGCGAGGCCATGCACAGCCCCGACTGGTCGAACCGCTGGGCGTGCGCGTATCCGTTCTGGCCGGATTCGAGTTCACTTATGATGCTCTGTGCCGAATCTGTGGGTACAGCAATCGCCATGAGGCCGCCATCCTTTCAGGTCCCCCGATTCACTGAGAATATTAAGCATTTTCGCGCGAGTGGGATAAGACCGCCGGTCGAGCCTCATGCACCCTCATCGACGATTATCCATTACTGAATGGAGAGTAGGTAGTGGCATGGTTACACGTCAACAAGACCCTTGTTCACACGGCTAAAGCTGTGGTCCGAACCATGGATGGTTCGGTCCTCCGCGAACGCGCCGGCGCGGGAAGTGCCCGAGGTGCCGATCGGGGCGGATTGACGGCTTCCACTCAATTCCGTCCGACTTGAGGTTCCCTTGAGGTTAGCAGCGATGCGGCGGGCGTGATCGATCGAAACAGTTACCGCGACGTTCTGTAGCACGCCGTTAACAGTTAAGGGTCGAAGCCTACGTGGGAAGGGCGTCCGCCAGCTCGTGGCGGCCCGAGATGCCGAGCTTCCGATAGGAATTCGTCAGATGTTTCTCAACGGCCCGTAAACTCACTCCAAATTCATCCGCAATTTCCTGGTTGGTAAACCCGCGGTTCACCAGCGTGATCACCTTGCGCTCGCTGCGGGTGAGGATCACCGTCCTCGGCTCCGCGGGCGCGCCCAGGCCGTGCTCGGCCCGCTCGACCAGCCATGGCGCGCCGCAGGCCGCCGCGAGGGTGCCGGCCTCGCGCAGCACGGCCTCCGCCTCGGCGCCGCTGCCCAGTTGCCGGCCCAACAGCACCAGGGTCCTGGCGAGTTCCAGCTCGAAGGACGAATCGCGCAGTACGGTGACCGCTTCACGCAGCAGGGGAACGCCTTGTGCGCCCTGGAGCCAGCCCTTCAGCCGCAGAGCGCGCCCCAGCGCCGCGGGCGCTCCCCACGCCCTGGCCCAGACGCGCTCCTCATCGGCGAGCCGCAGGGCGGAAGAGGAGTCACCGAGGCGCTGGTAGAGACCGATGGCCTGCGGACGCCACGGGAAGAGCGCCGAGTTCCGCCACCCCGATGCGCCCAGTTGCCGGCCGCACGTCAGCAGGCTCTCCAGGGCCTGCGCCCGAAGTCCCCGCTGGGCGTCCACCGACGCCTGCAGAATCCGCAGCGAGGCGGTCAGGGCCAGACCTGCCAGCCTGCGCCGCCCGGCCCTGGCCAGGACCTGCTCGCTGAGCGCCGGGTCCCGCAGTTCGAGCACCACGGAGGACAGGATCATCGTGGACACCTCGCGCCAGTCCGCGTCGGCCATCGCCAGGGCGCGCTCGACGTACTCACGGGCAAGGGTGGGTTTGCTCTGGGAGACCAGGACGAACGCCCGCTCCGCGAAGAGGAGCACCGCGTCGGCGCCGACCGTGTTCTGCCGCCGGTTCTGGTGTTCGGACGACAGCCAAGAGGACACGACGTCCACCGCCTCGGCGGCGAACAAGGTGACCACCACCAGGGGAAGCAGCGTGTGCGCGCGGCCCGGTACGGCCGGCTCGCGCTCCAGGATCCGGTCGGCCGCGCGGGCCGCGTCGGCCGCGGGCAGACGGCCGGTGAGCGTTCCGGAGAAGAGCAGCACGGCCAGCACTTCACGTTCGGCCGCGGAATCCAGCGCGGGCTCGTCCCCCAGACCGCTCAGCCGCTCCATGGCCGAGGCCAGCTCGCCCGGGTTCTCGTGCCCGTAGTGCCGCAGCCTGGCCTCCAGGCGCAGTCCCAGCTCACGCGCGGGGCCGTCCCGTTCGGCGGCCGGGCCCAGCCCTTCCGAGGCACTGAGCAGCAGTTCGGAACAGGAGGAGTGCACCGCACCGAGCGGGGACGGCGGTATCCGCAGGACGGCGACGGCCCGGTCTTCCGGCGTCGTCAGCAGCGGTACGGCCTGCACGATGTGGCGCCGGCATGCCTCGTGGTCGAAGCGGCTCTCCGCGATGGCCAGTTCGACCAGCAGCCCGGCCCGGGTCTCGCCCTGGTCATGGTGGCTGAGCAGCACGCGGCGCAGATAGCAGGCGGCGCGCTCCGGCTCACCCTGCCGTATCGCGTATTCCGCCGCGGCCCGCAGCACCGTCGCCGCCCAGGGGCGGACAGTGCCGGTGACGGCCATCAGATGGTCGGCGACCTGCTCCGCGGGGCGGCCGTTGGTGTACAGCAGGTCCGCGGCGGCGGCGTGCCTGCGCTCGCGTTCGGCCACTGACAGGGTGGATTCCACGGCGTCCTGTACGACGCGGTGGATGAAGCGGGGCTGGAATGCGTCGGCGAGCAGCCCCGTGTCGCGCAGCTCGCGCAGCGCAGCGCCGAACCCGGGCGCGTCCAGTCCGGCGAGCTTCCTGATGAGCGCGGGATCTCCGTGGCCGCCGAAGGCCGCGATCGCCACCGCCACGTCGCGTACCGCCCGTGGCCGGGTCCGCAGATGGCTCGCCAGCCGTTCCCGGAGCCCCGCGGGCCGCAACGTCCGCACCCGGTCGGCGTGTTCGGCGGTCGGGGGGTGGCCCCGTGCCTCCATGTCCAGCAGAAGTGATGTCAGGAACAGTGGGTTGCCGCGGCTCACTTCATAACAGGCGCGTACGTACTCCTCGTGTCCGGCGGCATCGTACCGTTCTCGGATCATGGCCCGCGTCGCGTCGGGCGACAGCGGCGCGAGGCGCAGTGTCTCCGTGGCGGCGGAGGCGATCCGCGGTACCAGGACGTGACCGGTTCCCCCGTCGCCGTCCCGCAGCGTACAGACGAGCACCACCCGAAGTCCCCGCAGCCGTCCGGCCACGTCGGCGAGCCAGCGCAAGGAGGGGAGGTCCACCCACTGGAGGTCGTCGACGAGGATCAGCAGCGGGGCGTTCTCGCTGGCGTCGGCCAGCAGGGAGCGCAGGCCGTGCAGACATTCCTCGAACACGGCCTCGGACGGCGGGTGAACCGTCGGCGGGTCGACGGCGCCGAACATCAGCCGGCCCGCGCGGTCGGACCGCTGCGCCCACCGGTTGCGTTCGGTCTCCGTCGCGCCGGACAGCAGGCTGTCGAGCAGTTGTCGCACCACGCCGAAGACGAAGTCCCGCTCCATCGGCGCGGCGTTCGCCCGCAGTACGCGTACGTCCGCGGTGCAGACGGCACGGGGCAGTTCACGCAACAGTGCGGTTCTGCCGATGCCGAGTGGTCCCGACAGCAGGATCACGGAGGAGTCGCCCTCTCGGGCGGCACTCAACGCGGCCGCCAGCCGGCCCAGTTCCCTCTCCCGCTCAAGAAGCATCTCTCGGCCGATCTCTCATCTTCCCTACCGCGAGGCACAGTTCCCGGCGCCCGGCGGTACGGAGCTTTCGGCGGGCAGCGCCCCGTCGCGGCCGCAGGGTGCGGCCGCCCTCGAAGAGCGGATCGGCGACCTCGCGGTTCCCGTGTCCTCGACCCGTGCGGACCGCGGTGTGCTGTCCGGCGGCCGGGAGCGCGCTCCCCCGCGGAGGCGCGGTGGCGTCCGTCGGCCGTGGGCAGGTCGGCGTCAGTGGCCGGAACCGAGACGTCCGCGCGGTGTGCGGGCAGCCTCCACGGACCTCTCTTGTCCGCTTAGGCAACGATGTCATGAGTCGACCGACCAGGCAGTCGGCCCGTCCACTCGCGGCCTCGCGAGGCTGGGCGCAGAGCGGACGCGGCCCGGCAGGGCGGACGTACCGGATGGTCATGAGAAGCAGAGCGTCTCGCGCACGGCATGGCCGCACACGCTGCCGGTCGGGCGCGTTCACGCCGTCCCGGCGGTTGTCCGGTCCGTATGCGGGCTCCAGGGATCGCACCGTCGGATACTCGTTTGTCCGGCCAGTCACACGTACCGCCCCGCCTGTTCGCTTCAGCGTCGCCAACGTGATTCGGATGTCCGGCCGGGGCGCTGCCCGTCGGGGATATCCGGTGTGCGCAGAACGGAACCGAGTTCGGTCCGCCCGCTGACCCCCAGCTTGCGGTATACGCCAGTCAGATGAGTTTCGATGGTACGTACCGTGACGAACAGGGCCTCCGCGATCGCACGATTGCTGGCCCCGGCCGCGGCGAGGCCCGCCACCCTGCGTTCCATACCGGTCAGCATGTCGAGGGGCGAGGCGCTCATCTTCCGCATCCTGCCGCCCGCGGTGACCAGTAACCTGCGGGCGGACCCGCCGAGCGCCAGTGCCCCGCAGCGCTGTGCGAGGTCGGTGGCGGTGCGCAGATGCTCTCGGGCGCCGCGCTGGTCGCCCGTCTTCAGCAGGGCGCGGCCGAGTATGAACTCGGCCTTGGCGTGCTCCACCCTGGCAGGCGAGTCCGCCAGGGCGGCGACGCTTCGGTGAGGGTCTCGATGCCCGTACCACCGGGAGCGATCACCCCGCGGGCGAGCGCGGCGAGGCCGAGCGCGCGGGGGGTACCCCAGCGCTGGGCCAGCTCGGTGCCGTGCGCGACCATGTCCCTGGCTTCGTCCCCCCGGTTCATCACCGCGAGCAGGCAGGCCGCCTCGGACCACCAGGGTGCGAAGACCGGATTGCTGAACCGGGATTCCTCGAGGGACCGGCCGCACTCGAGATACAGACCGAGGGACGCCTCCCAGTCACCGAGCGCCCATCGGGCACGGGCCTGCGCCATGAGACTCAGGTGGTACTGAAGGACGTACCGCTCCAGGCCGGCGCGTTTGATGCCGCGGAACACCGCCTCGGCCTGTTCGGCCTCACCGCGCTCGACCAGCAGGGACGCAAAGGTGATCTGCGGCAGCGCGCTGCCGCTCCCCCACCGCTCCGCCCCGATGATCTCGACCGCGGTCTGCGCGTCGGCCAGCGCGTCCGGGAACGCGCCCGCGCCGTGCAGCACCAGAGCGCGGGTGGACAGGGCGAGTACGAAGGTCCAGACGGCGGCGTTGTCCTGGCTGCGCTCCAGCGTGCGGTCCAGCGCGCCCAGCGCCCCGGTGACCTCGTCGGCAAGGCTGAGGGCGAAGGAGGAGACCAGCGACGACCAGGTCTCCAGCTCGCCCCCGGGCGAAGTGAGCGCGCAACGGGCCTGTTCGACCGTCTGCTCCGCCGAGCGGCCGTCCATCGCGGACAGCACCGTCATCATCGCGAGCATCTGGCGCTGGGCAGGCGTGTCTCCGGGGGGCGCGGTCAGCAGCGCGGCCCGGTCCAGAGTCGCCGCGACCGTCGACTTCTCGTCCGCCCCGACGATCAGCAGAGTCGACTCGACGAGTGTGTGCAGCTCACGGTCGGACAGGTCCGACCGGGGCCCCAGTTCGGCCTCCAGCTCCGCCAGGACCGCCTCGAGGACCCGTACACCTTCGAGCGACCGCTGGACGGCCAGGCAGACCATGCCGTACCGCACGGCGGCCATGGCCCTGGTCCGTACGTCGGCGGCCCGTCCCAGCGCCTCTTCCAGCACCAGGATGGCGTCCGCCGGATTGGTCTCCGCGAGCGACGCCGCCATCTGGATGCGCAGCGGCACACTGTCCGGTTCCGCCTCCAGCGCCCGGCGCAGATAGCGCACCGCGGACTCGGGAGCGCCGCGCCCCTCCGCCTGGGTGGCAGCCTCACGCAGCACCGCCGGCATCCAGGGCTGCGTCACGGCGGGAAGCAGCATCAGCCGCCCGCCACTTCCTCGGCGGCCGGCCCGCACGTCGCTTAAGAGCAGGGCGGCTCTGGTGCGCAGCGCGGCCAGCGCCTCGGTGCCGAGGGGTTCGAGCGCGGCCGAGCGGACCACGTCGTGCACCAGGTCCGCGCGGTCCGCGGCCAGCACCTCGTGCGCGCCCGCAGCGCGTCGACGGCCTTCCGCGACGAGCGCGGGGGGCACCTCAGCGAGCATGCCGACCAGTTCGGGGGTCTCCTCGCCCAGGACCGCGATCGCCCTGGCCACCTCACGCACCCACAGGGGCTGGCTGTCCAGCAGCGCGATCACGGAGGACGCGATCACGGAGCCGCCCACCTCGGCGACCCTGCGCACGCCTTCCCTGTCCGGCTGCACGCCCTCGGCGCGCAGCTCGCCCAGGAGCCGGCTGAGCGTGAGGGGGTTGCCGCCCGAGACGGCGACGGTGCGCTCGACGAAAACCGGATCGACCGACGTCCGGAAGATCTGCCGGGCCATCTCCCCGACGGCGGACCGGCTGAGCGGCGCCAGCCTCATCACGGTGGGACGGTGCTGCGCCGCGATGTCGGCCAGCGCGGAGGGGGCGACCGGTTCGGCGTCACTGCGGTGGGCGAGCACCACCAGCAGCGGAAGTTCCTCCGCGCGCCGCAGCAGGAAGTCCACCCAGCCCAGGGAACGTTCGTCGCACCAGTGCACGTCGTCGAGCACGAGTACGAGCGGGCGGTCCACCATCAGGTTGGCCGCGAGCCAGTACAGCCCGTGCAGCACCGGGTAGGCGGCGGAAGCGCTCGGGTTCTCCCGGTCGAACTGTCCGGACATGAGCGCGGGCAGAGCGCGACGGGCGGGTCCGCGCAGCAGAGGGGAGTGCCCAGCTCCCGCACCGTTCAGTCCCAGCGAACCGAACAGCTCACGCACGCCGCCGTATCCGGCCTCCCCTACGACTTCGCCGCAGGAGCCTTGCAGCACGGTCATGTCACGGCAGGCTTCGCTCTTGAGGAACGCCTGGAGCAGGCTGGTTTTCCCGATGCCCGCGGGACCGGACAGGATGACCAGCCCCGCGCGCCCGGAGCGCGCGGCCTCGGCCTGCCGGGCCAGCACCCGCAGCTCATGACTGCGGCCGACCAGGGTACTGGACAAACCGGAGAGATCGGCCTGATCCAGCATCGAGGTCTCCTCGCATCTCGGGGAACGCAATAGTCCGGTGACTCGTCGACGCATTCCGCCATCCCGCAAAAGCAGTTGAAACGATCAACGAGCGTGAGATTACATGATCACAAAAAACCACACCATAAAGCGACACGAGCGCGCCCGGAATGCGGCGGTCACCTGGCGCAAACTTGATCAAGCACCGCTGTCCGCCGATCGCCGTCGCACCGTGAAGGCGCCGTCTTCAGGCGCGCCGGAGTACCGCCACCGGTGCGCGCGGCGCTTCCCGGGCCCGGACACGGCACCCGGCCGGCCCGGCGAGAGAGCCACGGGACGACCAGGCGCAACGGGGTGGCCGGGCGAGAGGGCGTCAGCACGGAGCTCGATGGGCACAAAGGGCGTGGGCATGGTCCCGCACCTGGTCACGGGCACGACGGACGTCATGTCTGTCTCGCGGTGACGGTCACCCAGGGGGAACCAGTCACCGGCGACACCCGTCACACCACGCCCCGGTCAGTCCGAGGACCGGCCGCTCACGCGCCACTCACGTCCCGGCGGACAAGTGCTTGCGCAACAGCGCGATCACCGCCGGAGCCTGCGCACTCAGGTAGAAGTGCCCGCCGGGGAAGACCTGCAGGTCGAAGGCGCCCGTGGTGTGGCGACTCCAGTCCTGCGCCTCGTCCAGCGTGGTTTTGGGATCGTTGTCGCCGGTCAGCGCCGAGATCGGAACGCGCACCGTACTGTCCGGATTACAGCGGTAGGTCTCGATGGCCTGATAGTCGCTGCGGATCGCGGGGAGGATCATCCGCAGAATCTCCTCGTCACCGAGCAGCGCGGTGTTCGTGCCGGACAGCAGCTTCAGCTCCGCGACGATGCCGTCGTCGCTGAGCGTGTGCACGTTCTCGTCGCGGTGGCGGGACGGGCGCGCCGTCCCGAGGCGAACAGATGGGAGAGTTCACCGCCGTCGGCCTCGAATCGCCGCGCGACCTCGAATGCGATCGTCGCGCCCATGCTGTGCCCGAAGAACGTGGTGGGCCGGGCCCGGAGCTGCTTGCGCAACGCCTCGTAGACCTGATCCGCCAGGACTCCCAGATCGCCGGGGCTGGTCTCTTTGCGCCGGTCCTGACGGCCGGGGTACTGGACCGCGAACACCTCGGCCACGGAGGCCAGCTGTGCGGAGACCGGGAAGTAGAAAGACGCCGAGCCACCCGCGTGGGGGAAACAGAAGAGCTGTTCCGAGCTGTCCGGTGCTGGATGGAAGCACCGTGCCCAGAGGCTCTCCTCGGTGGACATCGTCATCGACTTGCATCCTCCTAGGAGTGGGCCGGGCGCACTGAACCGCACAGCGGTCCGAATGGCCGGGCCGATGTCACGTGAGCATGCCGGGACGTGGGCCACCGCGAGCGCCTTGCCCTCGCCGACGCGACCGAACGTCCCATGCGGTACTCCTGCCGAACAGAGCGGACGGAGGACTGGCGTCGCCCGTCTCACCGACCGCTACTACCGGCCCGATGGCCGACGCCCTCCATTCCACTAGGCAAGACAGTGGGAAATTCCCTAGTCCCTGTGCGGACATCGGTGAGAAACCCACTCGTCAGTGCACGAACCGCCTGCGGGATCCCGGCCGGCGGGGGCTCCGGGAGAGGTGTCCTACCCCTTCCGGTGCCCCCGTCGTTCAGGACAGTCCGAGCTCGTCGTCGAGGAGGGCGAACACGTCGTCGTCCGACGCTGCCTCCAGGTCGAGCTCGCCGGAGTCCTTCGCAGGCTCCTGCCGCAGGTCGGCCCACTTCGTCCGCAGCACCTCGATGCGTCCGGCGACGTGCTTGAACTCCTGCGCGTCGACCGTCATCTCCGTGATCGCCTTCTCCAGACGGTCCAGGACGGCAAGCACCGATCCGGCGCCGCCGACCTCCTCCGTCACCAGTCGGGACCGCAGATGATCCACGACAGCGGTGGGGGTGGGGTAGTCGAACAGCAGGGTGGCCGGCAGGCGCAGCCCGGTGGCCGCGTTCAGACGGTTCCTGAATTCCACCGCCGTCAGGGAGTCGAAGCCCAGTTCCTGGAACCGCCGCGTGGTCCCTACCGCCGACCCGTCGGTGTGTCCGAGGACTGCGGCGGCCTGATCACGGACCAGCCCCAGAAGAACGTCACGGCGTTCCTCCTCCGGCATTCCTGCCAGCCGCTGCCCGAGCGACTCGGCCGACTGCGGAGCAGCGGTCGCCGTGCGCCGGGAGGGCGTACGGATCAGACCGCGAAGCAGAGCCGGTACCTCACCCTGCGCCCTGAAGGCGGCCAGGTCCAGCCGCGCCGGCACCACCACAGTCTCGCCCGTGGCAAGTGCCGTGTCGAACAGGGCGAGGCCCTGCTCGACGGAGAGCGGCGGCATCCCCG
>RHMC01000167.1 GCA_003719395.1 Streptomyces altiplanensis
CTCCCGGCCCTCCGCGCCGCCCACCCTCGTCGCCGTCGCCCACGGCAGCCGCGACCCCGACGCCCTGCCGCACCGTCACCGCGCTGCTGGAGCGTGTCCGCGAGCTGCGCCCGGGGCTCGACGTACGCCTCGGCCACATCGAACTCAACGAGCCGCTGCTGACCGACACGCTCGCGGGCCTCCACCGCGACCGGGGCGAGCGACGCCGTGCTCGTACCGCTGCTGCTCGGCCGCGGCCACCACGTCAAGTACGACCTGCCGCAGGCCGCCGCCACCGCCCCCCACCTGCGCACCCGGATCGCCGCCCCGCTCGGCCCGCACCCCCTGCTCGTCGAGGCGCTGTACGCCCGCCTCGCCGAGGCCGGCTGGCAGGCGTCCGACGCCACGCACCCGGGGAGCGGCATCGTCCTCGCCGCCGCGGGCTCCCGCGACCCCGAATCGGCCGCCGACACCCGCCGCACCGCCGCCCTGCTCAGTGAGCGCCTCGGCGGAGTCCCCGTCGTCCCCGCCTACGCGTCCGCCGCCTCGCCCACCGTCCCCGAAGCCCTGCGCGCCCTCGCCGCACGCGGCCGCCACCGCACCGCCGTCGCCTCGTACTTCACCGCGCCCGGCCGCTTCGCCGCGCAGAGCGCCGCCGCCGCGCCCCGGATCGCCGCCGCGCCGCTCGGCACCCACCCCGCCCTGGCACGGCTCCTCCTGCTCCGTTACGACCAGGCTCTCGCCTCCCGCTCCATGACGTCCCGGCACCAACTGGCCGCCGCCTGAGCCCCGACTGTCACTGCCTGCGTCTACTGTCGGTGCATGGAAGGCACAGCGCACGACGCCCCACACGCCGAAGACCGACCGCACGACGCCCTGTTCCCCCACGTCCCGCTCCACGACGCCCTCTACGACGGCGCCGCCACCGAGCGCTGGGCCGCCGAGCCCGACAAACGGCCCGGCCGGACCGCCTTCCAGCGCAGACCGCGCGCGCGTGCTGCACTCCGCCTCGCTGCGCCGCCTCGCGGGAAAGACCCAGGTGGTCACCCCCGGCTCCAGCAGCCAGGTCTGGGACGCCAGTCCCCGCACCCGCCTCACCCACTCCCTCGAATGCGCCCAGGTCGGCCGCGAGCTGGCGCGGCCCTCGGCTGCGACCCGGACCTCGTCGAGGCGGCCTGCCTCTCCCACGACATGGGCCACCCGCCCTTCGGGCACAACGGCGAGCAGGCACTCAACGACTTCGCCAAGGACTGCGGCGGCTTCGAGGGCAACGCCCAGTCGCTCCGCCTCCTGACCCGCCTCGAACCGAAGCGTTTCGTACGGTCGGAGCCGGGCGGCGAGATGGTCAGCGTCGGCCTCAACCTCACCCGCGCCGCCCTCGACGCCGCCACCAAGTACCCCTGGCCGCGCGCGCCCACCCCACGGACCCCGGCTCGGTGAAGTTCGGGGTCTACGAGGACGACCTGCCCGTCTTCACGTGGGCCCGCCAGGGCGCCCCCGCCCACCGCCAGTGCTTCGAGGCCCAGGTCATGGACTGGTCCGACGACGTGGCGTACTCGGTGCACGACTTCGAGGACGGCCTGCACGCCGGCCACCTCGACCCCAACGTCCTCTTCGCCGAGCCCGAGCGCCAGGACGTCTTCGCGGTGGCGATCGGCAGGTACGTACCGGAGGACACCAGCCCCGAGGAGCTGGCGGAGGCCCTCGACCGCCTCCTCGACCAGGAGTGGTGGCCGCACGGCTACGACGGATCCGCCGTCGCCCAGGCCCGGCTGAAGGACGCGACCAGCCAGCTCATCGGCCGCTTCTGCCTGTCCGCCGAGGGCGCCACCCGCCAGGCGTACGGAACGGGCAGGCTCACCCGGTACGCCGCCGAGCTGGTCGTTCCGCGCGAGGTCCGCCACGAGTGCGCCGTCCTCAAGGCCGTCGCCGTCCGTTACGTCATGCAGCGCGACGAACAGGAGCGGCTCCGCGCCGACCAGCGCATCGTCGTCGCCGAGCTCGCCGAAGCACTCACGGCCCGCGCCCCCGAGGGCCTCGACCCCCAGTTCCGGGCGCTGTTCGCCGCCGCGCCCGACGACAGGGCCCGCAAACGCGTGATCGTCGACCAGATCGCGTGCTTCACGGACGCCGCCGCCCGGTCCCTGCACGCCCGGCTCACCACCCGCGCGCCACGCCGCCCATGACCCCGCCACCGGAACCGGTCCGCCGCCGTGCGGTCCGCCGTCGCACGAGCGGCTGCCACGCCGTGCCCGCACCGCTCCCGGACCTCCCCGGAGCCACCCCGCGACACGCCCACAGCACACCCCCCTCTTCCCCCATCACGCTCTGTGCGGGACGCTCGAATACGGCGGCACAGTGTGGGGCAGGCACAGAGGAGGCACCAAGTGGTCGACGCAGATCTGACATTCGTCATCGTCGGTGGGGGGCTGGCGGGGGCGAAGGCCGCCGAGACTCTCCGCAGCGAGGGGTTCACCGGCCGGGTGATCCTCATCGGGGACGAACGCGACCATCCCTACGAACGCCCTCCCCTGTCCAAGGGGTTTTTGACCGGCGAGAAGGAACGCGACAGCGTCTTCGTCCACGACACCGGGTGGTACGCACAGGCCGACATCGAACTGCACCTCGGCCAGTCCGTGGTCCACCTCGACCGCGCGACCAGGACGGCCGTGCTCGGTGACGGCACCGCCCTGCGCTACGACAAGCTGCTGCTCGCCACCGGCTCCGAGCCGCGCCGCCTCGACATCCCCGGCACCGGTCTCGCCGGCGTCCACCACCTGCGCCGCCTCTCCCACGCCGAGCGGCTGCGCGGCCCGTACTGGCCTCCCTCGGCCGCGACAACGGGCATCTCGTCATCGCCGGGGCCGGCTGGATCGGCCTGGAAGTCGCGGCCGCCGCGCGCGGTTACGGCGCCGAGGTCACCGTCGTCGAACCCGAACCGACCCCCCTCCACCCAGGTCCGTCGGCCCCGAGCCTCGGCCAGCTCTTCACCGACCTGCACAGCGAGCACGGAGTCCGCTTCCACTTCGGCGCCCGCCTCACCGAGATCGTCGGCCAGGACGGCATGGTCCTCGCCGCCCGCACCGACGACGGCGAGGAGCACCTCGCCCACGACGTCCTCGCCGCGATCGGGGCCGCCCCGCGCGTCGCGCTCGCCGAGGCCGCGGGCCTCGACCTGGCCGACCGCGCGCACGGCGGCGGCATCGCGTGGACGCCGGGCTGCGCACCTCCGACCCCGACATCTACGCCGCCGGCGACGTCGCGCGGCGCACCGGCTCCTGTCCACCCGGCTGCGCGTCGAGCACTGGGCCAACGCGCTGAACGGCGGCCCGGCCGCCGCCCGCGCGATGCTGGGCCAGGAGGTGTCGTACGACCGCGTCCCGTACTTCTTCTCCGACCAGTACGACCTCGGGCTCGAATACTCCGGCTGGGCGCCTCCCGGCACGTACGACCAGGTCGTGATCCGCGGCGACGCGGGAAAGCGCGAGTTCATCGCGTTCTGGCTGAAGGACAACCGGGTCCTGGCGGGCATGAACGTGAATGTGTGGGATGTCACCGAAACCGTCCAGGCGCTGATCCGCTCCGGAGCCCCGGTGGACACCTACGCCCTCTCCGACCCGTCCGTGGACCTGGCCTCCCTGCTCGGCTGACCACTCGGCCGGCCGCTCACCGGCCGCTCGGCCGACGGAAGTGTCCGAGTGCCGCCGTACACTTCACGCGTGGCAGGCAGGATCAACGATGACGACGTGAAGGCGGTCCGGGACGCGGTCCCGATCGACGCCGTTGTTTCCGAGTATCTCCAGCTCCGCAACGCCGGCGGCGGCAATCTGAAGGGCCTGTGCCCCTTCCACGACGAGAAGTCCCCGTCCTTCCAGGTCAGCCCGAGCAAGGGTCTTTTCCACTGCTTCGGCTGCCAGGAGGGCGGCGACACGATCGCCTTCGTGATGAAGATCGACCACCTCTCGTTCTCCGAGACGGTCGAGCGCCTCGCCGCCCTGGCGGGCATCACCCTGCGCTACGAAGAAGGCGGCTACAACCCCACGCACCAGCGCGGTGAGCGCGTCCGCCTGGTCGAGGCGCACAAGGCCGCCGCGCAGTTCTACGCCGAACAGCTCGACTCCGCCGAGGCGGAGATCGGCCGGAAGTTCCTGGCCGAGCGCGGCTTCGACCAGGACGCCGCCCGGCACTTCGGCGTCGGCTACAGCCCGGCCGGCTGGGACCACCTCACCCGCTACCTGCGCGGCAAGGGCTTCTCCGACAAGGAGCTGACCCTCTCCGGCCTCTCCCAGGAGGGCCGCCGCGGTCCCATCGACCGCTTCCGCGGCCGCCTGATGTGGCCGATCCGCGACATCACGGGCGAGGTCGTCGGCTTCGGCGCGCGCAAGCTGCGCGAGGACGACAACGGGCCGAAGTACCTCAACACCCCCGAGACGGCGATCTACAAGAAGTCCCAGGTCCTGTACGGCATCGACCTGGCCAAGAAGGAGATCGCCAGGACCAGCAGGGCGGTGGTCGTCGAGGGGTACACCGACGTCATGGCCTGCCACCTGGCCGGCGTCACCACCGCGATCGCCACCTGCGGCACGTCCTTCGGCGGAGACCACATCAAGATCCTCCGCCGCCTCCTCATGGACAACGCCTCGGCCGAGGTCGTCTTCACCTTCGACGGCGACGCGGCCGGCCAGAAGGCGGCGCTCCGCGCGTTCGAGGACGACCAGAAGTTCGCCGCCGAGACGTCCATCGCGATCACGCCCGGCGGCATGGACCCCTGCGACCTGCGGCTCGCCAGGGGCGACGCGGCGGTGGCGTCCCTGGTCGAGACGCGTACGCCCCTCTTCGAGTTCGCCATCCGCCACGTCGTGTCCCGGCACAACCTGGAGACCCCGGCCGGGCGGGCCGCCGCGCTCGACGAGGCCGCGCCGATCGTCGCCAACATCAAGAACATCGCGATCCAGCACGAGTCCGCGGTCCAGCTCGCGGGCATCCTCGGCATCCTCGACACCCAGTTCGTGGTCAAGCGCGTCGCGCAGCTCGCCCCGCTGGGCGGCGCGACCGGGGCGGCCGTGGGCCCGCCGCGCCCCAGGACCGCCGGCCCACGCCCTCGTACGACATGGGCCCCTCCCTGCCCCCCGGCCCGTCCGGTCCCGCGCTGAATCTGCGCAGCCCCGCGCACCGCACCGAGCGCGAGCTGCTGAAGCTCGCCCTCCAGCGTCCCGAGTTGGTCTCCCCGGCGTTCGACGCGTACGGGGCGGACGAGTTCACCGCCCCGCCGTACGCCGCCGTACGCCAGGTCATCGAGGAGGCGGGCGGCGCGGAACAGGGCGCGCAGGACACCTCCGACTACCTGGCGAGGGTCCGCGAGACCGCCCCCAACGACACGGTGCGCGCGCTGGTCACGGAGCTCGCCGTCGAGCCGATCATGCGCAAGACCGTCGACGAGATCTTCGCCGGCGAGCTGCTGATCCGGGTCCGCCTGCGCGCGGTCGACCGCCGCATCCTGGACGTCCAGGGCACGCTGGCCCGCCTCGGCGGCCCGCACGCCGACCCGCAGCAGCTCGCCGCCGTACAGAACGAGCTGTGGGTCCTCCAGCAGTACGCCCAGTCCCTGCGCAACCAGCGGCGCGGCCGCGCTCTGACGGCTCCTGCCGCCCGGTGACGGACCGGACCCAAAAAGTCACCGCACGCCCCTCGTGGCGGCGATGTGTCGTACCCCACACTGGGTGGCGGTGCCTGAGTCCTCGGAGCGCGGCCGGCCCACGCCGAGTGGGCCCCCCACACCCGCGGATCCGCTCATCGTGTACGGGACGGACGGCGGCCCGGTGGCCGCTCCCGTCCCGCTGCCGCACGCCCCCCGAACCGGCAGCGATCACCTGGAGGTCGCCCCCCGTGCAGACCCAGACCCAGAGCCAGCCCCAGACGTTGACCGACGTCATCACCACGGTCCCTCCGCAGAGCCGGGGCGAATTCCACCCCGAAACCGAGCCCGTAGACCCCGTAGAGCCCACAGAGCCCACAGAGGTCGTGGAGCTCGTGGAAGCCGAAGTCCTCGTCGAGGACCCGGCGGACGCTCCCGGAACACCGGAGACGTCCGGGCGGCGGCACGACGCCCGCGCCGACAGCGGGGGCCCGTCCTCCGACCTCTTCCGGCAGTACCTGCGCGAGATCGGCCGCATCCCGCTGCTCACCGCGGCCGAGGAGGTGGACCTGGCCCGCAAGGTCGAAGCCGGGCTCTTCGCCGAGGAGAAACTCGGCAGCGTCCGCGACCCGGACTCCCAGCTCGCCGTCGACCTCGACAGACTCGTGGTCATGGGCCGGACGGCCAAACGCCGCCTGATCGAGGCGAACCTGCGTCTCGTCGTGTCCGTCGCCAAGCGTTACGTCGGCCGCGGTCTGACCATGCTCGACCTGGTCCAGGAGGGCAACCTCGGGCTCATCCGCGCCGTCGAGAAGTTCGACTACGCCCGCGGCTACAAGTTCTCGACGTACGCGACCTGGTGGATCCGCCAGGCCATGTCCCGCGCGCTGGCCGACCAGGCCCGCACCATCCGCGTCCCGGTCCATGTCGTCGAGCTGATCAACCGCGTCATCCGCGTCCAGCGCAGGATGCTCCAGGAACGCGGTTACGAGCCCACCCCGCAGGAGGTCGCCGCCCACCTCGAACTCACCCCGGAACGGGTCGGCGAAGTCCTGCGCCTCGCCCAGGAACCGGTGTCGCTGCACGCACCCGTGGGCGAGGAGGACGAGGTGGCGCTCGGCGACCTCATCGAGGACGGCGACGCCGCGTCCCCCGTCGAGTCGGCCGCCTTCCTCCTCCTGCGCGAGCATCTGGACGCCGTGCTCTCCACGCTCGGCGAGCGCGAACGCAAGGTCGTCCAGCTCCGGTACGGCCTGGCCGACGGCAGGCCCCGCACCCTGGAGGAGATCGGGCGCCTCTTCGGCGTGACGCGCGAACGCATCCGCCAGATCGAGTCCAAGACCATCAACAAGCTCCGCGACCACGCCTTCGCCGACCAGCTCCGCGGCTACCTGGACTGACCACCGGCCCGCCCGGACAGCGCGACGAGGACGCACGGCGACGGCGTGCGACGGCGACGCACGACGGCGCCCGGCCACCGGGCCGGGCGCGTCGTCGGCGCACTCGGGTCAGGAGCCGTCCGCGGGGCCGCCCCCGTCGGCCGCGTTCTTCCCGGCCTTGCGGCGCGCGTCGAACGTGGCCCCGATCCCCACACCGATGCACATGCCGCACGCGATTCCGGTCGCCAGGTTGTCGAGCAGCAGCCCGGCGGCGACACCGGTCGACATCCCGAGCGATATCCCGACCGCGAGGCCGGATGTGTCACTGCGCGCGTTCCGGTCCGCGCTCTTCTTCTCCGTGCTCTCTGCCATGGTCAGTCAGTCCACTTCTGCCACCGCCTGAGCGAACTGCGCCGCGTACAGACGCGCGTACGCGCCCTCCGCCGCCAGCAGTCCGTCATGCGTCCCCTGCTCAACGATCGAGCCATTCTCCATCACCAAGATCACATCCGCGTCCCGGACGGTGGAGAGCCGGTGCGCGATCACGAAACTCGTACGGCCGTGGGCCAGCCGTGCCATCGCCTTCTGGATCAGCACCTCCGTCCGGGTGTCGACCGAGCTCGTCGCCTCGTCGAGGACGAGGATCACCGGATCGGACAGGAACGCCCGCGCGATCGTGATCAGTTGCTTCTCGCCCGCGCTGACCCCCGACCCCTCGTCGTCGATCACCGTGTCGTACCCGTCGGGCAGCGTCCGTACGAACCGGTCCGCGTGGGCGGCCCGCGCCGCCTCCTCGATCTCCTCGCGCGTGACGCTGCGCGACGGCTGCGCCCCGTACGCGATGTTGTCGGCGATCGTCCCGCCGAACAGCCAGGTGTCCTGGAGGACCATGCCGATGCCGACCGCAGGTCCTCCCGCGTCATCTTCGCGATGTCGGCACCGTCGAGAGTGATCCGGCCGCCCGTCACCTCGTAGAACCGCATCAGCAGATTCACCAGCGTCGTCTTGCCCGCCCCCGTCGGCCCGACGATCGCGACCGTCTGCCCCGGCTCGACCGCGAGCGACAGGTTCTCGATGAGCGGCTTGTCCGGCTCGTACCGGAAGGACACCTTCTCCAGCGCGACCCGGCCCTCGGGAGCGGACGGCAGCTCCGCCCGCTCCGCGTCCGCCGCGTCGGGCTCCTGCTCGTCCGCGTCGAGCAGTTCGAAGACCCGCTCGGCCGAGGCGACGCCCGACTGCACCAGGTTCGCCATCGAGGCGACCTGCGTCAGCGGCATCGAGAACTGCCGCGAGTACTGGATGAACGCCTGCACGTCGCCGATCGACAGCGTGCCGGACGCGACCCGCAGCCCGCCGACCACCGCCACCAGCACGTAGTTCAGATTGCTCACGAAGAACATCAGCGGCTGCATGATCCCGCTGTTGAACTGCGCCTTGAACCCGGCCTCGTACAGCGCGTCGTTCTGCTCCCGGAACGCCTCGGCCGACTCCTCCTGCCGCCCGAAGACCTTCACCAGCGCATGACCGGTGTACATCTCCTCGATGTGCGCGTTGAGCTTGCCCGTGGTCTTCCACTGCTGCACGAACTGCGGCTGCGACCGCTTGCCGACCTTCGCCGCCACCACCACCGACAGCGGTACGGTCACCAGCGCGACCAGCGCCAGCAGCGGTGACATCCAGAACATCATCGCCAGCACACCCACGATGGTCAGCAGGGAGTTGATGAGCTGGCCCATGGTCTGCGCCATGGTCTGCGAGATGTTGTCGATGTCGTTCGTCGCCCGGCTCAGCACCTCACCCCGCTTCTGCCGGTCGAAGTAGCTCAGCGGCAGCCGCGACAGCTTCGCCTGCACGTCCTCGCGCATCCGGAACACGGTCCGGTTGATGACCCGGATCGACAGCCGCGACGACACCAGCATCAGCAGCCCCGCGCCCACGTACACCGCGAGCACCAGCAGCAGTACGTCGCCGACCGCCCCGAAGTCGATGCCCCGCCCGGGGACGAAGTCCACCCCGGAGAGCATGTCCGCGAGCCGGTCGCTCGCCCTTCTCCCGCAGGCCCTCGACGGCCTGCGCCTTGCTGCCGCCGTCCGCCATCTGCCGGCCGACGACCCCCGCGAAGACCAGGTCGGTCGCCCGCCCCAGGATCTTCGGGCCGATCACCGAGAGCGCGACGCTCAGCACGCCCGCCGCCAGCATCCACCACAACGTGACCCGTTCGGGAGCGAACTGCCGCAGCAGCCGCTTCCCCGAGCCCTTGAAATCCATCGACCGCTCGGTCGGCGCGCCGCCGGCCATCATGCGTCCACCGGGCCCGCTCATGCCGCCTCAGCCTCCGTCAGCTGGGAGAGCACGATCTCCCGGTACGTCGCATTGCTCTCCATCAGCTCGTGATGGCGTCCCGTGCCGACCACCCGGCCCTCGTCCAGGACCACGATCCGGTCGGCGTCGCGGATGGTCGACACCCGCTGGGCGACGATCACCACCGTCGCCTCGGCCGTCTCCCGTGCCAGCGCGGACCGCAGCGCCACATCGGTCGTGTAGTCCAGAGCCGAGAAGGAATCGTCGAACAAGTAGATCTCCGGCCGCCGCACCAGCGTCCGCGCGATGGCGAGCCGCTGCCGCTGCCCGCCCGACACGTTCGTGCCGCCCTGCGCGATCGGCGCGTTCAGTCCGCCGTCGAGCCGCTCCACGAACTCCCGTGCCTGCGCCACCTCCAGCGCGTTCCACAGTTCCTCGTCCGTGGCGTCCGGCTTCCCGTACCGCAGATTCGTGGCGACCGTCCCGGAGAACAGATAGGGCTTCTGCGGAACCAGCGAGACGGTCTTCGCCATCAGTGCCGGATCGAGCGTCCGTACATCGACCCCGTCCACCAGCACCTCCCCGTCCGTGGCGTCGAACAGCCGGGGTATGAGGCCGAGCAGCGTCGACTTCCCGCTGCCCGTCGACCCGATGATCGCCGTCGTCTCACCGGGGCGGGCCACCAGGTCGATGCCCCTGATCACCGGTTCCTCCGCGCCCGGGTAGCGGAACTCCGCCCCGCGCAGCTCCAGTTGCCCATGCCGGCGCAGTTCCCGTACCGGACTGGCCGGCGGTACGACGCTCGACGCCGTGTCCAGCACCTCCTCGATGCGCTCGGCGCACACCTCGGCGCGCGGCACCATCATGAACATGAAGGTGGCCATCATCACGGCCATCACGATCTGCATCAGGTACGCGAGGAACGCCGTCAGCGCCCCGATCTCCATGCCGCCGCTGTCGATCCGGTGCGCGCCGAACCAGACCACCGCGACGCTGGAGACGTTCACGACCGTCATCACGATGGGGAACATCAGCGCCATCAGCCGTCCCGAGGACAGCGACACGTCCGTCAGCGCGGTGTTCGCCTCCCCGAAGCGGTCCTTCTCGTACCCGTCCCGTACGAAAGCCCTGATCACGCGGTTGCCGGTGATCTGCTCGCGCAGCACCTGGTTGACCGTGTCGAGCCGCTCCTGCATCGCGCGGAACAGCGGCCGCATGCGCCGCACGATCAGGCTCACGGCGATCCCGAGCACGGGCACGACCGCGAGCAGCACGCCCGACAGCGGCACGTCCTGACCGAGCGCCATGACGATGCCGCCCACGCACATGATCGGCGCCGACACCATCAGCGTGAACGCCATCAGCACCAGCATCTGGACCTGCTGGACGTCATTGGTCGTACGCGTGATCAGCGAGGGCGCCCCGAAGTGCCCGACCTCACGGGCCGAGAAGCTCTGCACCCGCTCGAAGACGGCCGCCCGCACGTCCCGCCCGAGCGCCGACGCGGTCTTCGCGCCGTAGTGGACGGCGCCGATGTTGCAGACCACCTGGACGAGGCTGACGGCGACCATGACGGCGCCGAACTCCAGGATGTAACCGGTGTCCCCGGTCACGACACCGTTGTCAATGATGTCCGCGTTGAGGGTGGGCAGGTAGAGGGAGGCGGAAGTCTGCAGCAGTTGCAGCACGACCAGCAGGGCGATGGGTTTCTTGTACGGGCCCAGACGGGCCCGCAGGAGTCTTATGAGCACACGAAATCTCTCGGAGTCGGCAGGGCAGAGGATCGCCCCATCCTCCGACACCCGGCGCCGGTATTTCCAAGGGATTACCCCATCACCGGGTCAAGACTTCAGGCCCCGAACGCTCCGGGATGGATCTGGTCCCGCGTCGCGCCGTACTGCTGACGCACCGCCTGCCCCACCGCCACCTCGTCGCCCGGCTCCAGCACCTGCGCCGCCGCACCCCGCCAGGCCGGCGGGGTGTGCGGAGCCAGCGTGCCCTGCGACACCCCGAGCGCCCACGCCGCCTGCCGGGCCGCGCCCAGCGCCGCGTACTCCGCGGGCTGCGGCACGACCACCTGCGTACCGAAGATCGCGGGCGCCGCCGCCTGCACGGCGGGCAGCTCGGCGGCGGCCCCGAGCAGGAAGACCCGCCGCACCTCCACGCCCCGCCCCCGCAGCACGTCCATGGCGTCGGCCAGCGAGCACAGCATGCCCTCGAAGGCCGCCCGTGCCAGGTGCTCGGGCTTCATCGACTCGCGCCGCAGCCCGCTCAGGCTCCCGGCGGTGTGCGGGAGTTGCGGCGTACGCTCACCCTCCAGGTACGGCAGCAGGACGAGCCCGTACGACCCGGGCGACGACGTGAGCGCCAGCTCCGAAAGCCCCTCCAGATCCGTCCCCAGCAGCTCGGCCGTGCCCCGCAGCGCCCGTACGGCATTGAGCGTGTGCACGACCGGCAGGTGCATTCCGGTGGCGTCCGCGAACGACGTGATGAGACCGCTCGGATCGACCAGCGCCTCGTGGTGCACGGCCATCACCGAACCGGAGGCCCCCAGGGACACCACGGCGTCCCCGACGCCGACGCCGAGCCCGAAGGCCGCGGCCATCGTCTCGCCGGTCCCCGCGGAGATCAGCAGCCCCTCGGGCGTGGTCCCCGCGGCCTCGGAGGGGCCGAGCACCTCGGGCAGCGCGGCCTGGTGCCCCAGTGCCAGCTCGACCAGGTCGGGCCGGTACGTACCGGTGGCGGCCGACCAGTAGCCGGTGCCCGAGGCCGCGCCCCGGTCGGTGGTCCTGCGGGCGGGCCGCCGAGCAGCTGCCAGACCAGCCAGTCGTGCGGCTGCATCACGGCGGCGGTGTGCTGCGCGGACTCCGGCTCGTTGCGCGCCAGCCAGCGCAGTTTCGCCAGCGGCTGCGCGGCCTGCGGCACGGACCCGACGGCCTCGGCCCAGGCCTGGCGTCCGCCGAGCGCGTCGACCAGATCGGCGGCCGCGACCTGGGCCCGCTTGTCGTTGCCGAGCAGCGCCGGACGTACCGACGTGCCGTGGGCGTCCAGCGGGATCATGCCGTGCTGCTGCGCCGATACGCCGATGGCCTGCACGCCCTCGAGCAGCCCGCCGGACGCGGCCTCGCCCAGTGACAACAGCCACACCTGCGGATCGGCCTCGGCGGCCTTCGCCTCCACGGGGTGCGGGGCGTACCCCTGCCGCAGCACGGCACCCGTATCCGCGTCGCACACGACGATGCGCGTAGAACCAGACGAACTGTCCAAGCCGGCGACTATCCCCATGTACGAGATTCTGCCGCATGCGGGGCCGGGGCCGTGCCGCGCCCGGTGCCGGGGCTAGGTGTTGGTCGTGCCCCAGTCGTCCTCGCCGCTCTGGCCCCGCTCGCGCAGCGACCGCACCCGCTCGGACACGGAGCCGGGCACCCGGTCCCCGACCTTGTCGCTGACCGTGTGGAGCGCCTTGCCCGCGATGTCGCGGCCGTTCTGGGCGGCGGACTCGGCGGCGTTGCGCACGGCGGGGTTCTGGGCGATCTGGCGTGCGGACTTCTTCAACTGCTCGTAGCGTTCGCGCCCGGATCGGGTCCCGAGCACGTACCCGATGGCCAGTCCGGCGATGAATGTGAGCCGGTAGCGCATGGCTGTCACCCTTCTCTTGCGTCGGCGGTCCCCTGACGCCGTGGGAGTCCCGGACCGCGGGGGCTGTGCTGGGCGCCTACCCGGAGACGTCTGTGATCACCCCGGGAGATACCGATTGGCGGAGCACCCCCCTGCTTGCGCTAATGTATGTGTCGCAGCGAGCACACGCCCCCCGGGACGCCATCCGGTGGGTACGTTCGATGCAACGCAGCAATCCCCTGTAGCTCAATTGGCAGAGCAGCCGGCTGTTAACCGGCAGGTTACTGGTTCGAGTCCAGTCGGGGGAGCGCGATCCCCTGTAGCTCAATTGGCAGAGCAGCGGCTGTTAACCGGAGGGTTACTGGTTCGAGTCCAGTCGGGGGAGCGGCAAGGAAAAGGACCCCTCTGGGGTCCTTTTTCATGTCTCCTGCAACCGCGCAGGCGGCGGCGATGTCCTCATGGGCATGCGTGGCCGACCACCCGAGGCAGGAGATCGTATGAGCGGCTATGCTGCGGCAGACGGCGCGCACAAATGTGCGCGACGCGCCGTTAGGGGCGGTAGCTCAGCCGGTTAGAGCAGCGGACTCATAATCCGTCGGTCGTGGGTTCGAGTCCACCCGCCCCAC
>RHMC01000168.1 GCA_003719395.1 Streptomyces altiplanensis
CGCGGGCGTCGCGCACCTCGGGGCCGCCCATGTCCGGCACCCGCCCGGCCGGCGCGCTCCGGGCGAGCTCGCGCGAGCCGCCCGGCGACCTCCGCGACCTCGACGGGCTGGAAGCGCAGGCCGGCCGGCACCAGTGTCACCGGCAGGCGCCGCTGGGCGAGCGTCACGGTGGCCACCAGGTCGTGGAACTGCGTGGCGCGCAGGATCGTCCAGGGCAGTCCGGACCCCTCGACGAGCCGCTCCGCGGCGAGCTTCGCGTCGTAGTAGAAGAACGGCACCCGGTCCACGCCCACGATCGAGATGTAGACCAGGTGCGGGCCGCCGGCCCGCTGGGCGGCGTCGATCAGCCGCCGGGTCGTCGCCACGTCGTTGCGGGCGTTCGTGGCGCAGTGCACGATCGTCGCCGCGCCCTCCACCGCGGCCCCGAGCCCTTTGCCCGAGGCGAGGTCGCAGACCGCCCACGTGTACGGCCTGTCGTCGTCCGCCCGCCGCGGGCGACGGCTCATCACCCGTACGGCCGTGCCCTCCGCCAGCAGCCGGTCCACCAGGGGGCGCCCCAGTGTGCCGGTGGCGCCCGTCACCAAAGTCGGTCCGTCCATCGCCGTGTTCCCGTCCCTCCGGAGTGCGCTGAAACCGGTCAGTCCGCAACATCCTCGCGCGACCGGTCCCGGTCCGGCACCGGACCCCGGCGGCGTTGCGGCAACACCCCGCGAAACGTCCGCTGAACGGACACGGCTCTTCGGGCAGCGGACGATTTCCGGCCAACTTGTTGACGCGCTCCTGACAGACAACCCCCGTTCCTGCCACTCTTCCCCCGTTCCGCGCTCCACCTTGCTCCGCACGGCTCCGCCCGGGCAGCCCACCCCAAGCCGCCCGACACCCCCCTTGCAGAAGGAGTTCGCGTGAGATCCACGACTGGACGACGTGCCACCGCGACCGGTGCGCTGCTGACCGCGGCGGCACTGCTCACCGTCGGCGTACAGGCCGGCACCGCATCGGCCGACGATCCTTGGACCACCGCCCCGAAGACCGCCGCGGCCGGGAAGGCCGACCCCGGCGCCCTGCCCGCGAAGCTCTCCCCCGCCCAGCGCGCGGA
The DNA here is from genome assembly GCA_003719395.1 of Streptomyces altiplanensis. GTDB lineage: Bacteria > Actinomycetota > Actinomycetes > Streptomycetales > Streptomycetaceae > Streptomyces > Streptomyces altiplanensis. The sequence goes on from RHMC01000168.1 coordinate 1,097, forward strand.
GCTGATACGCGAGGCCAACGCCACCAAGGCGGCCACCGCCAAGGACCTCGGCCTCGGCGCCAAGGAGAAGCTCGCCGTACGCGACGTCGTCCAGGACCGCGACGGGACCACCCACACGCGGTACGAGCGCACCTACGACGGGCTCCCGGTCCTGGGCGCGACTTGATCGTCGCCGAGACGAGGGCGGGGAAGACCGAGGGCGTGACCAAGGCGTCCAAGGCTCAGCTCAAGTCGGTCGACACGAGCGCCGAAGTCACGCCGGCCGCCGCCGAGAAGCAGGCGCTGGGCGCCGCGAAGGCCGAGGGCTCGAAGAAGACCGAGGCCGACCGCGCCCCGCGCAAGGTGGTGTGGATGGGGCAGGGCGAGCCCACGCTGGCGTACGAGACGGTCGTCGGCGGCCTGCAGCACGACGGCACCCCGAACGAGCTGCACGTCGTCACCGACGCCTCCACCGGCAAGAAGATCTTCGAGTGGCAGGCCATCCACAACGGCACCGGCAACACCCAGTACAGCGGCCAGGTGACGGTGGGCTCCGCCCCGTCGTACACCCTGACCGACACCGGGCGCGGCAGCCACAAGACGTACAACCTCAACCGGGGTACGTCGGGCACCGGCACGCTCTTCTCGGGACCGGACGACGTCTGGGGCGACGGCACTCCGCAGAACGCCGAGACCGCGGGCGCGGACGCGGCGTACGGAGCGGGCCTGACGTGGGACTACTTCAAGAGCGTGCACGGCCGCAGCGGTATCCGCGGTGACGGTGTCGGCGCGTACTCCCGGGTCCACTACGGCAACGCGTACGTCAACGCCTTCTGGTCGGACGCGTGCTTCTGCATGACGTACGGCGACGGCGCGAACAACACCAAGCCGCTCACCTCGATCGACGTCGCCGCGCACGAGATGACGCACGGCGTCACCTCCAACACCGCCGGCCTCGTCTACAGCGGCGAGTCGGGCGCCTCAACGAGGCGACCTCCGACATCTTCGCCGCCGCCGTCGAGTTCAACGCCAACAACTCCAAGGACGTCGGCGACTACCTGGTCGGCGAGAAGATCGACATCCGGGGCAACGGCACGCCGCTGCGCTACATGGACAAGCCGAGCAGGGACGGCTCGTCCAAGGACGCCTGGTACTCGGGCATCGGCTCCATCGACGTCCACTACTCCTCGGGCCCGGCGAACCACTGGTTCTACCTGCTCTCCGAGGGCAGCGGCGCCAAGACCGTCAACGGCGTCAGCTACGACTCGCCGACCTCCGACGGCCTGCCGGTGACCGGCATCGGCCGGGAGAAGGCCGCGCAGATCTGGTTCAAGGCGCTCACCACCAAGTTCGGTTCGTCGACCAACTACGCGGGTGCCCGCACCGGCACCCTCGCGGTCGCCGGTGAGCTGTACGGCACCACCAGCGCCGAGTACAAGGCCGTCGCCGACGCCTGGGCGGGCGTCAACGTCGGGACCCGTCCCGGCGGCGGCGACCCGGGGACCGGCACGTCCTTCGAGAACACCGCCGATGTCGCCATCCCGGACGCCGGCGCGGCGGTGACCTCGTCGGTCACCTCGACCAAGACGGGCGCGGCGCCCAGCACGCTCAAGGTCGGCGTGGACATCGTCCACACCTGGCGCGGCGACCTGGTCGTCGACCTGCTCGCCCCGGACGGCACGGCGTACCGCCTGAAGGGCTCCAGCTCGTCGGACTCCGCGGACAACGTCAAGGAGACGTACACGGTCAACGCGTCCTCCGAGACGGCGAACGGTGTCTGGAAGCTCAGGGTCCAGGACGTGGCCAGGCAGGACACCGGCTACATCAGCGGCTTCAAGCTGACGTTCCCGTAGAACCCCGCAAGGCCCCGTAGAACCCCGCGGAAGAGCCCTGCGGGAACGGATGTCCGTTCCCGCAGGGCTCTTCCCTGTGCCTGCCGGGCCTGCCGGGTGCGTCAGCGCATCAGCACGCCCGCGCCCTCCCCCGTCGCCCCGGTCGGCAGCGCCACCAGGCCCAGGTCCGCGCTGTGCGGCAGCAGGCGGTGGGACGGCAGTATCCGGACCGTGTAACCGAAGGGGCCCGTGCGGTCGAGGGTCAGGGGGCCCTCGTACATCCAGCGGCCCTCCAGGTCCGGACCGCCCGCCGGCTTCAGCGGGAAGGTCTGGGCGTCGCCGATCGCGTCGTCCGGGTCGACCCGGCCCGCGACCGCCTGCACCTCCACGTCGTCCGGACCGAGCCGGCCCAGGGCCACGCGTACGCGCAGGCCGAGCGTCGAGCCGAGCTCCGCCGTGCCGTTGACGGCGGTGGCCGCCACGGCTTCGACGTGGTCGACCGCGACCTGCGGCCACGCGGCGCGCACCCGCGCCTTCCACGCCGCCAGTTCGCGGGCCGCGTCCGGGGCCAGCGCCCGGTGCGCCTCGGCGGCCGGGGCGTACAGCCGCTCGACGTACTCCCGCACCATGCGCCCCGCCAGCACCTTCGGACCGAGTGTGGCCAGGGTCTGACGGACCATTTCGATCCAGCGGCCGGGCAGCCCGTCCGGGCCCCGGTCGTAGAAGCGCGGCGCGACGCGCTGCTCGATCAGCTCGTACAGCGCGTTGGCCTCCAGGTCGTCGCGCCGGTCCACGTCGGTGACCACGCCGTCGGCGGTCGGGATGGCCCAGCCGAAGTCCGGCTCGAACCACTCGTCCCACCAGCCGTCGAGCACCGACAGGTTGAGGCAGCCGTTGAGCGCGGCCTTCATCCCGCTCGTGCCGCACGCCTCCAGCGGGCGCAGCGGGTTGTTCAGCCAGACGTCGCAGCCCGGGTAGAGCTTCTTCGCCATGCCCATGCCGTAATCGGGCAGGAAGACGATCCGGTGGCGCACGCGCGGGTCGTCCGCGAACCTCACCAGCTCCTGCACCAGCCGCTTCCCGCCGTCGTCCGCCGGGTGCGCCTTGCCCGCCACCACGATCTGCACCGGCCGCTGGGGGTGCAGCAGCATGTCCATCAGCCGGTCGCGGTCGCGCAGCATCAGGGTGAGCCGTTTGTACGAGGGGACGCGCCGCGCGAAGCCGATGGTCAGGACGTCCGGGTCCAGCGCGGCGTCGGTCCATCCGAGCTCCGCGTCCACGGCGCCGCGCTGGCGCCACGAGGCGCGCAGCCGCTCCCGCACCTCCTGGACCAGTTGCTGGCGCAGGGTGCGCCGCAGGTCCCAGATCTCGCCGTCCGCGATGTCGCCGACGGCGTCCCACCGCTGCGCCCCGCTGACGGAACCGCCCGACAGGGCGTCCTCGATACGGCCCCCGCCGATCTGCCGCGCCCCCAGGCGCATGACTTCCGGGGCGACCCAGGTGGGTGCGTGCACCCCGTTGGTGACCGAGGTGATCGGCACCTCCTGAGGGTCGAATCCCGGCCACAGACCGGAGAACATCCGGCGGCTGACCGCGCCGTGGAGGGTGGAGACGCCGTTGGCGCGCTGGGCGAGCCGCAGGCCCATCACGGCCATGTTGAAGAGGTTCGGCTCGCCGCCGGGATAGGTCTCCATGCCGAGCTGGAGAACGCGTCCGACGTCGACGCCCGGCAGTTCGCCCGAGTCCCCGAAGTGGTGCGCGACGAGCTCGCGGTCGAAGCGGTCGATGCCGGCCGGCACGGGCGTGTGCGTCGTGAAGACGGTCCCGGCCCGTACCGCCTCCAGGGCGGCGTCGAACTCCACCCCTTCGTCCGCCAGCTCCCGGATCCGCTCCAGGCCGAGGAAGCCCGCGTGTCCTTCGTTGGTGTGGAACACCTCGGGGGTGGGATGGCCGGTCAGGCGGCAGTACGAGCGGACGGCCCGCACCCCGCCGATGCCGAGCAGCATCTCCTGGAGCAGCCGGTGCTCGCTGCCGCCGCCGTACAGCCGGTCGGTGACGTCGCGCTCCCCCGCCGCGTTCTCCTCGACGTCCGAGTCGAGCATCAGCAGCGGTACGCGCCCGACCTGCGCCTGCCAGATGTGGGCTCGCAGCGCCCGCCCGCCGGGCAGGGTGAGCGCGACCTGGCTGGGGGTGCGTCGGCCTCCCGGAGCAGGGACACGGGCAGCTCGTTCGGGTCGAGCAGCGGGTACTGCTCCTGCTGCCAGCCGTCCCGGGACAGGCTCTGCCTGAAGTATCCGTGCCGGTAGAGCAGCCCGACCCCGATGAGCGGTACGCCCAGGTCGCTGGCTGCCTTCAGGTGGTCACCGGCGAGGATGCCGAGGCCGCCCGAGTACTGCGGGAGGCCGCCGTGACCCCGAATTCGGGTGAGAAGTAGGCGACGGCGGCCGGTAGCTGGGGAGTGGGTGACTGCGACTGGTACCAGCGCGGTCCGCGCAGGTACTCGTCCAGGTCGTCGGCGGCGGCGGTCAGTCTGGTCAGGAAATGCCGGTCTTCGGCCAGCTCGGCCAGCCGCCCGGCAGGTACGGCCCCGAGCAGCCGTACGGGATCACCCCCAGCGGCCGCCCAGCCTTCGGGGTCCACGGCCTGGAACAGCTCGCGGGTCTCGGTGTGCCACGACCACCGCAGATTGCGGGCCAGGTCGCTCAGGGGTCGGAGGGGTTCGGGAAGAACGGGGCGCACGGTGAATCGACGAATGGCCTTCACGTGTTCCACCTTCGCAGGGGACGTACGAACCGGGTCGGACGCACGGCGGTGTGTGTCCGGCCTTTCCCTCCAGAAGGTAGTGCCACTCCACCCTCCTCAGCCACGGCGCACGGCGGGCGTGGAGGATCAGTGCAGGGCGTGCACCGGCACGTCGTACGGCGAGCCGAGGTTGACCGTGGCCGGGTCGAACGCCCCGGTGGCCGCGTACTTGGCGGAGACGGCCGCCAGCTCGTGCGCCGGGATCACCTCGTCGATGTCCGTGAAACCACCGGGCGCCCGTTCGTGCGCCAGACTGATGACGGCCTCGGGGCCGAGCTGCCGGTTGGCCCGCTGGAGTTCGGTCATCGCGGGCCTGCGCTCCGCCTCGTACGGCCGCAGCGCCTCGGCCGGATCGGCGTGCAGGGCCAGGGCGTGGGCGAGGGCGCGGGCGTCGACGACGGACTGGGTCGCGCCGTTCGACCCGACCGGGTACATGGCGTGGGCGGCGTCGCCGATCAGCGTCGTACGGCCGTGGCTCCAGCGTTCCAGGGGTTCGATGTCCACCATGGGGTATTCGAACGCGCTGTCGGAGGCCCGCAGCACCTCGGGGACGCTGACGCCGTCGAACTCCCAGCCTTCGTAGTGGTGGAGGAACCTGGTCGGCGGGACCGGTCTGTTCCAGTCACCGCGCACGGCGTCGTCGATGGAGTCCGCGGGTCTCATCAGGGCCCAGTTGACCAGCACTTCACCGGTGCCGGCGGCCGGTTCGGACAGCGGGTAGACCACCGCCTTCTGCCGGTCGGAGCCCGCGACGAACATGAAGGGCCGGACCCGCTCGGCGGGCATCCGCGAGACGCCGCGCCACACGAGCAGACCGTTCCACTCCGGCGCGCCCCCGTCCGGACTGAGCGCGGCGCGGACGGCGGAGCGGATGGCGTCGGCGCCGATCAGTACGTCGGGTTCCAGGGTGGTGTGCCCGTGGGCCCCGCCGCCCCGGTGCTCCAGCCGCACGCGGGCCCGGCCGTCGGGCAGGGTGGTCAGCCCGGCCACCCGTACGCCGGTGACGAGGGCGTCCGCGCCCAGCCGGTCCCGTACGGCATCGGCCAGCGTCCGCTGCAGGTGCGCGCGGTGGACGGAGAGCTGGGGCCAGCGGTAACCGGCGTCGAGACCGCGCCGCTCGCGGGAGATCAGGCCGCCGCCGCAGTGGTAGTAGCGCAGTTCACGGGTGCGTACGGCCTCCCGGTCGAGGGCGTCGAACAGCCCGAGCGCGTCGAGTTCGCGCACCGCGTTGGGCAGGATGTTCAGCCCGGCGCCGACCGGCTGGATCGCGCGGGCCGCCTCGGCCACGGTGATCCGGTCGAAGCCGGCCGCGTGCAGGCTCAGTGCGGCGGTGAGTCCGGCTATGCCGCCGCCGGCGATCAGGATGTGCGTCATGGGTGGGTGGTCCTTCGGATGCTCGGAGCGCGACGGCTCGACGGGAGGGGCACCGACGGGGCCCGGCCCGTCCAGCCGGGCCTCTTCGCCGTACGCCCCGCGCGTCGTGATGCCGATGTGACGCGCACAGAAGATCTTGAGGATACGCAGCGCGCCGACGGGGGAGACTGCGGAGGCCGGGGACGGCTCGCGCAGGTCCGGGAAGGGGGTCCCCCCTCGATCCCTTCGCGGACGACGCGACCGGTCCAACTCCGCCATTCTCACGCCGGGTTGAGGAGGGCGACTCAGCACATGGCGCGAACGCGGAACACCCGCCCGCGCCTTGCGGGGGGCCGTCACCGCTGTCGCCGCGGCGGCGGTCCTTTCGGCCGCCGCCCCGCCCGCGCGGGCCGCTCCGCCCGAGGGCCGGGCGCCGGGGACGGTTCACGCGGCCCGGCCCGTTCGCTCCCGGCGCGCGAACCGCGTCCGCCCGGAAAGCGGGTGACACGACGACAGAAACCTTGCCCGGTAAGCCGACGGCGGGCGCGGCGGCGCTCCACCTGGCCGGCCACCCGCGGGCGCCCCGGCGGAAGCGGCCGGGGCCCTGACCGCGAAGGCGGTCCGGGACCGGGGCACGGGCGCGGGCCCCGGCTCGCCGAACCGCCTGCGCCAGGTGGACAGCCGATCCGAACGGCACAACCCGCATCCGGCAGAAGAACGGTCCCGCCCGGACAGGCGGGGCCGTTTCCCGTCCGCGCTGTTATAGAGCCGCATTACGCGGCAGTAGTTAACAAAGCGCCGGATTGCGCACCCGAGGTACGAGGGAAGGCTCCTCCGGTACACATGCCCGCGCACCCAAAGTCGGTCCACCCGAGTGAACGTGGACAGGAGCGGTGATGCCCGCACCCCGTCAGTCGCCAACGGAGCGGCTAAAAAGGACAGACCCCAAGAAAGCCCCCGACCGCGAGCCGTGCCCGTCCGCGGCCGCACAGCCACCAGGTGAGCCAATGATCGGTCGCATTCCTGTCCTGGACGTACGTCCGCCGTCGACTGCGGCAGAAGGCCCGCCAAGGCGGTGGCCGGTGAGACGTTCGAAGTCACCGCCACCGTCTTCCGCGAGGGCCACGACGCCGTCGCCGCCAATGTCGTCCTGCGTGACCCGGCGGGCCGGGAGGGCCCCTGGACCCCGATGCGCGAACTCGCGCCGGGGACCGACCGGTGGGGCGCGCGCGTGACGCCCGCCTCCGAGGGGCAGTGGACGTACGCCGTGGAGGCCTGGTCCGATCCCGTGACCACCTGGCGCCACAACGCCCGGATCAAGATCCCGGCCGGCCAGGACACCGAGCTCGTCCTCGCGGAGGGCGCGGAGCTGTACGAGCGCGCCGCGTCCGGCGTGCCCAAGAAGGACGGGCGCGAGGCCGTCCTGGCGGCGTCGACGCGCTGCGCGACACCACGATCCCTCCCTCGGCCCGGCTCGCCGCCGCGCTCGGACCCGAGGCGGACGCGGCGCTCGCCCGTCACCCGCTGCGCGAGCTGGTCACGTCCTCACCGCGGATGCCGCTGCTCGTCGAGCGCGAGCGCGCCCTCTTCGGCTCCTGGTACGAGTTCTTCCCGCGCTCGGAGGGCGCCCGTACCGACACGAAGGGCAAGCAGGTCAGCGGCACGTTCAGGACGGCCGCCGAACGACTGCCCGCCGTCGCCGCGATGGGCTTCGACGTGGTCTACCTGCCGCCCATTCACCCGATCGGCACCACCCACCGCAAGGGCCCCAACAACACCCTGGCGGCGTCCGCCACGGACGTCGGTGTGCCCTGGGCGATCGGTTCGGCGGACGGCGGCCACGACGCGATCCACCCCGACCTCGGCACGTTCGAGGACTTCGACGACTTCGTCGCCCGCGCCCGGGACCTGCGCATGGAGATCGCGCTGGACTTCGCGCTGCAGTGCTCACCCGACCACCCCTGGGTCACCGAGCACCCCGAGTGGTTCCACCACCGCGCCGACGGCTCGATCGCGTACGCCGAGAACCCGCCGAAGAAGTACCAGGACATCTACCCGATCGCGTTCGACGCCGACATGCCGGGGCTGGTCCGCGAGACGCTGAGGGTGCTACGGCTGTGGATGGGCCACGGCGTGCGGATCTTCCGCGTCGACAATCCGCACACCAAGCCGGTGGTCTTCTGGGAGAAGGTCATCGCGGACATCAACCGCACCGACCCCGACGTGATCTTCCTGGCCGAGGCCTTCACCCGTCCCGCGATGATGCACACCCTCGGCGCGATCGGCTTCCAGCAGTCGTACACGTACTTCACCTGGCGCAACACCAAGCAGGAGCTGACCGAGTACCTCACGGAGCTCTCCGGCGACGCCGCCGCGTACATGCGCCCCAACTTCTTCGTGAACACCCCGGACATCCTGCACGCCTACCTCCAGCACGGCGGCCGTCCGGCCTTCGAGGTGCGGGCGGTGCTCGCCGCCACGCTGGTGCCCACGTGGGGCGTGTACGCGGGCTTCGAGCTGTGCGAGGGCACACCGGTCCGGGAGGGCAGCGAGGAGTACCTCGACTCGGAGAAGTACCAGCTGCGGCCGCGCGACTGGGAGGGCGCGGAGCGCGAGGGCCGCACCATCGCCCCGCTGATCACCACCCTCAACCGGGTGCGCCGCCGCCACCCCGCCCTCCAGCAACTGCGTGACCTGCACTTCCACCACGCCGACAACGACGCGGTCATCGTCTACTCGAAGCGCTCGGGTTCGAACACCGTTGTGGTGGTCGTCAACCTCGACCCGCACCACACCCAGGAAGCCACGGTCTCGTTGGACATGCCGGAACTCGGCCTCGACTGGTCCGACTCCGTCCCGGTGCGCGACGAGCTCACCGGCGAGACCTATCACTGGGGCAGGGCCAACTATGTGCGCCTAGAGCCGGGCCGTACGCCCGCGCACATCGTCGTCCTGCGACCGTCCCCGCCGATCGGAGGGTCACCCACATCATGATCGTCAACGAGCCCGTCCACGACACCTTCGAGGACACACCCGCCAAGGACCGCGATCCCGAGTGGTTCAAGCGCGCCGTGTTCTACGAGGTGCTCGTCCGATCCTTCCAGGACAGCAATGGAGACGGCGTAGGTGACCTCAAGGGCATCACCGCCAAGCTGGACTACCTCCAGTGGCTGGGCATCGACTGCCTCTGGCTGCCGCCGTTCTTCAAGTCCCCGCTGCGCGACGGCGGTTACGACGTGTCGGACTACACGTCCGTGCTCCCCGAGTTCGGCGACCTCGCCGACTTCGTGGAATTCGTCGACGCCGCGCACCAGCGCGGCATGCGCGTGATCATCGACTTCGTCATGAACCACACCAGCGACCAGCACCCGTGGTTCCAGGAGTCCCGTTCCGATCCGGACGGGCCCTACGGCGACTACTACGTCTGGGCCGACGACGACAAGCAGTACCAGGACGCCCGGATCATCTTCGTCGACACGGAGACCTCCAACTGGACCTTCGACCCGGTCCGCAAGCAGTACTTCTGGCACCGCTTCTTCTCCCACCAGCCGGACCTCAACTACGAGAACCCGGCCGTGCAGGAGGAGATGATCTCCGCCCTGCGCTTCTGGCTCGACCTCGGCATCGACGGCTTCCGCCTCGACGCCGTTCCCTACCTCTACCAGGAGGAGGGCACGAACTGCGAGAACCTGCCCCGCACCCACGAGTTCCTGAAGCGGGTCCGCAAGGAGATCGACGCGTCCTACCCGGACACCGTGATCCTCGCCGAGGCCAACCAGTGGCCGGAAGACGTCGTCGACTACTTCGGCGACTACAAGGCCGGCGGCGACGAGTGCCACATGGCGTTCCACTTCCCCGTGATGCCGCGCATCTTCATGGCCGTACGCCGCGAATCCCGGTACCCGGTCTCGGAAGTCCTGGCCAAGACCCCTGCCATCCCGTCCAACTGCCAGTGGGGCATCTTCCTGCGCAACCACGACGAGCTGACCCTCGAAATGGTCACGGACGAAGAACGCGACTACATGTACGCGGAGTACGCCAAGGACCCGCGGATGCGCGCCAACATCGGCATCCGGCGGCGGCTGGCCCCGCTCCTCGACAACGACCGCAACCAGATCGAGCTGTTCACGGCTCTGCTCCTCTCCCTCCCCGGATCGCCGATCCTGTACTACGGCGACGAGATCGGGATGGGCGACAACATCTGGCTGGGCGACCGGGACGCCGTACGCACACCCATGCAGTGGACGCCCGACCGCAACGCCGGCTTCTCGTCCTGCGACCCGGGGCGCCTCTTCCTCCCCACGATCATGGACCCGGTCTACGGGTACCAGGTCACCAACGTCGAGGCGGCGATGACCTCGCCCTCCTCGCTGCTGCACTGGACGCGGCGGATGATCGAGATCCGCAAGCAGAACCCTGCGTTCGGCCTCGGCTCGTACACCGAGCTGCCGTCGACCAACCCGGCCGTGATCGCGTTCCTGCGCGAGTACAAGGACGACCTGGTGCTGTGTGTTCACAACTTCTCGCGGTTCCCGCAGCCGACGGAACTGGATCTTCGGGCCTTCAACGGACGGCATCCGGTCGAGCTGATCGGCGGGGTGCGTTTCCCCGCCATCGGCGAATGGCCGTATCTGCTGACCCTCGCAGGTCACGGCTTCTACTGGTTCCGGCTGCGCAAGGACGCGTCGCCGCTGCCGGCCAAGCGCGGCTGAAGTCCCGTCCGGGGCGGGGCGGTTTCCACTGCCTCGCCCTGGGCACTCTCCCCCTCGTATCGGGTCCGTACGGACGATCCCCGACCCGACACTTCCCGCGTTTCGACTGCGGGGAGAACCCCACGCACCGCCCGGACAGCTACGGTCGCAATCCGGGACACTCTGCGCATCCTGTGGTGTGCCCGGGGAAAGGACGCGATGCCATGTCGGAGGCTGCATCCACCCGGAGTACGGCCGCCCGCCGCGCCACTCCTCCAGCCCACCCCGCGCTGCTCCCCTCGCTGGCGCCGCTGCTCCATGAATGGCTGCCAAGCAGCGGTGGTTCGCGGGCAAAGGGCGCCCGGTCACCGGGTTCTCACTGGTCGCTGCCACGGAGTTGCTGCCCGCCCAGGGAAGTCCCGGGCTGCTGCATCTGCTCCTGAGCGTCCAGCAGCCCGTCGCAGCGTCGCCCGGTCCACCGGCGCCACCGGTCGCCGACTGCTATCAACTGCTGCTCGGCGTACGGCCCGCGCTGCCGCCGCGTCTCGCGCCGGCTCTCGTCGGGCACGTCCAGGAGGGGCCGCTGGCCGGACTCACCGTCTACGACGCGCTCCTGGACCCGCGTCTCGCCGGTCTGCTCCTCGAACGGCTGCGTACCGCCGGTGCGCCGGGAGCGCTGCGCTTCGGCCGTGACCCGTCGGCCGTCATCCCGCCCGGGCTCGTTCCCAGGCCACTTGGCGCCGAGCAGTCCAACTCCTCACTGGTCTATGGAGATTCGTTCATCCTCAAAGTGTTCCGCCGGGTCAGTCCCGGCTCCAACCCCGATCTGGAGCTGCCGCTCGCGCTCGCCCGCAAGGGCTGCGAGCGGGTGCCGGCGCCGGTCGCCTGGTACGAGGCCGCCAACGCCGACAACCCGTACGAGCCGTACACCCTCGGGGTCCTGCAGCCCTTCCTGCACGGCTCCGAGGACGGCTGGCAGCGCGCGCTGCGGTCCCTCGCCACCGGCGGCGACTTCACCGCCGACGCGCAGGCGCTGGGGCGGGCCACCGCCGAGGTGCACACCGCGCTCGCCGGCGCCCTGCCGACGACGACCCTGCGCAGGCAGCAGACGGAGCTGCTCGCGGCGGCGATGACCGAGCGGCTCGACGCGGCGGCGCAGGCGGTGCCCGCGCTGCTCCCGTACGTCCCCGCGCTGCGCACCGCGTTCGACGCGTTCGCGGCGCTGGGACGGGCGGGGCGGGCGTGGCCGGCCCAGCGCGTCCACGGCGACCTGCACCTGGGCCAGACGCTGCGCGCACCGGGCGGCGAGTGGTCGGTGATCGACTTCGAGGGCGAGCCGTCGCGCCCGCTCGCGGAGCGGCGGCGCCCGCAGCCGGTCGTACGCGACGTGGCGGGCATGCTGCGGTCCTTCGACTACGCGGCCCGCTCCCACCAGCCGTGGGACGCGGACTGGGCGACGCGGTGCGCGAGCGTTCTGCACCGGGTACGCGAAGTCGTCGGGGGCCGATCCGCGCGGACGAGCCGGAGCTGCTCCGGGCGTACGAGACGGACAAGGCGGTGTACGAGGTCCTCTACGAGGCAAGGCACCGACCGGACTGGCTCCCGGTCCCCCGTGGCGGCCGAGCCGGAGCTGCTCCGGGCGTACGAGACGGACAAGGCGGTGTACGAGGTCCTC
>RHMC01000169.1 GCA_003719395.1 Streptomyces altiplanensis
CCCCCACCCCCCGGCCCGGAAGCCGCCCCGGCCCTCGTTCGCCGGGCGGGTTCCGGTCCGGTCAGCGCGCGCAGCAGCCGTGACGCCCCCGCCGCGACCGTCGTCGCCAGGATCCAGCCGAGCAGGATCAGTCCGGTCGCCGCCCACTGCCAGCCGCCCCGCAGCAGCCAGTGCCCGTCCTGCCCCAGATCGATCACCGGCAGCAGCAGGTCGAGCGAGAAGAGGGAGGCGTTCCACTGCGGATGCTCCCCGGGCTTGATCGGATCCGGATCGAGCCGGGCGAACGCCACTGTGCCCGCCGCCCACAGCACGGCCATCCACACGGCCGCCCGGCCCGGACGGTAGCCGTACGCCACCGTCCAGTCCTGGAGGAAGCCCCACAGTTTCCCGGCGAGCGGCAGCGTCTCGCGCCGCCGGCGCTGCTTGGCCAGGAGCACCTCACGGGCGTCGGCGTCCTCCCCGCTGCCGCGCAGTACGGCGGCGAGCCGCTCGTACTGGTTCGGGGGCGTACTCCGGAGTCGCCGCCGTCACCCACTCCAGCCGCTGCGAGAGCGGGAACAGCCCGCGCGGCACGAGGCAGTCGTACGTGAAACCGCCCATGGCGAGCCCGCCCGGCCGCGGCCAGCTGTCCGCCTTGTCCACCAGATTGCCGACCTTCGCCCCGGACAGCACCACCTTCCCCTCCTCCGGCCGCTCGCACAGGAACCGCAGCTCGGGCGTCTGGACCCGGCGCATCGACAGTTCCTGCCCGAGCGACATGACGAACCGCGCGCCGTCGAAGTCCACGGCGTCCCCGAACCGCCCGTCGTCCAGCCGCAGCCCGCCCTCGCACTCGAACCGCTGCACACGGGTGCCGCGTACCGGCGTGTTCCCGATGCCGTACGGCGGAGTGGTCCCCGGCGCCGCGCCCCGGGGCCCGATCCCCGCCGCGTCATGTAGAGCGTGCGCTCCACCGTCATCTGCGGAGCGTTCAGCGCCCGCCGCCCCTCCACGCCGTACGGCCTGCGCAGCCGGCTGCCGCGCAGGCTCAGCGAGACCCCGACCTTCGCGCCGCGCAGGCTGAACTCGCCGTGCGACTCGATCATCTCCGCCTGGAGGTCCTGGGCGACGGACAGACCGTCCGCGGCGATCGAGCGGCCGTTGCGGTCCTGGCGTACGACGATCTGGCTGATCAGCAGGTCCGTGCCGATCTGGGCGTCGGTGAGCCGGATGCCGCCGGGGACGTTGCAGCGCGGCAGGTGCAGATCGCCCTCCGTGTGCAGCCGGGCCGCCTCCAGCCGGGGGATGGCGCACCCCACCATGCGCAGCGTGGTGAAGTGGCACTCGGGCAGCAGCACCTCCTTCTCGAAGCGGCAGCTGTTCATTTCGACGTACGGCTCGACCCGCCCGCCCGCGAGCTTGAGGGTCCCTGTGATCTGTACGCCGACGAGCTTGAGCGCGGCGACCCGCCCGGGCAGCGCGGGCGGCGCTGAGCAGCAGCAGCGCGACGACGCGGGCGAGGACGCTGCGCTCGGGGGCCATGGCCGGGTGGACAGGGGGTCGTCGAGGGCGGGATTGCGGGTGCGGAGGTCGTACGTACTGCCGTTGCGGAACGCCTGCCACATGCCCATTTCGGAGACACTGAGCCAGTCGGGCGCTTCGACGTCTTGCTGCGGCTCGGTCAAGGCCGCCCCTTTCGTCGACTCGTACAGCCGTTCTTCCCTCTGGGTGACGGACTGAACGCAAGTAGTCATGAATGACGCGTGAGACGTGTATCAGCCAGTGATACAGAGGCTCGGCCGCCGGATGGGGTCTGAGAGAATTGGCAGCGTGATCTCTCGAATCGATCTGCGCGGTGACGCCCTCCCCGAGGGCGCCGACCTGCGCGACCTGCTGCCCCGTGCCGAATTCGACGTACAGGCCGCCCTCGACAAGGTGCGGCCCATCTGCGAGGACGTGCATCATCGGGGCACGGCGGCGCTGATCGAGTACGCGGAGAAATTCGACGGCGTGAAGCTGGAGCGCGTACGGGTTCCGGCCGAAGCGCTGAGCACCGCCCTGGAGGAGCTCGACCCCAAGGTCAGGGCCGCGCTGGAGGAGTCGATCCGGCGTGCCAGGATCGTCCACCGCGAGCAGCGCCGCGACGAGCACACCACCCAGGTCGTGCCCGGCGGCACGGTCACCGAGCGGTGGGTGCCGGTCGGGCGGGTGGGCCTCTACGCGCCCGGCGGCCGCTCCGTCTACCCCTCCTCCGTGATCATGAACGTGGTCCCCGCGCAGGAGGCGGGCGTCGAGTCCATCGCCCTCGCCTCCCCCGCGCAGAAGGAGTTCGGCGGCCTGCCGCACCCGACGATCCTGGCGGCCTGCGCGCTGCTCGGCATCGACGAGGTGTACGCCGCGGGCGGTGCCACGGCCGTCGCGATGTTCGCGTACGGCACCGACGAGTGCGCGCCGGTCAACATGGTCACGGGCCCCGGCAACATCTGGGTCGCCGCCGCCAAGCGCTACTTCACCGGTCTGATCGGCATCGACACCGAGGCCGGCCCGACCGAGATCGCGGTCCTCGCCGACGCCACCGCCGACCCGGCGCACGTCGCCGCCGACCTGATCAGCCAGGCCGAGCACGACCCGCTGGCCGCCGCGTGCTGGTGACGGACTCCGAGGAGCTCGCGGACGCGGTCGTCAAGGAGCTGGAGCCGCAGGTCGCGGCCACCAGGCACAGCGACGACCGGATCATTCCGGCGCTGGGCGGCAAGCAGTCCTCGATCGTCCTGGTCGACTCCATGGAGGAGGGCCTCAAGGTCGTCGACGCGTACGGCGCCGAGCACCTGGAGATCCAGACCGCCGACGCCGCCGCGCTCGCCCGGCGCGTACGCAACGCCGGAGCGATCTTCGTCGGCCCGTACGCCCCGGTCTCGCTCGGCGACTACTGCGCCGGCTCCAACCACGTCCTGCCGACCGGCGGCTGCGCCTGCCACTCGTCGGGCCTGTCGGTCCAGTCGTTCCTGCGCGGCATCCACATCGTGGACTACACGCGCGAGGCGCTCGCCGAGGTCACGCACCACGTGGTGACGCTGGCCGAGCGGAGGACCTGCCGGCGCACGGCGCGGCCCTCAAGGCGCGGTTCGGATGGAAGGTGCCGACCGAATGACCCGCAGCGTCCGCATCGACGATCTGCCCATCCGCGACGAGCTGCGCGGCAAGTCCCCGTACGGCGCGCCGCAGCTGGACGTGCCCGTACGCCTCAACACCAACGAGAACCCGTACCCGCTGCCCGAGGCGCTCGTCGAACGCATCGCCGAGCGCGTGCGCGACGCGGCCCGCGAGCTCAACCGCTACCCGGACCGGGACGCGGTCGAACTCCGCACCGAACTGGCCCGCTACCTCACCCGCACCGCCGGGTACGAGGTCGCCATGGCCAATGTCTGGGCGGCCAACGGATCCAACGAGGTCATCCAGCAGCTGCTCCAGACCTTCGGCGGCCCGGGGCGTACCGCGATCGGCTTCGAGCCGTCGTACTCGATGCACGGCCTCATCTCGCGCGGCACCGGCACCGGCTGGATCTCCGGGCCGCGCCACGAGGACTTCACCATCGACGTCGCCGCGGCCGAGAAGGCCATCGTCGAACACCGCCCCGACGTCGTCTTCATCACCTCGCCCAACAACCCCACGGGCACCGCGGTCGGCGCGGACACCGTCCTCGCGCTGTACGAGGCCGCCCAGGCCGCCAAGCCGTCCCTGGTCGTCGTCGACGAGGCGTACGGCGAGTTCAGCCACCACCCGTCCCTGCTGCCGCTGATCGAGGGCCGGCCGAACATGGTGCTCTCCCGCACCATGTCCAAGGCGTTCGGCGCCGCCGGTCTGCGCCTGGGCTACCTCGCGGCCGACCCCGCCGTGGTCGACGCCGTACAGCTGGTGCGGCTGCCGTACCACCTGTCGTCCGTCACGCAGGCCACCGCGCTCGCCGCGCTGGAACACACCGATACGCTGCTGGGGTACGTCGAGCAGCTCAAGGCCGAGCGGGACCGCCTGGTCACCGAGTTGCGCGCCATCGGATACGAGGTCACGGACTCGGACGCGAACTTCGTCCAGTTCGGCCGGTTCGACGGCGCCGCCGGCTCCCACGCCGCGTGGCAGCGGATCCTCGACCACGGAGTCCTGGTCCGGGACAACGGCGTACCGGGCTGGCTGCGGGTCACCGCCGGCACCCCCGAAGAGAACGACGCGTTCCTCGATGCGGTACGCGAACTCAAGAAGGAGCAGAGCTCATGAGCCGCGTAGGACGCGTCGAGCGCACCACCAAGGAGACCTCGGTCCTCGTCGAGATCGACCTCGACGGCACCGGCAAGGTCGATGTGTCGACGGGCGTCGGCTTCTACGACCACATGCTCGACCAGCTCGGCCGCCACGGCCTCTTCGACCTCACCGTGAAGACCGACGGCGACCTGCACATCGACTCGCACCACACCATCGAGGACACCGCCCTCGCGCTCGGCGCCGCCTTCAAGCAGGCGCTCGGCGACAAGGTCGGCATCTACCGCTTCGGCAACTGCACCGTCCCGCTGGACGAGTCGCTCGCCCAGGTCACCGTGGACCTCTCCGGCCGCCCGTACCTCGTGCACACCGAGCCGGAGAAGATGGCGCCGATGATCGGCGAGTACGACACGACGATGACCCGGCACATCCTGGAGTCCTTCGTCGCGCAGGCCCAGATCGCCCTGCACGTGCACGTCCCGTACGGGCGCAACGCGCACCACATCGTGGAGTGCCAGTTCAAGGCCCTGGCCCGTGCCCTGCGGTACGCCTCGGAGCGCGACCCGCGCGCCGCCGGCATCCTCCCCTCGACCAAGGGCGCACTGTGACCGGCCTCTCCACCATCCTGATCGTCGTCGGGCTCTTCCTGCTCGGCGGCGTGTACTCCTTCTGGAAGCAGGAGCTGCCCAAGGGCCTCGTCGTGCTTCTGGGTATCGGCGCCGTGATGTGCCTGGTCGCCGGTGTCATGCGAATCCAAGGACTCTGGGAATGAGCGACACGAGCAAGAAGGTCGTCGTCTTCGACTACGGCTTCGGCAACGTCCGGTCCGCCGAACGGGCGCTGGCCCACGTCGGCGCGGACGTCGAGATCACCCGTGACTTCGACAAGGCCATGAACGCGGACGGGCTCCTCGTCCCCGGCGTCGGAGCCTTCTCCGCCTGCATGAAGGGGCTGCGCGAGGCGCGCGGCGACTGGATCGTCGGCCGCAGGCTCGCCGGCGGCCGCCCGGTCATGGGCATCTGCGTGGGCATGCAGATCCTCTTCGAGCGCGGCATCGAGCACGGCGTGGAGACCGAGGGGCTCGACGAGTGGCCCGGTACGGTCGGTCCGCTCCAGGCGCCCGTCGTCCCGCACATGGGCTGGAACACCGTCGAAGCGCCCGCGGACAGCGAGCTGTTCGCCGGCCTCGACGCCGACGCGCGCTACTACTTCGTGCACTCGTACGCCGTGCACGACTGGAGCCTGGAAGTCACCAACCCCAAGATCCGCGCGCCCAGGGTCACCTGGACCACGCAGGGTGAGCCCTTCGTGGCGGCCGTCGAGAACGGCGCGCTGTGGGCGACCCAGTTCCACCCCGAGAAGTCCGGCGACGCCGGTGCCCAGCTGCTGACCAACTGGATCGGAACCCTCTGATGTCCCAGAAGCTCGAACTGCTCCCCGCCGTCGACGTCCGCGACGGCCAGGCCGTGCGCCTCGTCCATGGCGAGTCCGGCTCGGAGACGTCGTACGGCGACCCGCTCCAGGCCGCCCTCGCCTGGCAGCGGGCGGGCGCCGAGTGGCTGCACCTCGTCGACCTCGACGCGGCCTTCGGCACCGGCGACAACCGGGCGCAGATCGCCGAGGTCGCCCGCTCCATGGACATCAAGGTCGAGCTGTCCGGCGGCATCCGCGACGACGCCTCGCTCGCCGCGGCGCTCGCCACCGGCTGCAAGCGCGTCAACCTCGGTACGGCCGCGCTGGAGACCCCCGAGTGGGTCGCCAAGGTCATCGCCGAGCACGGCGACAAGATCGCGGTCGGCCTGGACGTACGCGGCACGACCCTGCGCGGCCGCGGCTGGACCCGCGACGGCGGCGACCTCTACGAGACGCTGGCGCGCTCGACTCCGAGGGCTGCGCGCGCTACGTCGTCACCGACATCGCCAAGGACGGCACGCTCCAGGGTCCGAACCTGGAGCTCCTGAAGAACGTCTGCGCCGCGACCGACAGGCCCGTCGTCGCCTCCGGCGGCGTCTCCTCCCTCGACGACCTGCGCGCGAAGGCGTCACTCGTCCCGCAGGGCGTCGAGGGCGCGATCGTCGGCAAGGCCCTGTACGCGAAGGCGTTCACGCTGGAAGAGGCGCTGAAGGCGGTCTCGGAATGACGGAATCCCCTTCGGGCCCCTCCGCTTCCGTACGCCGGGTCTCGACCGGCGCCCCGTGGGAGGAGCAGTTCGGCTACTCCCGCGCCGTGGAGCTGCCGAACGGGCTGGTCCTGGTGTCGGGCTGCACGTCGGTCGTGGACGGCGTCATCGACGCCGGTACGCCGTACCAGCAGACCGTCACCGCCTTCGGCGTCGCCTTCGGCGCGCTGGAGCAGCTCGGCCTCGGCCGCGAGGACGTGGTGCGCACCCGGATGTACCTCACGCACGCCCGGGACGTGGACGACATCGGCCGCGCCCACAAGGAACTGTTCGACGACGTCCGTCCGGCCGCGTCAATGATCATCGTCTCGGGCTTCGTGGACCCGAGCCTGGTCGTCGAGATCGAGATCGAGGCCTACCGAGGAGGTCGCGCGTCATGACCCTCGCGGTCCGAGTGATTCCCTGCCTGGACGTCGACAACGGCCGGGTCGTCAAGGGCGTCAACTTCCAGAACCTGCGGGACGCGGGCGACCCCGTCGAGATGGCCAAGCTGTACGACGCGGAGGGCGCCGACGAGCTGACGTTCCTCGACATCACGGCGTCGTCCGGCAACCGCGAGACGACGTACGACGTGGTGCGCCGCACCGCCGAGCAGGTCTTCATCCCGCTGACGGTCGGCGGCGGCGTACGCACCACCGAGGACGTCGACAAGCTGCTGCGGGCCGGCGCGGACAAGGTCGGCGTCAACACCGCCGCGATCGCCCGCCCCGACCTGATCCGCGAGATCGCGGAGCGCTTCGGCCGCCAGGTCCTGGTCCTGTCGGTCGACGCACGCCGTACGGAATCCGGCTCCTTCGAGGTCACCACGCACGGCGGCCGCAAGTCCGCCGGCATCGACGCGGTCGAGTGGGCGCACCGGGCGGCCGAGCTGGGCGCGGGCGAGATCCTGCTCAACTCGATGGACGCGGACGGCACCAAGGACGGCTACGACACGGAGATGATCGCGGCGGTGCGCAAGCACGTCACGGTGCCGGTGATCGCTTCCGGCGGCGCGGGCCGGCTGGCCCACTTCCCGCCGGCGATCGCGGCGGGGGCGGACGCGGTGCTGGCGGCGTCGGTCTTCCACTTCGGCGACCTGCGCATCTCCCAGGTCAAGGACACCTTGCACGAGGCGGGCCACCCGGTCCGCTAGCTGCCCCCCCGGGGCGTGTCCTCGGATGCCGGCCGGGCCGCATGTGCCCGCTGAGCGGGGAGCTTTCCCGCTCAGCGGGCACTACCGTGCTCGCATGTCGGAGAATCAGTCGCGCCGGATCACGGATCTCGGCACGCTCAAGGCCTTCGGGCACCCCCTGCGCATGAAGCTCTACCGGGCGCTCTTCGTCGCCCGTACCGCCACCGCGTCCCAGCTCGCCGAAAGCGTCGGTGAAGCCGTCTCCCTGGTCAGTTACCACCTGCGCAAGCTCGCCGGCCACGGCCTGATCGAAGAGGCCGAGCAGCAGGGCGAGGACGGGCGGGAGCGGTGGTGGCAGGTCAGCTCGCGCGGGCTGAGTTTCCGCGACGAGGACTTCAGCGACGCGCCGGAGAAGGTCGCCGCGCACGTCGCCGTCGGCCGGATCTCCTTCGAGCAGCGAGGCGACCTCTACCGCCGCTACCTCGAAGACCCGGAGTCCTGGCCGCCGCAGTGGCGGAGTGCTTCCTTCAGCTCCGAGTACCTGCCACGGCTGACGGCCGACGAGCTGGCGCGGCTGAGCCGTGAGATGGACGAGCTGATCAAGAAGTACGACGAGATCGGGCGCGCCGCCGACGAGGCGGGCGAGACCGAGGGGCGCGAGAACGTCGCGGTGCACGTGTACGGGTTCCCGTTCCGGACCTGAACGATATTAAGAAATAAATATTGCGCAACTAATCCTTCGTATCTATGGTCGGGTTCATGCTCACCGCCCCGGTCGCCGCGCGGCCGCCCGTCCACCGCGACCCCAACGTGCTGCGCTGGCTCGGCGCGTACACGGCCTCGATGGTCGGCGACAGCGTCTACTTCATGGCCCTGGCCTGGGAGGCGGCCCGCTCCGGCAGTCCCGCCCAGGCGGCCTCGTCCTCGCGCTCGGCTCCGTACCGCGTGCCGTGCTGATGCTCGGCGGGGGAGTGCTCGCCGACCGTTTCGGGCCGCGGCGGGTCGTCATCGGCAGCGACGCCGTGCGCTGCGCGGTGATCCTCGGTACGGCGGCGGCGCTGCTCCTGACCAGCCCCTCCCTCGGGCTGCTGATCACGGTGGCGCTGGTCTTCGGCACCGTCGACGCCCTCTTCCTGCCCGCCGTCGGAGCCCTGCCGCCCCGGATCGCCGGACCCGCGCAACTGGCCCGCCTCCAGGGGCTGCGCGGGCTCGCGGCGCTCGTCGCCACGTCGCCGGGGCGCCGCTCGGCGGGCTCGTGGTCGCGCTGGGCGGGTCGGCCGCCGCCTTCGCCGCCGCCGGAGCGCTGTTCGCCGCGTCGCTCGCGCTGCTGTTCGCCGTACGGATCGCTCCGCTGCCTACCGACGGTGCCGAGGCGTCCGCGGCACCGCCCTGCGCGAACTGGCCGACGGGCTGCGCCACATCCGCCACCACCGCGTACTCGCCCCGATGATCCTGGTCATCGCCATCGGCGAACTCGGTTTCGTCGGGCCGCTCAACATCGGCCTCACCCTGCTCGCCCAGCAGCGCGGCTGGGGCGCCGCCGGCATGGGCTGGATCGTCGCCGCCTTCGGCGCAGGCGCGGCTGCGGCCTCACTGCTGATCGCGGTACGGGGGCGGCTGGAGCGCGCCGGACTCGTCCAGTGCCTGGCGCTGCTCGCCGGCGCCGTGCCCGTCGGCGCCCTCGCGTTCGTGCCGAACGCGCGCTCGCCATCGCCGCCGGGGTCCTGGTCGGGCTGTTCGCCGGACTCGGCGCGCCCTCGGTGCCGCACTCGTCCAGACCCACAGCGCCCCCGCCTACCTGGGCCGCGTCACCTCGGTCCAGACGCTCTTCGCCCTGGGCCTCGCCCCGCTCTGCTATCCGGTCGTGGGCGTGGCGATCGACGCCTGGGGCACTCGGCCGGTCTTCGCGGTCAGCGCGGAGCGTGCGCGGCGGGCGCGCTGGCCGGACTCTGCGTCCGGGACCTGCGCCGCGCCGAACTCCCGCGCTGAAGACGTCGTCCGCTACATGGCGATACCGAGCCTGGCGTCCTGGAGACGGGTGATCGCGTCCTTGTCGCCCTCCAGCTCCACCCGCGCCGCGTCCTGCCGCCCGAAGGCGAACAGCACCAGCTCACCCGGCTCGCCGGTGACCGTCACCACCGGCGTCCCGCGGTGCGCCACCGCCGTCTGGCCGTCCGGGCGCCGCAGCACCATCCCCACCGGCGACTTCCGGCCGAGGACGCGGGCCATCTTCTCGATCCGCGACCACAGGGCGTTGGCGAAGACCGCGTCGAGCTCGCGCGGCGTCCAGTCGGGCTGTGCCCGCCGGACGTCCTCGGCATGGACGTAGAACTCGACGGTGTTGGCGGCCTCGTCGACCTGTTTGAGGGCGTACAGGGACATGCGGGGCGGACCCGTACGGATGAGCTGGATCAGTTCCTCGTACGGCTTGGCGGCGAACTCGGCCTGCACCCGCTCCAGGCGGGCCTTCAGCGGCCCCAGCATTATCCCGCCCGCGGCGTCCGCGCGGCGCTCGCGCACCACCACGGTGGGCGGCGAGATCGCGGGTCTTCCAGCCGCCGCACAGCGTCGGGGCGTCGGGTCCGGTCGCTTCCTGGAGATCTGCGAGAAGGAGTCGTTCACGCTTGGCATGGGTCGACATGGTGGCCAGCGTACGGCCGTTGCCCCGCCACGACCACGGCGCCGCGCGTCCAATGACCGGACGACGTCCCTGCCGGAACCCGCGGGCGCGGCACAATGGCGCACATGACCAGCACGCCCCAGCCAGGCACCCCCCAGCCGGGCTCCCCCCGCCCCAGCCGCCTCGACCCCGCCGTCGCAGCCCGCCTCAAGCGCAGCGCCGACGGCCTGGTACCGGCCATCGCCCAGCAGTACGACACCGGTGAGGTGCTGATGCTCGGCTGGATGGACGACGAGGCGCTCCACCGGACCCTCACCACCGGCCGCTGCACGTACTGGTCGCGCAGCCGCCAGGAGTACTGGGTCAAGGGCGACACCTCCGGACACTTCCAGTACGTCAAGTCCGTCGCGCTCGACTGCGACGCCGACACCGTGCTGGTCCGGGTCGATCAGGTCGGCGCCGCGTGCCACACCGGCGACCGCACCTGCTTCGACTCCGACGTCCTCCCGCTCGCGCTCGCGCAGTAAGGCCACCGACACCATGGACATCGAGACCTTCCGCAAGCTGGCCGTCGACCGCCGTGTCATCCCCGTCAGCCGCAGGCTGCTCGCGGACGGCGACACCCCGGTCGGCCTCTACCGCAAGCTCGCCGCCGAGCGCCCCGGCACCTTCCTCCTGGAGTCCGCCGAGAACGGGCGCTCCTGGTCCCGGTACTCCTTCGTCGGCGTGCGCAGCGCCGCCACCCTCACCGCCCGCGACGGCCGGGCGCACTGGCTCGGTACGCCGCCCGTCGGCGTACCCGTGGACGGCGACCCGCTCGACGCGCTGCGCACCACCGTCGAGGCCCTGCACACCCCGCGCGACCTCGCGGGCGGCCTGCCGCCGTTCACCGGAGGCATGGTCGGCTACCTCGGGTACGACGTCGTACGCCGCCTGGAGAAGATCGGCGAGCACGGGCGGGACGACCTCGAACTGCCCGAGCTGACCATGCTGCTCACCTCGGACCTCGCCGTGCTCGACCACTGGGACGGCTCGGTCCTGCTGATCGCCAACGCGATCAACCACAACGACCTCGACACGGGCGTCGACGAGGCGTACGCCGACGCGCTCACCGGCTCGACGCGATGGAGGCCGACCTCAGCCGGGCCGTGCCGACCAGGCCCGCCGCCCTGCCCCCCTCCGAGCTCCCGCCGCACACCGCCCTGTGGGGCGGCGAGGCCTACCAGGCCGCCGTCGACGACATCAAGGAGCGCATCCGCGCGGGCGAGGCCTTCCAGGTCGTACCGTCGCAGCGCTTCGAGACGCCGTGCACGGCGAGCGCGCTGGACGTCTACCGGGTCCTGCGCGCCACCAACCCGTCGCCGTACATGTACCTCTTCCGCTTCGACGGTTTCGACGTCGTCGGCTCCAGCCCCGAGGCGCTGGTCAAGGTCGAGGACGGGCGCGCGATGGTGCACCCGATCGCCGGGACCCGGCCGCGCGGCTCCACGCCGCAGGAGGACCAGGCGCTCGCCGACGAACTGCTCGCCGACCCCAAGGAGCGCGCCGAGCACCTGATGCTCGTCGACCTCGGCCGCAACGACCTGGGCCGGGTCTGCGAGCCCGGCAGCGTCGAGGTCGTCGACTTCATGTCCGTCGAGCGGTACTCGCACGTCATGCACATCGTGTCGACCGTGACGGGCCGTGTCGCGCCGGGCCACAGCGCCTTCGACGTCCTGACCGCCTGCTTCCCGGCCGGAACGCTCTCCGGCGCCCCGAAGCCGCGCGCCATGCAGATCATCGAGGAGCTGGAGCCGTCGCGGCGCGGCCTGTACGGCGGCTGCGTCGGCTACCTCGACTTCGCGGGCGACTCCGACACCGCCATCGCCATCCGCACCGCCCTGCTCCGCGACGGCACGGCGTACGTGCAGGCCGGCGCGGGTGTGGTGGCGGATTCGGACCCCGTCGCCGAGGACACCGAGTGCCGCAACAAGGCGGCGGCGGTGCTGCGCGCGGTGCACACGGCGAACCGCCTCTGAGTCCCCCTCCGAGCGCGGAAGGGGCGTAAGGGATAGTGGAGCACGTGAGTGCCGCATCCCCCGTACCCCTTCCGATTCCGCGAAGCGAAGCCGCGCCGGCCGCCTCCACAGGCCGTCGCAGCCTCGCCGCGCTCGCTGCTGCTCGGTGCCCTCGGCGCCGCCGTCGTGCTCCTCGGCTCGGGCCGGACCTGGGCCGAGGGCGCGGCGGCCGCCGGGGGCGGCAGGCTGCCGCTCGACGTCGAAGGCCAGGACGTCACCGGCGCCCCCGCGGCGCTGGCCGTCGTCGCCCTCGCCGCGCTCGTCGCCGGTCTTCGCCGTCCGCAGGACGGGCCGCCTGCTGGTCTCCGGTGCTGCTCGCGCTGAGCGGCGCGGCGCGCCGCCGTCACGGCCTTCCTCGGCGCGTCCGGCGGAGCCGCCCTCGACGAGAAGGCCGCGGAGATGACCGGCGACACCGCCGCGACGGCCCTCTCGCTGACCCACACCGCCTGGCCGTACGTGACCGCGGCCGGCGGCCTGCTGATCCTGATCGCCGGACTCCTCGCGCTGTGGTGCGGCCGGAAGTGGCCCGCCATGTCGGGCCGTTACGAGCGCGACGACAGCCCACGGCCCCGCAGGGCGCCCGCCACCCCGGACCCGGACCGGCCCGAGGACCTCTGGAAGGCCCTCGACCGCGGTGAGGACCCGACGCGCGACGCATGACCCCGAGATCACGTCGCCGGTCCGCGTACGGGACAATGAGTGACGAGCGCACGACTCACGGACTCACCACAGAGCAACAGCAACGAGGAGCAACTCATGGCGGGCAGCAGCCACGGACACACCCCGGCCGCCTGGACCGGTGTCACCATCTCCTTCATCGGTTTCTGCATTTCGGGCGCCTTCACGGTGCTGGCCAATCCGCTCGGCTTCTGGGCCGGAATCGTCGTGATCCTGCTCGGTGGTGTCGTCGGCCTGGCCATGAAGGCCGCGGGGCTCGCGCGCCGAAGGAGTCCGAGGAAGCGCGGCGGGCGCGTGAAGAGGCCGGCCGGGCGCAGCCCCTGAGCCAGATCCAGACCCACTGATCCAGCGCTGATCCCGGCGCGGACGCGGTTCTGACGCGAGGCGCAGCCCCCCCGGGGGGCTGCGCCTTTCCTCATGAGCGGGGACAATCGGCGCGTGGACGCCATGCCTTCGCCTGCCCGGACCCCCTCGCCC
>RHMC01000016.1 GCA_003719395.1 Streptomyces altiplanensis
CGCGGGGCGTCCAGCAGACCAGCAGATCGAGGGCGAACGCGCCGTCCTCGTCCCGGCCGGGGCCCTCGGCCCCGGCGAGCAGGCCGGAGACGGTGACCGCGTCCGACGCGTCGTCGAGCGCGGCGGCGAGACGCCGGCGGCCGTCGGCGCTGTGCGACGCGGGCGTACGCCCGCAGGCCGAGGCGGCGCGCCGCGGCGACCAGCGCGGCCGGTTCGGCGCGGGCGGCCTCACCGCCGCTGTGGGCGACCAGGCCGTTCGCGGCGACGGCGCGGATCAGTTCGGCGGCGGAGGGCGAGACGCCGCCGGTGTCCCAGCCGGCCGTTTCCGCAGCCGCGTTGCCGAACGTACTGGCCAGCCGGGCGAGGCCCTCGGCGAGGCTTTCCTCGGCGAGGGCGTACCGGTCGAGCCCCAGCAGGACCTCCACCGGCTCCTCGCTGTCGGGCTCGTCGGCCGCGCCGTCCTGTGCCCCGTCCTGGAAGGCCAGCACCACGCCCTCGGCGACCGCGTTCTGAACGGCCTCGTCCGGGCCGGGCACCTTGTGCTCGGTCAGCGCCTTGCGGACGCGCCGGACTCCAGGGCGGTGTGGCCCCGGACCGCCGCCCGCTCCAGGAGCCATCCGACGAGCGCCGCCGTCCGGCGCTCGTCGCCGGGGCCGCACTCGGCGCGAGCAGTGCGCGCCGGAAGAGTCGGCCTGTTCGGGCCGCACCCCGGGCACGGACAGCAGCTGCCACGGGTCGTCGCGCAGCACCTGCCCGGCCTGCTCCCCGAGTACGCCCGCGACCGGCCCGGCCAGCGCCTCGGGGGCACCGCCCTCGGTCAGTACGGCCCGTACGGACGCCACGGCCTCCGGCGCGGCGGGGGCGGGCCCGGCAGCCCGTACCGGCGCGGCCGGGACAGGAGCGGCTCGACGCGGCGCGGCGCGGCGGGGGCGCCGGGGAGACGAAGAACGCGTCCCCGGACTTCGCGCCGCTCTCCACGGCCCGGACCGCCGCGAGCAGCTCGGCGGCCTGCCCGCTCAGCTTGGCGCCGGCCTCGACGGGCGCGGTCTTCTCGGCCTTGCGCTGCTCGATCCGCTCCCGCAGCGCCCGCTGGGCGGCGAGCTCTGCCTCGGCCTCCGACAACTGCGGCACACCGCCGGTCTCAGCAGCGGCCTCGCCACCGCTCGCCGGCCCTTCGGCGTCCACCGGGCTTTCACCGTCACCGTCACCGTCACGGGCCGCCGTTCCTCCGGCGCCGGCCCCCGCGTCCTCGCCGGTGAGCTCCGGACGCCCCTCGGTGTCGACGCGTCGTCCACCGAGCCGCCCGCCGCGGCTTTCGGGGCCGCGCCCGCGGAACCGGCGGCCGGGTCGGCGCGTCCGCCGCGGTGGTGTCGCGGTCTTCGGCCGGGGGTCCGGGGGTTGGCCCCCCGGGGGAACGCCGCAGTCACAGCGTGCTCCAGTCCTGGTCGGGGTAGCGGTGCACGGGCGCCGACACATCGTCGAGCGCCTGGCAGATCTCATCCGGAAGACTAAGCGTCTCCACTGACAATGCCTCCGTGAGCTGCTGCGCGTTGCGCGCGCCCACGATCGGGGCCACCACGCCCGGCCGGTCCCGGACCCAGGCGAGGGCCACCTGGAGCGTGGTCGCGGCAAGCCCGTCCGCGGCCGTCGCGACCGCGTCCACGATCCGGCCCGACGCGTCGCCGAGGTACGGCGCGACGAACCCCGACAGCTGCTCCGACCCGCCGCGCGAGTCGGGCGGTACGGCATGCCGGTACTTGCCGGTGAGCACGCCCCGGCCGAGCGGCGACGACGGCAGCAGCCCGACCCCCAGATCGAGCGCGGCCGGCAGTACCTCCCGCTCCACACCGCGCTGGAGCAGTGAGTACTCCATCTGTGTACTGGCGAGCCGGGTGCGTACACCGGGCGCGGCGAGCTGCCAGGTGGCGGCCTTCGCCAGCTGCCAGCCGGAGAAGTTGGACACCCCCGCGTACCGCGCCCGGCCGCTGCCGACCGCGATGTCGAGCGCCTGGAGCGTCTCGTCGAGCGGCGTCGCCGCGTCGAAGGCGTGCACCTGCCACACATCGACGTAATCCGTACCGAGCCGCTCCAGCGACGCGTCGAGTGCCGCCAGCAGATGGCCGCGTGAGCCGTCGAAGCGCCGGTCGGGGTCGGGCACGCTGCCCGCCTTGGTCGCGATGACCAGGTCCCGCCGCGGAACGAGCCGCTCCATGAGGTGCCCGAGCAGGTGTTCCGCGTCTCCGTCGCCGTACACGTCCGCCGTGTCGACGAGCGTGCCGCCCGCGCGCCAGAATGCCTTCAACAGATCGGCGGCGTCGTGCTCGTCGGTGCCCCGCCCCCAGGTGAGAGTGCCGAGCCCGATCCTCGATACGCGCAGGCCCGTGCGGCCGAGATGCCTCTGCTCCATGGGCGCGAGATTACTGGCCAGGGGCCGTCCGGCAGGTGACCTGTGGACAACCCGCACCCGAGTGCCCGCCCTTCGCACCCCTGACGGACAGGGGTCTCGCGCGCTAGAGTCCCCGCACAGGTACGTTACTGATCAGTAAGGGGAGTGGCATGCGGCTCGGCATCAACCTCGGTTACTGGGGCGCGGGGGCGGACGGCGACAATCTGGCCGTCGCCCAGGAAGCGGACCGGCTCGGCTACGACGTCTGCTGGGCCGCCGAGGCCTACGGTTCGGACGCCGCCACCGTGCTCTCCTGGGTCGCGGCCCGGACCGAGCGCATCGACGTCGGCTCCGCGATCTTCCAGATCCCGGCCCGTACGCCCGCCATGACGGCGATGACCGCCGCCACCCTCGACTCCCTCTCCGGCGGCCGCTTCCGCCTCGGACTCGGCGTCTCGGGCCCGCAGGTGTCCGAGGGCTGGTACGGCGTGAAGTTCGACAAGCCGCTGGCCCGCACCCGTGAGTACGTCGAGATCGTCCGCAAGGCCATGACCCGTGAGCGCCTGTCGTACGAGGGGCAGCACTGGACGCTGCCGCTGCCCGGCGGCCCCGGCAAGCCGCTGAAGCTCACCGTCCACCCGCAGCGCGAGCACATCCCGCTCTACATCGCCGCGATCGGCCCCAAGAACCTGGAGCAGACCGGCGAGATCGCCGACGGCGCCCTGCTGATCTTCCCCTCCGCCGAACACATCGAGGACACGGCGATCCAGTACCTGCGCGCGGGCCGGGAGAAGGCCGGCAGGACCATGGAGGACTTCGACGTCTGCCCCACGCTGCCGCTCGCGGTCGGCGACGACGTGAACGCGCTGGCCGACCTGTTCCGTCCGTACACCGCGCTGTACGTCGGCGGCATGGGCAGCCGCGAGCAGAACTTCTACAACCGGCTCGCGCAGCGCATGGGCTACGAGAAGGAAGCCGCCGAGATCCAGGACAAGTACCTGTCCGGCGACAAGGCGGGCGCCGCCGCCGCGATCCCGCACCGGCTGATCGACCAGACCACCCTGCTGGGCTCCGTGGAGCGGATCGCCGACCGGATGGCGGCGTACGCGGCCGCCGGAGTGACGACGCTGACGCTGGCCCCCGCGGGGTTCACGCTCGACGAGCGGATCACGGCCCTGCGCGCCGGCACCGAGGCTCTGGAGCGCGCGGGTCTCGCATAACCCGGCGGGGCGGGGCGGCGGAAGGAAAGTCTGCGGCCGTGGTGGGGGCTCGGGGGTCTTCCCCGCCACGGCCGTCATGCACAACAACGCCGTACGGGCCGGTGGGGTTACGCGTCCGTACCACCCCGGGGTTCATCCTTCCGGCCGAGTTGACGGGCGCAGCTGTTGCCTGCCCTCCCGTGCCGCATTTGACTTGCTCTTTGAGGATGTCTGCATGGAGGTGTCAGTGGTGCTCTCGCCCCAAAGTCTTTTCCAGGAGATCCTCGACAACGACGATTCCTTCCGGCTTTTCTGCTCCATAGCCGCCAGCGGCGAGACCCAGGGCGGCTGGGAGAACGGCCGGATCGCGGCCCTGGTGCCCGGGAGCATGAGGTCCCTCGCCCCGAAGATCACCCGGCACGGTGCCGACGAGGACAAGCACGGCCGGATCTTCAACGCCCTGCTCAAGAAGCGGAACCTCGAACCGGGTCCGGTCCCGCCGGAGACCGACTACACGATGCTGCTCGAACGGCGGGGCATCGGCCTCGCCCACGACAAGCTGCGCCGCGACGAGCCGCTGACCGAGAAGGACGTCCTCGTCTACCTCTCGCACAGCCGGGTGACCGAGCAGCGGGCCGCCGGCCAGATGAACATGCTGGTCAAGTACTTCGGTGACCACCCCGAAGTGGGCAGACCGTTCAGGATGATCAGCCACGACGAGGAGAACCACCTCGCGTACTGCCACGAGGAACTGCTCCGGCTGGCCCGCGCCGGACACGGCCGTACGATCCAGCGGGTCCTGCGCGAGTGCGCCGTGGCGGAGAGCCGGGTCTACCGGGACGTCAGCCTCGCCGTCATGGCCCACATGGGGCGCGTCCTGAAGTGGCCCGGCCCCAAGTCCGCCGCTCTGACGGCGGGAATCCACGCCGTGTACGCGTACGAGCGCCTCGGAGGCTGGCGGCGCATGGTCAGCCTGACGATGCCGCGACGGCGCGACGCGCTGGGAGGCCCGGCGGGAGACCCGACGACGTCCGCCGCCGGAATCGTCTGACCGGCACGGCGGCCGTCCGTCAGAGCCAGCCCCGGCGCTGGAACAGGCGGTACAGGCCGACCTCGCACACCACCATCAACAGGATCACCGCGGGGTAGCCCCACACCCACTTCAGCTCGGGCATGTGGTCGAAGTTCATGCCGTAGACGCCCGCGACCATCGTGGGGACGGCCGCCATCGCCGCCCACGCCGAGATCTTCCGCATGTCGTCGTTCTGCCGCACGCTCATCTGCGCGAGATGCGCGGACAGGATGTCGGACAGCAGCCGGTCGAGCGCCTCCACCTGCTCGTTCGCGCGGGTGAGGTGGTCACTGACGTCCCGGAAGAACGGCTGCGCGTGGTCGTCGACGAACGGCAGGCCAGGACTCGACAGCCGCAGCATGGGCTGGGCGAGCGGCACGGTCGCACGGCGGAATTCGAGTACCTGCCGTTTGAACGTGTAGATCCGCGAAGCGGTGTTCCTGGACTCGCCGCCGTTCGGTGCGAAGACCTCCGCCTCCAGCTCCTCCAGGTCGGTCTGGAGCTCCGAGCCGACCTCTATGTAGTGGTCGACGACGGCGTCGCTCACGGCGTACAGGACGGCGGTGGGGCCGTGCCGCAGGACGCCGGGGTCGGCTTCGAGGCGGTGGCGCACGGCGGCCAGCGGCGCTCCCTCGCCGTGCCGCACCGTCACCACGAACGAGTCGCCCACGAAGACCATCAGCTCGCCCGTCGTCACGGTGTCGCTCTCCGGTTCGTAGATCACCGGCTTCAGCACCGCGAAGAGCGAGTCGTCGTACACCTCCAGCTTGGGTCGCTGATGGGCGCGCAGGGCGTCCTCGACGGCCAGCGGGTGCAGACCGAACTCGCTGCTCACGAGGTCGAATTCCTTCTCGGTGGGCTCGTGCAGCCCGATCCACAGGAAAGCGTCGCCGGTGGCCCGCGCTTCGGAGAGGGCGTCGGAAAAATCGGAAGGGCCCTCGGTGCGGCACCCTTCCCGGTAGATGGCACAGTCGACGATCACGGCGCGCATTCTCCTCCGGTACGGCCCCGGGCACACCCCGGGGTCTTCCTCCGCCTAGGCTGGCCGTCATGGCCACGCTGATCCTCGTACGCCACGGACGCTCCACCGCCAACACCGCCGGGCTGCTCGCCGGCTGGACGCCAGGTGTCACGCTCGACGAGCGCGGCGCCTCCCAGGCAGCCGCTCTTCCCGGCCGGCTGGCCGGACTGCCGCTGGCCGCCGCCGTCAGCAGCCCCCTGGAACGCTGCCGGCAGACCCTCCAGCCGCTGCTCGACGCGCGGCCCGGTCTCCCGCTGCACACCGACGAGCGGATAGGGGAGTGCCACTACGGCGACTGGTCGGGCCGCAAGCTCGCCGAGCTCGCCGACGAGCCGCTGATGGCCGCCGTGCAGCAGCACCCCTCCTCCGTCACGTTCCCCGGCGGGGAGTCGATGCGCGCCATGCAGGCGCGCGCGGTCGACGCCGTACGGGACTGGAACGCGCGCATCGAGGCCGAGCACGGCGAGGACGCCGTCTACGTGATGTGCTCGCACGGCGACATCATCAAGTCCGTCGTCGCGGACGCACTTGGCCTTCATCTCGACCTCTTCCAGCGGATTCACGTGGATCCGTGTTCCCTGACGGCCATCCGGTACACCGGGCTCCGCCCCTTTCTCGTTCGCCTCGGCGACACCGGGGATCTCGCCCCGCTGGCGCCGCGGGAGAGCGGCAGTGACGGGGACGCGGCCGTAGGGGGCGGCGCGGGCGCCCCGTGATCGCTCCGCGCAGTAGGGTGGACGCGCCCGAGACCGCGCGTACAGACGATTTCAAGGGAGACAGAACGTGTCCCGTCAGGTGTTCCTCTACGACCCGCCGGACCGCTTTGTGGCCGGTACGGTCGGGCTGCCTGGACGCCGTACGTTCTTCCTGCAGGCATCCGCGGCCGGCCGTGTCACCAGCGTCGCCCTGGAGAAGGCCCAGGTGGCCGCGCTCGCCGAACGGATCGACGAGCTGCTCGACGAAGTGGTACGCCGTACCGGGGGCAGCGCCCCCGTGCCGGCCGTGGCTCCCGCCGAAGTCACCGACAGCGCGCCGCTGGACGCACCTGTCGAGGAGGAGTTCCGCGTCGGCACCATGGCGCTGGCCTGGGACGGCCAGGAACAGCGAATGATCATCGAGGCGCAGGCCCTCGTCGAGCTGGACGTGGAGACCGACGAGGATCTCGCGGAGGCCGAGGAGCGTCTGCTCCAGGACGAGGAGAACGGCCCGCCGATGCTGCGGGTCCGGCTCAGCGGCGCGCAGGCCAGGGCCTTCGCCAAGCGGGCCCTCGACGTTGTCAACGCGGGCCGGCCGCCGTGTCCGCTGTGCAGCCTGCCGCTCGACCCGGAGGGACACGTATGCCCGCGCCAGAACGGATACCGCCGCGGAGCGTGACCTCCGCGGACGACCTCCTCACCGTGCTGGTGAAGGGGCAGCTCACGGTGCGCGGACGCGTCCGTGAAGCGTCCAACGCGGTGCTCCACTGCGGCATCGAGTACGAGGGCGTGACGGCGTCCTGCGTGTACAAGCCGGTCGCCGGCGAGCGGCCGCTGTGGGACTTCCCCGACGGCACGCTCGCCCAGCGCGAGGTCGCGGCGTACGAGATCTCGCAGGCGACGGGGTGGGGCCTGGTGCCGCCGACCGTACTGCGTGACGGTCCGTACGGCGAGGGCATGTGCCAGCTGTGGATCGAGACGGACCCGGAAGGAGCCGACGGCGGCCTGCTGGCCCTTGTCGAGGACGACGAGCCGGCCGAGGGCTGGAAGGCGATCGCCTTCGCCGAGGTGGGGGAGGGGCGCACGGCGCTTCTCGTCCATGCCGACGACCCGCGCCTGCGCCGCCTCGCGGTCCTCGACGTGGTCATCAACAACGCCGACCGCAAGGGCGGCCACCTGCTGCCGGCCGCGGGCGGGAAGCTGTACGGCATCGACCACGGCGTCACGTTCCACGCGCAGGACAAGCTCCGTACCCTGCTGTGGGGCTGGGCGGGGGAGCCGCTTACGGCGGAGGCCGCCGAGGTGCTGACCCGGCTGTCGGAGGAACTGACGCCCGGGCGCCCGCTCGCCACCCGTATGGCCGAACTGATCACCCCGGTGGAGGTGGAGGCGCTGCGGGAGCGGGTGGCGGCACTGCGCACGACGGCCCGTCATCCGGAGCCGGGCGGCGACTGGCCGGCCATTCCCTGGCCACCGGTGTAGCCGGTCGGCGTGCCTGCGCAAGAGTGGCTTACCGGACACGTTTCCGTATCCGGTTCGTATCCGGAACCTGCATCCGGTTACGCTCAAGGCATGCATGCCTGGCCCGCTTCTGAGGTCCCCGCCCTGCCTGGCAAGGGCCGCGACCTCCAGATCCACGACACCGCGACCAGTGGGTTGATCACCCTCGACCCCGGTCCCGTCGCCCGTATCTATGTCTGCGGCATCACGCCGTACGACGCGACCCACATCGGTCACGCGGCGACCTACAACGCGTTCGACCTCGTACAGCGCGTGTGGCTCGACACCAAGCGGCAGGTTCATTACGTCCAGAACGTCACGGACGTGGACGATCCGCTGCTGGAGCGGGCGATCCGCGACGGACAGGACTGGACCGAACTCGCGGAGCGCGAAACAGCGCTGTTCCGCGAGGACATGACCGCCCTGCGGATGCTTCCGCCGCAGCACTACATCGGCGCCGTCGAAGCGATACCCGGCATCGTGCCGCTCATCGAGCGGCTGCGGGACGCGGGTGCGGCGTACGAGCTCGAAGGGGACGTGTACTTCTCCGTCGAGGCCGACCCGCACTTCGGCGAGGTCTCCGGGCTCGAACCGACGCGATGCGGCTGCTGTCCGCCGAGCGCGGCGGCGATCCCGAGCGCCCCGGCAAGAAGAACCCGCTCGACCCGATGCTCTGGATGGCCGCCCGTGACGGCGAGCCGAGCTGGGACGGCGCCTCGCTGGGCCGCGGCAGGCCCGGCTGGCACATCGAGTGCGTGGCGATCGCCCTGGACCACCTGGGGATGGGCTTCGACGTGCAGGGCGGGGGGTCGGACCTCGCCTTCCCGCACCACGAGATGGGGGCGTCCCACGCCCAGGCGCTGACCGGCGAGTACCCGTTCGCCAAGACGTACGTCCACGCCGGAATGGTCGCCCTGGACGGCGAGAAGATGTCGAAGTCCAAGGGGAATCTGGTCTTCGTGTCGAAGCTGCGCCGCGACGGCGTGGACCCGGCCGCGATCCGCCTCACCCTGCTCGCCCACCACTACCGGGCCGACTGGGAGTGGACGGACCAGGTGCTCGAAGACGCCCTGGAGCGGCTCGGGCGCTGGCGCGCGGCCGTCTCCCGTCCCGACGGGCCGCCCGCCGACGCCGTGGTCGAGGAGATCCGCGAGTCCCTCTCCCACGACCTCGACGCCCCGGCCGCACTCGCCGCCGTGGACCGCTGGGCCGCACGTCAGGCGTCCGAGGGCGGTACGGACGAGGGTGCCCCCGGCGTCGTGTCGCGTGCCGTCGACGCGTTGCTGGGCGTGGCCCTGTAGTCGCTTTCCGGCCTTGCCGCCCCCCGGTCCTCTCCTGGAGAGGGCCGGGGGGCGGTTGCGTCGTGGCCCTGGCTCTTTGCACGTTTGTGCGCCGGACACGCTTCGCGCAGGTGTCACCACGCCTCGCGGCGGCGGCAGTTGGCAGCCGGAGAGCCGGAGAGCCGGAGAGCCGGAGAGCCGGAGAGCCGGAGAGCCGGAGAGCCGGAGAGCCGGCTCGCCGCTGCCCGTCCGGCTGCCCCGCTACTCCTCCGAGGTGTCTTCCGTGCCGTCCGCGCCGTCCGTGCCGTCCGCGCCTTCCGCGGTGCCGGGCTCCGCGCGCGGCGGCCTGGGAGGCCGCGTACGGCCGCCGGAGTTCTCCCGCAGGTACGTACCGCTGCCCTCGCCGCCGTCCGTGGCGTGCCCGGGGCCGGTACCGGGTCCCGCGCCGGGACCGCCGTCGCGCCGCCGCAGGTACCGCTCGAATTCCCGGGCGATGGCCTCGTCGACGCCTCGGGAAGCTCCGCGGTGTCCCGCGCCTCCTCCAGCGACTGCACGTACTCCGCGACCTCGCTGTCCTCCGCGGCCAGTTGGTCCACGCCGACCTGCCAGGCCCGTGCGTCCTCGGGCAGTTCGCCCAGCGGGATCCGCAGATCGAGGAGGTCTTCGAGGCGGTTGAGGAGCGCCAGCGTGGCCTTCGGGTTCGGCGGCTGCGAGACGTAGTGCGGCACGGCGGCCCACAGACTCACCGCCGGTACGCCGGCGTGCGTACACGCCTCCTGGAGGATTCCGACGATGCCCGTGGGGCCTTCGTACTTGGTCTCCTCCAGGTCCATGGTCCGCGCCAGGTCCGCGTCCGACGTCACGCCGCTGACCGGCACCGGCCGCGTGTGCGGGGTGTCGCCGAGCAGCGCGCCCAGGATCACGATCATCTCGACGCCCAGCTCGTGCGCGAAGCCGAGGATCTCGTTGCAGTACGAACGCCAGCGCATGGAGGGCTCGATGCCGCGCACCAACACCAGGTCACGGGGCTTGTCACCGCCGATCCGCACCACCGAGAGCCGGGTGGTGGGCCACGTGATCTTGCGGACCCCACCCTCCAGGAACACCGTGGGCCGGTTGACCTGGAAGTCGTAGTAGTCCTCGGCGTCGAGTGCCGCGAAGACCTCGCCCTTCCACTCCCGGTCCAGGTGCGCGACCGCGGTGGAGGCGGCGTCGCCGGCGTCGTTCCAGCCTTCGAACGCGGCCACCATGACCGGGTCGATCAGCTCGGGTACCCCCTCGAGCTCGATCACCCAGTGCCTCCTTCCGAAGTTCTCTTGTGCACGTATCAACCTTACGGCGTCCAGCAGGTCCGGCCGCAGCCCCGTACACGGCCGGGCGGACCCGGTGGCGGCTGCCGCATCCGCGGAAAGCGTGCCCTGCGCCCGCCGAATCATTCGGGATCGGCCGGGCGGAGGAGATCCGACGTACGGGAGGACGCACTAGAGAGTGGAGCGCAGCCACTGCTCGACGCTCGCGATGTGCGCCGTCGCCCAGGCGCTGGCCGCCTCCGCGTCCCGGTCGCGCAGCGCCGCGAGGATCGCGCGGTGCTCGTGCAGGGTCCGGCTGACCGCGTCCTCCTGGGTCAGCCCGCGCCAGATCCGGGCCCGGGTCGTCGGCCCGGAGAGTCCGTCGAGCAGTGAGCACAGCACCGAGTTGCCGGAGCTCTGCACGATGCGGCGGTGGAATTCGAGGTCGCTCGCGACCAGCTCCTCGACCGAAGGGGCCGGCCCCAGACCGTCCAACTGGCTGCTCAGCTCGTCCAGTTCCGCCCCGGTGATCCGGGAACAGGCCATCGCGGTCGCGGCGGGCTCCAGAATGCGGCGTACGGCGAGGAACTCCAGCACGGTGTCGTCCCGGTGGAAGTCCACGACGAAACTCATCGCTTCGAGCAGCAGTTGCGGATCGAGACTCGTGACGTACGTGCCGTCGCCCTGCCGTACGTCGAGGATCCGGATCAGCGACAGCGCCCGCACCGCCTCGCGCAGCGAATTGCGCGACAGGCCCAGCTCGGCGGCGAGCTCGCTCTCCTTGGGGAGACGGTCGCCGGGGCCCAGAGCCCCCGAGACGATCATTTCCTTGATCTTTACGATCGCCTCGTCGGTGACGGCCACGCTGGGGCTCCTAGTCGCTCAGACATCCGATGTCTGAGCCCATTATGTGGCCGTGGCGGGGGTGGACAAGAGGCATGAGCGAGGGGCGGCCGTCCCTGACGGCCGCCCCTCGCTGCCCACCGCGGAAGAGAGCGCGGTCAGGCCTTCTTGCTCAGCACGTCCTCGACCTTGGCGCGGACCTCGTCCGTGGCCAGGCCCCGGATCGTCAGCGTCGTACGACGGCGCAGCACGTCGTCCGCCGTCTCGGCCCACTCGTGGTCACGGGCGTACACGACCTGCGCCCAGATCTCCGGCGCGTCCGGGTGGATGCGCTCGGCCAGCGCCTTGTCCTCGTTGGCCAGGCGCGCGATGTCGAAGGACAGGGAGCCGTAGTGCGTGGCCAGGTGACGGGCGGTGTCGGCGGACATCCGGGGGCCCGGCGTACCGCCGTCGACGAGCAGCCGGTGGGCGACCGCGTTCGGGTTGGAGATGCCCGGCAGCGGCAGCTTCCTGGGCAGGCGCGAGACCGGCTCCATGTCCTCGCCCAGCGGGTGGCCGGGCAGGGCGGCGAGCTTGTTCATGACGGTGCGGCCGATGTGGCGGAACGTCGTCCACTTGCCGCCCGCCACCGACAGCATGCCGCCGCGGCCCTCGGTGACGACCGTCTCGCGCTTGGCCTTGGAGGTGTCGCCGGGACCGCCGGGCAGGACCCGCAGGCCCGCGAAGGAGTACGTGATGAGGTCGCGGGAGAGCTGCTGGTCGCGGATCGAGAAGGCGGCCTCGTCCAGGATCTGGGCGATGTCCTTCTCGTTGACGGAGACGTCCCCGGGGTCGCCCTCGTACTCCTCGTCGGTCGTGCCGAGCAGGAGCTGGTCCTCCCACGGCAGTGCGAAGGTGATGCGGTACTTGTCGATCGGAGTGGCCAGCGCCGCCCGCCAGGGGGCGGTGCGCCTGAGGACCAGGTGCGCGCCCTTGGAGAGCCGTATGGAGGGGGCCGCGTCCGGGTTCTCCAGCTTGCGCAGGTGGTCGACCCACGGACCGGTGGCGTTGAGCACCAGGCGGGCGTTGATGCCGAACTCCGAACCGTCCAGCCGGTCCTTGAGCTCGGCACCCGTGACGCGGCCGCGGGTGAAGCGCAGGCCGGTGACCTCGGCGTGGTTGAGGACGGTCGCGCCCGACTGGGCGGCGGCGCGGACCGTCATCAGCGCCATGCGCGAGTCGTTCATCTGGTCGTCGCCGTACACGGCGACGGCCTTGAGGTTGTCCGTACGGAGTTCCGGAACGTCACGCGCCGCCCTCGACGGGCTGATGACGTGGCCGACCCCGTCCCCGAAGGCGGACAGCGCCGAGTAGGCGAAGACGCCCGCGCCGAGCTTGGCCGCGCCGTGTGGACCGCCCTTGTAGACGGGGAGGTAGAAGGTCAGCGGATTGGCCAGGTGCGGCGCCACGTCGCGCGAGACGGCCCGGCGCTCGAAGTGGTTCTCCGCGACCAGCCTGACCGCGCCCGTCTGGAGGTAGCGCAGTCCGCCGTGGAGCAGCTTGGAGGAGGCGGAGGAGGTGGCGCCGGCGAAGTCGCCGGCGTCCACCAGGGCCACCCGCAGCCCGGACTGCGCGGCGTGCCAGGCGGTGGAGATGCCCAGGATGCCGCCGCCGATCACCAGGAGGTCGTACGCCGCCTTGGAAAGCTGGTCCCGGGTCTCGGCGCGGCTCGCTGTGGAACCGTCGGCCGGGTGCGTCCCGAGGGCCGGAACGCTCTGCAGGATGGTCATGGTGGGTAACTCCTCGTCAGCTCTCGTCGTCGAGCCAGCCCATGGACCGCTCCACGGCCTTGAGCCAGTTCTTGTACTCGCGGTCCCGCGTGGCCGCGTCCATGCGGGGGGTCCACTCGGCGGCCCGGCGCCAGTTGGCGCGCAGCTCGTCGGTGCTGGACCAGAAGCCGACGGCCAGGCCGGCGGCGTAGGCGGCGCCGAGGCAGGTGGTCTCGGCGACCATCGGGCGCACGACCGGTGCGTCCAGGAAGTCGGAGAGCGTCTGCATCAGCAGGTTGTTGGAGGTCATGCCGCCGTCGACCTTGAGGGCGGTCAGCTCGACGCCGGAGTCCTTGGTCATGGCGTCGCTGATCTCGCGGGTCTGCCAGGCGGTGGCCTCCAGGACGGCACGGGCGATGTGCGCCTTGGTGACGTACCGGGTGAGGCCGGCGATCACACCGCGGGCGTCGGGGCGCCAGTACGGGGCGAACAGGCCGGAGAAGGCCGGCACGAAGTACGCGCCGCCGTTGTCCTCGACCGAGGAGGCCAGCGTCTCGATCTCGGCGGCCGACTTGATCAGGCCCATCTGGTCGCGCATCCACTGGACGAGCGCGCCGGTGACGGCGATCGAGCCTTCGAGGGCGTAGACGGGCTTCTGCTCGCCGATCTGGTAACCGACGGTCGTCAGCAGGCCGTTGTAGGAGTTGACGGGCTGGTCACCGGTGTTCATCAGCATGAAGGTGCCGGTGCCGTACGTCGACTTGGCCTCGCCCTGGGAGAAGCACGTCTGGCCGAACAGCGCCGCCTGCTGGTCGCCGAGCGCGGAGGCGACGGGCACACCCGCCAGCGGCCCCGCCTTGGCGACGCCGTACACCTCGGCGGAGGAACGGATCTCCGGCAGCACGGCGGCCGGGATCTCCATCGACTGCAGGATCTTCTCGTCCCACCGCATCTCGTGCAGGTTCATGAGCAGGGTGCGCGACGCGTTCGTGACGTCGGTGACGTGTACGCCGCCGTCGGTGCCGCCCGTCAGGTTCCAGATGACCCAGGAGTCCATGGTGCCGAAGAGGATGTCGCCGGCCTCGGCGCGCTCGCGCAGGCCCTCGACGTTGTCGAGCAGCCAGCGCACCTTGGGGCCGGCGAAGTACGACGCGAGGGGCAGGCCGGTCTGGCGGCGGAAGCGGTCCTGGCCGACGTTGCGGCCGAGCTCCTTGCAGAGCGCGTCGGTGCGGGTGTCCTGCCACACGATGGCGTTGTGGACGGGCTCACCGGTGTTCTTGTCCCACAGCAGCGTGGTCTCGCGCTGGTTGGTGATGCCGATCGCCTGGACGTCGGCGGGCGTGATGCCCGCCTTCTCGATGGCGCCGGCGACGACCTCCTGGACGTTGGTCCAGATCTCGGCCGCGTCGTGCTCGACCCAGCCCGGCTTCGGGAAGATCTGCTCGTGCTCCTTCTGGTCGACCGAGACGATCCGGCCGTCCTTGTCGAAGACGATGCAGCGGCTGGACGTGGTGCCCTGGTCGATGGCCGCGATGAAGGGGCCGGTGGTGTGTGCGTCGGTCACGGTGTGCTCCATGAAGTCTGTACGGCTCGGTACGGGCTCTGTCCGGCAGGGGGCTCAGGCGAAGGCGATCCGGTAGATGCCGCCGGCGACGGCGCCGCCGATCAGCGGACCCACGATCGGGACCCACGCGTAGCCCCAGTCCGAACCGCCCTTGTTGGGCAGCGGAAGCAGAGCGTGCACGATCCGGGGGCCGAGGTCACGCACCGGATTGATCGCGTAACCGGTCGGGCCGCCGAGCGAGAGGCCGATTCCGACCACGAGGAGGGCGGTGACCAGCGCGCCCAGCGTGCCGAGGCCGTTGCCCTCGTTGTTGAGGCCCTGCGTGAGGATCGCCAGGACCAGTACGACGGTCGCGATGACCTCGGTCATGACGTTCTGCACGGCGTTGCGGATCTCGGGGCCCGTGGAGAAGATCCCGAGCACGGGGCCGGCCTTGGGCGCGGTCTTCTGGTCGACCAGGCCCTCCTCCACGGGCTGCGCCGCGATGACCTCGGGGTCGGTGAGGTGGGCGCGGAACTGGCCGTAGTACGTCAGCCAGACGAGCACCGCGCCGATCATGGCGCCGAACAGCTGGGAGGCGAAGTAGAGCGGTACGTCGCTCCACTCGGTCCCGCCCTCGATCGCGAGGCCGACGGTGACCGCGGGGTTGAGGTGCGCGCCGGAGACGCCGCCGGCCAGGTAGGCGCCGGTCAGCACGGCGAAACCCCACCCGAAGGTGATGGCGAGCAGCCCGCGTTCTGGGCCTTCGAGCGCTTGAGCGTGACGGCGGCACAGACGCCGCCACCCAGCAGGATGAGCACGGCGGTACCGATGGTCTCGCCGATGAAGATGTCGGAGCTGGACACCCGCGACTCCTTTGTCCTTCGTCCAGGGGAAAGGCGAACTCCGGGTCCCTCCGGTGGTTCGCGCCCTCATCGAGGGCCTAGCCGGTCCCTTGGCGTTGCCACACTCTAACGCGTATTGCCGGTAGGTGTTCGACAATGCCGACCGATGAACGGCAGTTTTGTCCCCGTCATCACACACGTCAAGGGTTCTGCGGCCGGTATCGCGATCGTTACCGGCGTGACAGGTGGAGGCGGTAAGCGCCTCAGAAGCGCCCGGCGCCCAGATCCCGGGACACCGCGCGCGCAGTCCCGTACGGCGGCCACGAGGTCGGGACGGAGCTCTCCGCCCGCGCGGATCCGCTCGACGGCGCCGGTGACACCGACTGCGCCGACGGGCATCCGCCGCCGGTCGTGGATGGGGGCGGCGATCGAGGCCACTCCGTCCCAGGTCTCCTCCACGTCGGCGGCCCAGCCGCGCGCCCGGGTCAGGTCGAGCACCGCCTCGAAACCCTCCGGATCCGTGATCGTGCGCGGGGTGAAGGCCTCGCGCTCGTTCTCGAGGGCCTCGTTGTGGGCCACCGGGTCGTACGCCGAGAGGACCTTGCCCAGGGCGGCGGAGTGCAGCGGCTGCATCGCGCCCACCTCCAGCACCTGCCGGCTGTCGTCCGGGCGGAAGACGTGGTGCACGATCAGTACGCCCTTGTGGTGCAGGACGCCGAGGTAGACGCTCTCTCCGCTGGAGCGGGCCAGGTCGTCGGTCCACACCAGCGCGCGGGCGCGCAGCTCGTGCACGTCCAGGTAGGTGCTGCCGAGGCGCAGCAGTTCGGCGCCCAGCTGGTAACGGCCGGAGGCGGGGTCCTGCTCGACGAAACCCTCCGCCTGGAGGGTGCGCAGGATGCCGTGCGCCGTACCCTTGGCGAGGCCGAGGGACGAGGCCACTTCGGTCAGTCCGAGCCTGCGCTCGCCACCGGCGAGCAGGCGCAGCATCGCCGCCGCCCGCTCGAGCGACTGGATGTTCTTCGCCACGATCGGGCACCTCCACCTCGGTTCGACAATGCTGAACACTATCGGCTCATGCCGACCTGCCGTCACCGTCGGCGGCTGCTCCGGTGGCCGGGAGCCATCAGAACACGGCGCCCGTCCGCCCCGTGGGACGCCTTCACACCGCGGGCGGGGGCACGGTTAGGCTGGCCGCGTGCCCCTTCCGCCGGGAAGGGGCAAAGCCGACAGCCGTCGCACCCCAGGGAGCAGACCCATGGCCTCGTTGCCGACCCCCACGCCTGCAAGTCACAGCAGCCGCGCAGACGCCCTCCGCGAAGCGCTCGCCAGCCGAGTCGTCGTCGCCGACGGAGCGATGGGCACCATGCTCCAGGCACAGGACCCCAGCCTCGAGGACTTCGAGAACCTCGAAGGCTGCAACGAGATCCTCAACATCACCCGCCCGGACATCGTGCGCTCCGTCCACGAGGAGTACTTCGCGGTCGGCGTGGACTGCGTCGAGACCAACACCTTCGGCGCGAACCACTCGGCGGCGAACGAGTACGAGATCGCCGACCGGATCTTCGAGCTGTCCGAGTCGGGTGCGCGCATCGCGCGTGAGGTCGCCGACGAGTTCGCTGCCAAGGACGGCCGCCAGCGCTGGGTGCTGGGATCGATCGGCCCCGGCACCAAGCTGCCCTCGCTCGGCCACATCGCGTACGACGTGCTGCGGGACGGCTACCAGCAGAACGCCGAAGGGCTGCTCGCCGGCGGTGCGGACGCCCTGATCGTGGAGACCACCCAGGACCTGCTCCAGACCAAGTCGAGCCTGATCGGCGCGCGCCGCGCGATGGACGCCCTGGGCACCGAGGTGCCGCTGATCTGTTCGCTCGCCTTCGAGACGACCGGCGTCATGCTGCTCGGCTCGGAGATCGGCGCCGCGCTGACGGCCCTGGAGCCGCTGGGCATCGACCTGATCGGCCTGAACTGCTCGACGGGCCCGGACGAGATGAGCGAGCACCTGCGCTATCTGGCCCGCCACTCGCGTACGCCGCTGATGTGCATGCCCAACGCGGGCCTTCCCGTGCTCACCAAGGACGGTGCGCACTTCCCCCTCGGCCCCGCCGGCCTGGCCGATGCGCAGGAGACGTTCGTACGCGA
The DNA here is from genome assembly GCA_003719395.1 of Streptomyces altiplanensis. GTDB lineage: Bacteria > Actinomycetota > Actinomycetes > Streptomycetales > Streptomycetaceae > Streptomyces > Streptomyces altiplanensis. The sequence goes on from RHMC01000016.1 coordinate 17,561, forward strand.
CTACGGGCTGTCCCTGATCGGTGGCTGCTGCGGTACGACGCCGGAGCACCTGCGTGCCGTCGTCGAGCGGGCCCGCGGTCTTGCCCCGGCGCCGCGCGAGCCGCGCCCCGAGCCGGGTGCGGCCTCCCTCTACCAGTCGGTTCCCTTCCGTCAGGACACCGCCTACCTGGCGATCGGCGAGCGCACGAACGCCAACGGGTCGAAGAAGTTCCGCGAAGCGATGCTGGAGGCCCGCTGGGACGACTGTGTGGAGATGGCGCGCGATCAGATCCGTGAGGGCGCGCACATGCTCGACCTGTGTGTCGACTACGTGGGCCGGGACGGCGTGGCCGACATGGCGGAGCTGGCCGGCCGGTTCGCCACCGCCTCCACCCTGCCCATCGTGCTGGACTCCACCGAACTGCCCGTCATCCGGGCGGGCCTGGAGAAGCTCGGCGGGCGGGCGGTCATCAACTCGGTCAACTACGAGGACGGCGACGGCCCGCAGTCGCGTTTCGCCCAGGTGACCGCGCTCGCCAAGGAGCACGGCGCCGCGCTGATCGCGCTGACCATCGACGAGGAGGGCCAGGCCCGCTCGGTCGAGCACAAGGTCGCCGTGGCCGAGCGGCTGATCGCCGATCTGACCGGGAACTGGGGCATCGAGGAGTCGGACATCCTCATCGACTGCCTCACCTTCACCATCTGCACCGGGCAGGAGGAGTCCCGCAAGGACGGCATCGCCACGATCGAGGCGATCCGTGAGCTCAAGCGCCGCCACCCGGACGTCCAGACCACCCTGGGTCTGTCGAACATCTCCTTCGGCCTGAACCCGGCCGCCCGCGTGGTGCTGAACTCCGTCTTCCTCGACGAGTGCGTCAAGGCCGGACTGGACTCGGCGATCGTGCACGCGAGCAAGATCCTGCCCATCGCCCGTCTGGAAGAGGAACAGGTCGAGGTCGCCCTCGATCTGATCTACGACCGCCGCGCCGAGGGCTACGACCCGCTCCAGAAGCTGATGGCCCTCTTCGAGGGCGTCAACATGAAGTCGATGAAGGCCGGCCGCGCCGAGGAGCTGATGGCCCTGCCGCTCGACGAGCGGCTGCAGCGCCGCATCATCGACGGGGAGAAGAACGGCCTGGAGGCCGACCTCGACGAGGCCCTTCAGTCCCGTCCGGCCCTGGACATCGTCAACGACACGCTGCTGGAGGGCATGAAGGTCGTCGGTGAGCTGTTCGGCTCCGGGCAGATGCAGCTGCCGTTCGTACTCCAGTCGGCCGAGGTGATGAAGACCGCGGTGGCGCATCTGGAGCCGCACATGGAGAAGACCGACGACGAGGGCAAGGGCACGATCGTGCTGGCCACCGTCCGCGGGGACGTGCACGACATCGGCAAGAACCTCGTCGACATCATCCTGTCCAACAACGGCTACACGGTCGTCAACCTCGGCATCAAGCAGCCGGTCTCCGCGATCCTGGAGGCAGCCGAGGAGCACAAGGCCGACGTCATCGGCATGTCGGGCCTGCTGGTGAAGTCCACGGTGATCATGAAGGAGAACCTCCAGGAGCTCAACCAGCGCAAGATGGCCGCGGACTTCCCGGTCATCCTCGGCGGCGCCGCCCTGACCCGGGCCTACGTCGAGCAGGACCTGCACGAGATCTACGAGGGCGAGGTCCGCTACGCCCGCGACGCCTTCGAGGGACTGCGCCTGATGGACGCTCTGATCGGCGTCAAGCGCGGTGTGCCCGGCGCCAAACTCCCCGAACTCAAGCAGCGCCGCGTGGCCAGGCGGGACACCCCCCTCCTCGAGGTCCAGGAGCCCGAGGGCCCGTCCCGCTCCGACGTCTCCACCACCAACCCGGTCCCCGAGCCGCCGTTCTGGGGCACCCGCGTGGTCAAGGGCATCGGCCTCAAGGAGTACGCCTCCTGGCTGGACGAGGGCGCGCTGTTCAAGGGCCAGTGGGGCCTCAAGCAGGCCAGGGCCGGCGACGGACCGACGTACGAAGAGCTCGTCGAGACCGAGGGACGTCCCCGGCTGCGCGGCTGGCTGGAGCAGCTCCACACCAAGAACATGCTGGAAGCGGCCGTCGTCTACGGCTACTTCCCCTGCGTGTCCAAGGGCGACGACCTGATCCTCCTGGGTGAGGACGGCAGCGAGCGCACCCGCTTCACCTTCCCGCGCCAGCGCCGCGGCCGCCGCCTGTGCCTGGCGGACTTCTTCCGCCCCGAGGAGTCCGGCGAGACGGACGTGGTCGGCCTCCAGGTCGTCACCGTCGGATCGAAGATCGGCGAGGCCACGGCCGAGCTGTTCGAATCGAACTCCTACCGCGACTACCTCGAACTCCACGGCCTCTCCGTCCAGCTGGCCGAGGCGCTCGCCGAGTACTGGCACGCCCGGGTCCGTTCCGAGCTCGGCTTCGCGGCCGAGGACCCGGCCGATGTCGAGGACATGTTCGCCCTCAAGTACCGCGGCGCGCGCTTCTCGCTCGGCTACGGCGCCTGCCCGGACCTGGAGGACCGCGCGAAGATCGCCGACCTGCTCCAGCCCGAGCGGATCGGGGTGCACCTCTCCGAGGAGTTCCAGCTCCACCCGGAGCAGTCCACCGACGCGATCGTCATCCACCACCCCGAGGCGAAGTACTTCAACGCGCGCTAGCGAGCCCGACGGGTCGTACACTGGTCGGTCCAGTGCAGGCCGGCCGCCTTCCCCCTGGGGAGGCGGCGGCCTTCTCGTCCCTCCAGGAGGTGTGCCCGGATGACCAGTACCGTCCCCGCGCCCAGTACCCGTACGGCCGAAGGCTCCGCCCTGCAGGCCGTTTTCCTCGACATGGACGGCACCCTGGTGGACACCGAAGGGTTCTGGTGGGACGTCGAGGCGGAGGTCTTCGCGGACCTCGGGCATGTGCTGGACGAGGCGTGGCGCGAGGTGGTGGTCGGCGGGCCCATGACACGCAGTGCCGGCTATCTCATCGAGGTGACCGGTGCGGACATCACCCTGCCCGAGCTCACGGTGCTGCTCAACGACCGCTTCGAGAAGCGCATCGGGAGCGGCGTGCCGCTGATGCCGGGCGCGGCGCGGCTGCTCGCCGAACTGGCGGCGCACGAGGTGCCCACCGCCCTGGTCTCCGCCTCGCACCGGCGCATCATCGACCGGGTGCTGGAGACGCTCGGCCCGGAGAAGTTCACGCTCACGGTCGCGGGCGACGAGGTGGCCCGTACGAAGCCGCACCCCGACCCGTACCTGCACGCGGCGGCCCGGCTCGGCGCCGACCCCCTGAGATGCGCGGTCGTCGAGGACACGGCGACCGGTGTGGCGGCCGCCGAGGCGGCAGGCTGCCGGGTGGTGGCCGTGCCGTCCGTCGCGCCGATCGCGCCCGCGCGCGGCCGGGTCGTCGTGGGATCGCTCGAAGAAGTCGATCTCGCCTTTCTCCGGACGTTGATCACGCGAGTGAACTGATCCGTGCACCGAGCGTATTTTCGCTAATGGCTGGAAACTCTCGGCATTGGACCGTGCATTTTCCGTGACGCGCTGAACGGGAAATGCGGAGTCGATCAAATGGCTCGGACGGGTGACGTTTGTCACCACCCAGGCCGTCGCGGGGGGCGTCCGGGAGCGCCAAAGTGCCTCCGAGGGGCTGTATTTGACGCCCTTGTGTCCGCATTGGTGGGTTGGTGTACGAATCATTCCCGCCCCGCGGCGGCGACGCTCCGGGTTTCATGATCACCGGCCGATAACGGGCCGGCATGCCTCCGGTCCAGGATTCCCGACGTTTCCCACTAATCTCAACGCGAGAACTTCGCCGCATCATCACGTGCCTCAGCGCCCAACCAGTTGCTGGGACCACGTACTCGATCGCTCTGATCCCGGCCCGATCGCTCCGCCCCGACCGGGCGCCGCGGCGGAGTGTCCAGTACGCCGCTGAAACTCAGTGCCGGATGAGGGAGAACGTCCAGGATGAACCGCAAGACTTTGGTGCTGCCGGCCATGGTTGGCCTGCTCGCGCCCGTGCTCGCCGCGTGCGGCGGCTCGGACGGCGGCGGCAAGGGCGGTGAGGCCATAGTCGTGGGCACCACGGACCAGTTCGTTGCCACGAAGGAGGCCCCCGCGCCCTTCGACCCGGCGTTCGCCTACGACGCGGGCGCCTGGAACGTCCTCCGGCAGACCCTCCAGACGCTGATGCACGTCCCGCGCGGCGGCGGCGAGCCGGTGCCGGACGCGGCCTCCAAGTGCGGCTTCACGGACACCCAGAACGAGAGCTACCGCTGCACCCTGCGCAGCGGGCTGAAGTTCTCCGACGGCGACGCGATCACCGCCGAGGACGTCAAGTTCTCGATCGAGCGCGTGCTGAGGATCAACGACGACAACGGTCCGGTCGCACTGCTGTCGAACATCGACACGATCGAGACCAACGGCGACAGCGGAATCGTCTTCCACCTCAAGACGCCGGACGCCACGTTCCCGTACAAGCTCGCGACGCCCGCCGCGGCCATCGTCGACCCCGACGCGTACAAGGCGGACAAGCTCCGGGCCGGAGTCGACGCCGACGGCTCGGGCCCGTACACGCTGGAGACCGAGACCGAGGGCGACAGGGTCGTCAAGGCGGTCTTCAGCAGGAACCCCGAGTACAAGGGCGACCTGAACCTCCAGAACGACAAGGTCGAACTGCGGTCCTTCAAGGACACCGAGTCCATGGAGAAGGCGCTCAGGGACGGCGACATCAGCATGATGACGCGCACCCTGCAGCCCGGTCAGATCAAGGACCTGCTGGAGAACCCGCCCGAGGGCATCGACCTCGTCGAGATGCCCGGCCTGGAGATCCGCTACCTCGGCTTCGACATCGAGGACTCCACCGTGAAGAGCAAGGCGGTGCGCCAGGCCCTGGCCTCCGTCGTCGACCGCGGGCAGCTCGCGAGCACGGTCTACCCGGCCACGGCCGAACCGCTCTACTCGCTCATTCCGAACACCATCCCCGGGCACCAGAACGCGTTCTTCAACAAGTACGGCGAGCCGAACGCGCGCAAGGCGGCCGGAATCCTGAACGCGGCGGGCATCAGCACGCCGGTGAAGCTGACGCTGAACTACACGACCGACCACTACGGCTCGGCGACGAAGAAGGAGTTCGAGGTGCTCAAGGAGCAGCTCAACGCCACGAAGCTCTTCGACGTCAGCATCAAGGGCACCGAGTGGTCGAAGTTCCGTGACAACCAGAAGCGCGGCGAGTACTCCGTCTACGGCATGGGCTGGTTCCCCGACTTCCCGGACGCCGACAACTACGTCGCGCCGTTCCTGGGCAAGGACAACTTCCTCAACACCCCGTACGCGAACAGCGAGATCAGGACCAAGCTCATCCCCGAGTCGCGCCGTGCCGCCGACCGGAGCGCGGCTGCGGAGACGTTCGAGCGGATCCAGGAGATCGTCGCCAACGACGTGCCGGTGCTGCCGCTGTGGCAGGGCAAGCAGTACGTCGCCGCGCGCGACGACATCACCGGCGTCGAATGGGCCATCAACTCCTCGGCGGACCTGCAGCTGTGGGAGTTGGGCCGCGGCGTCTCCTGACGCCGGCAGTACCCGGCCGCGAAGACCGCGTCGCCGGTGGTTAATTCATCGAATCTGTGAGGCAAGGATCCGTGAAAAGGCGTAACCAGTGGCTGACGGCCCCGCTCGCGGCGGGACTCGCGGCGGGTCTGCTCAGCGGTTGTGGCACCGAGGAGGGGGGCTCGGGGGGCACGGGTGACGCGGTGGTCATGGGTATGTCGGACGAGGTGCTGGCCACCGATCCGGCGTCGGGCTACGACCCGGGCTCCTGGCTGCTGTTCAACAACGTTTTCCAGTCGCTGCTGGCCTTCCCGAAGGGCAGCTCGGTGCCGGAGCCCGAGGCCGCGAAGGAGTGCGGCTTCGACGACGGCGCCAGCAAGGTCTTCCGCTGCACGCTGCGCGACGGCCTGAAGTTCAGCAATGGCAACAGCCTGACCTCCAAGGACGTCAAGTACTCCTTCGAGCGCTCGCTGAAGATCAACGACAAGGCCGGCCCGGCGGCGGTCATGCTCTCCTCCATCGACACGATCGAGACGCCGGACGACCAGAGCGTCGTCTTCCGCCTCAAGGTCCCGGACGCCACCTTCCCGAGCAAGATCGCCTCGGGCGCCGGGTCCATCGTCGACCACCGCGAGTACGCCTTCGACAAGCTCCGCACCGACCAGCAGGCGGTCGGCTCGGGGCCGTACAAGCTGGAATCCTTCGACCAGGGCGAAGCGGTCTTCTCCGTCAACGGCGAGTACAAGGGCACCGCCGAGGTGAAGAACTCCGGCGTCACCGTGAAGTTCTTCCACGGCGACCAGAAGGCGCTGGCCGAGTCCCTCAAGGCGCGCGACGTGGACATCGCCTACCGCGGCCTCACGATCGGCGACATCACCGAGCTGGAGAACGCGACGGACGGCGGCACCGACGGCGTCGAGGTCGTCGAGGGCTCCAGCGCCGAGGTCCAGCACCTGGTCTTCAACATGAAGGACCCGGTCGTCGGCAAGCTCGGCATCCGCAAGGCCATGGCGTACCTCATCGACCGCGACGCCCTGGTGCGGGACATCTACCAGTCCACCGCGACCCCGCTGTACTCGATCGTCCCGGCCGGTATCGGCGCCCACAACACGGCGTTCTTCGACACCTACGGGGGCAGCCCGCAGCCCGGCAAGGCCGAGGCGGCCCTGCGCGACGCAGGCATCACCGGCAAGGTGAAGCTGACCCTCTGGGCCACGCCCAGCCGCTACGGACCCGCCACGGTCCAGGAGTTCGAGGCGATAGCCAAGCAGCTCAACAAGAGCGGCCTCTTCGAGGCCAAGGTCGAGTCCGTCGAGATCGAGCAGTACGAGAAGGACATCGCTGCCGGCAAGTACGGCGTGTACGTGAAGGGCTGGGTCCCCGACTACCCGGACCCGGACAACTTCACCCAGCCGTTCTTCGGCAAGGACAACGTCCTGGGCAACAACTACGAGAACAGCCAGATCACCGGCCGGATCATTCCGGACACCGCCGCCTCGGCCGACCGCACCAAGGTGGACAAGGACTTCGGCAAGCTCCAGGACATCGTCGCCGACGAGCTGCCGGTCATTCCGCTGTGGCAGGGCAAGCAGTACGCCGTCGCCCACGACGACATCTCGGGCCTGGAATGGACCCTGGACGCGTCGACCGTCTTCCGTTTCTGGGAGATCAGCAAGGGCTGAGGGCCGAGGGCGGGGTCCGGCCGGTGGACGGCGGACCGCCGGGCCGGGCCGGCGTCCGCTACTGGGCGCCGGGCTGACCAGGCCGCGCACGTACGCGTACACCGCGGCCTGCGCGCGGTCGCGCAGCCCGAGCTTCGTCAGCACGTGCCCCACATGCGTCTTCACCGTCGTCTCGCTCACGAAGAGGTCGGCGGCGATCTCCGCGTTGGACAGCCCCCGGGCCACCAGCTTCAGCACCTCGACCTCGCGCTCGGTCAGCGTGTGCAGCGTGTTCGGAACCTGCTCCTCGCCGGACGGCAGGTGATCCGCGTACTTGTCGAGCAGCCGGCGCGTGATGCTCGGCGCCAGCATCGCCTCGCCCGCCGCGACCACCCGGATCGCCTGCACGAGCTCGGTGGCGGGCGCGTCCTTCAGCAGGAAGCCGCTGGCCCCGGCGCGCAACGCCTCCACGACGTACTCGTCGAGGTCGAACGTGGTCAGTACGAGCACCTTCGCCGGACCGTCCTTGCCGGGACCGGTGATCTGGCGGGTCGCCTCCACGCCGTCCATCCGCGGCATCCGGATGTCCATCAGGACCACGTCGGGCTGCATCGCCCGGACCTGGTCGATCGCCTGCAGACCGTCTCCGGCCTCACCGACGACCGCGAGATCCTGCTCGGCCTCCAGAATCATCCGGAAGCCGGTGCGCAGCAGCGGCTGGTCGTCGACCAGTAGGACGCGGATAGCCACAGAGTCTCCTTCGCTAGACCGGGCCCATTCTGCCCTGGTCCTCCCGGGGCGGATCGGCCGGGCGCACCGTGAGGGCGACGGGCAGCGGGTACGCCGGGGGAGTGCCGCCGAATTCCGGACAGACCGCACGGTGGTCGCACCATCCGCAGAGCTTGGTCGGGCGCGGCCGCCAGTCACCCGTCTCGGTGGCTTCCTTGATCGCGTCCCACAGCGCGAGCAGTTTGCGCTCCACCCGCTCCAGATCCGCCTCGACCGGGTCGTACGTCAGCACGTCACCGCTGCCGAGGTACACCAGCTGCAGCCGGCGCGGAACGACGCCCTTCCACCGCCAGATCACCAGGGCGTAGAACTTCATCTGGAACAGCGCGCCCTCGGCGTACTCCGGCCGCGGTGCCTTGCCCGTCTTGTAGTCCACGATCCGCACGTCGCCGGACGGAGTCACGTCCACCCGGTCGATGATGCCGCGCAGCCGCAGGCCCGACTCCAGCTCCGTCTCGACGAAGAGCTCCCGCTCGGCGGGCTCGAGACGGGTCGGGTCCTCCAGCGTGAACCACCGCTCGACCAGTTTTTCGGCCTCCGCCAGCCAGCGCGACAGCCGCTCACCCTCCGGGTCCTCGGCGAACAACTCCATGAGCTGGGGCTTCGACTCCAGGAGCCGCTCCCACTGGCCGGGCACCATCGCCCTGGCCCGCCCCGCAGTGCGCTCCGTCGCCGGATCGTCGAAGAGGCGCTCCAGCACCGCGTGGACCAGCGTGCCCCGGGTCGCCGCCTCGCTCGGCTTCTCGGGCAGCTTGTCGATCACCCGGAACCGGTAGAGCAGCGGACACTGCATGAAGTCGCTCGCCCGTGAGGGGGACAGCGACGTGGGGCGCTGGGCAGTGTCGTCCCGACCGGAACTCGTAGTCATGTCCAAGACCCTACGACCCGCCACTGACAGCTGTCCGCATACCATCGACGGCAGACCCTCTCGCGCTGCCCGGCCGGCGGACCGCCCGGTGCAGCGGCGAGTGACGCCTGCGAACGAAGGGCCCCTGTGAACGAGAGCGGCGAGCGCGACAAGCGCGCCGGGAGCGACGGGCACGGCGACAAGCCGCAGCGCCCGCGCGAGCCGGGCGGTGGCCTCCTCATGGGCCGCCCGTTCGGTGTGCCGGTCTACGTCGCCCCCAGCTGGTTCCTCGTCGCGGCGCTCATCACCTGGGTCTTCGGTGGCCAGCTCGACCGCGTACTCCCGGAGCTGGGCAACATCCGCTACCTGGTCTCACTCTTCTTCGCCGTCGCCTTCTACGCCTCCGTACTGGTCCACGAACTGGCCCACACCGTGGCGGCGCTGCGCTTCAAGCTGCCGGTGCGCCGCATCCAGCTCCAGTTCTTCGGCGGCGTGTCCGAGATCGAGAAGGAGTCGGAGACACCGGGGCGCGAGTTCGTCCTCGCCTTCGTCGGCCCGCTGCTCTCACTCGTACTGAGCGGCGTCTTCTACGCGGGCATGCGGGCCGTGGAGCCCGGCACCGTGCCCGCCGTCCTGCTGGCCGGCCTGATGATCTCCAACCTCATCGTGGCCGCCTTCAACCTCCTGCCCGGCCTGCCGCTGGACGGCGGCCGGATGCTCCGCGCCGTCGTCTGGAAGATCACCGGCAAGCCGATGAGCGGCACGATCGCCGCGGCTTGGGTCGGCAGGGCGCTCGCCGTCGCCGTCCTCATCGGCCTCCCGCTGCTCACCCACACCGGCGCCCTCGGCAACTCCACCGAAGACATCGGCGGCATGGAGACCGTCACCGACGCCCTGCTCGCCGCCATCCTCGCCGCGATCATCTGGACCGGCGCCGGCAACAGCCTCCGCATGGCCCGGCTGCGCGAGCACCTCCCCGGACTGCACGCCCGTACGCTCCACCCGGCGCGCCGTCCCCGTCGAGCCACAGACCCCGCTCTCCGAGGCCCTGCGACGCGCCAACGCGGCGGGCGCCCGCGCGGCCTGGTCGTCGTCGACGCGCAGGGGGAGCCCACCGGCGTCGTCCGCGAGGCGGCCATCGTCGCCGTACCGGAACACCGCAGGCCCTGGGTGGTGGTGAGCGGCCTCGCGCAGGACCTCACCGAGGACATGAAGATCGCGGCCGAGCTGGCGGGCGAGGCCCTGCTGGAGCACCTGCGGGCCGCCCCGGCCACGGAGTACCTGGTGCTCGAGGAGACGGGCGAGATCTACGGCGTCCTGTCCACCGCCGACGTGGAGCGCGCCTTCGTGTCGGCCATGGCCCGCCCGCAGTAGACGGCTTCGGTCCCTCCGTCGCCGTACCGCGGCGAAGTCGGCGCCGAAAAGACCGGTAGGCTGGTCACATGTCCGAACCGACCGGTGCCGCCCGCCGTCGCGGCCCCTTCCAGGTCGGGGACCAGGTCCAGCTCACCGACCCCAAGGGACGCCACTACACGTTCACGCTCGAGGCCGGGAAGAATTTCCACACCCACAAGGGTTCCTTCCCCCACGACGAGCTGATCGGTGCTCCCGAGGGCAGTGTTGTCCGTACCACGGGAAACGTCGCCTACCTCGCGCTGCGCCCCCTGCTCCCCGACTATGTCCTGTCCATGCCCCGCGGTGCCGCCGTGGTCTACCCCAAGGACGCGGGGCAGATCCTGGCCTTCGCCGACATCTTCGCCGGCGCCCGCGTCGTCGAGGCGGGGGTCGGCTCCGGCTCGCTGAGCAGTTTCCTGCTGCGCGCCATCGGCGACCAGGGCATGCTGCACTCCTACGAGCGCCGCGAGGACTTCGCCGAGATCGCCACGCAGAACGTGGAGCGCTACTTCGGCGGCCCGCACCCCGCCTGGCAGCTCACCGTCGGCGACCTTCAGGACAACCTGAACGACACCGACGTCGACCGCGTGATCCTCGACATGCTCGCCCCGTGGGAGTGCCTGGACGTCGTCCGCAAGGCACTCGTCCCCGGTGGCATCCTCTGCTGCTACGTGGCCACCACCACGCAGCTCGCGCGCACCGTCGAGTCCATCCGCGAGATCGGCTGCTTCGCGGAGCCGACCGCCTGGGAGTCGATGATCCGCAACTGGCACGTCGAGGGCCTGGCCGTCCGCCCCGACCACCGGATGATCGGCCACACCGGCTTCCTGCTCACCGCCCGCCGCCTCGCGGACGGCGTGGAGCCCCCGCTGCGCCGCCGCCGCCCCGCCAAGGGCGCGTACGGCGAGGACTACACGGGTCCCGGAAGCGAGAGCGGGTCCGCCTCCCGAGGCTGACCCGGCAACGAGCAGGCGCCGCCGTCGAGTTCCCCGACCGACCGGGGAACTCGACGGCGGCGCTTTCCGTTCCCGGCACGGACCCCGGCGTTCCGCTGGGCCTGTGACGTCTGGCACGATGCTCGCCACCCCACCGGCACAGCCCCAGGAGACACCCCGCGTGCAGACCTCCGCCGCCCTGGACCTCGCGCACACCCGCCCCCGCCCGGTGCACTGGCTCGCCACCGCCGCCGCCATGGCCGCGGTCGTGGCCGCGGCGCCCTGCTCCAGCCGGAAGCCGCCACCGCCTCCCAGTCCGCCACCGCCTCCCAGTCCGCCCCCGGTCGCCGGACCCGCCGCGCCCGCCGCCACGGACCGCCGCCGCGCCCGTCGCGTCGAGCGCGGTGTACCCGCTGGAGTGCCGCGGCGGGAAGCCCGCCGTGGTCGAGGAGGGCACCGGCGACCTCGACGGTGACGGCGGCCCGAGACCGTGGCGGTCGTACGCTGCGCATCGGGAATCGGCACCCCGCCCAGTGGCGTCTTCGTGCTCACCGGCCCCTCACGCGTCGTGGCGACCCTGGTGGACCCGGCGGACGGGATGGGCGTCAGCGATTTCGCCGTACAGACCGGCGCCGTCTCGGCGACCCTGCTCGGCTACTCGTCGCCGGACGTGGCCCGCTGCTGCCCGGACGTGACGGAGAAGGTCAAGTGGCAGTGGCGGGGCGGCAAATTCGCCCGGACCGTCCTGCCGGGCGCGCGCGGTATGTGATCCGTCACTCCGCGTCAGGGCCGTAGACCTCGACCCTGTCCGAAACCCGACGTACGTGAATGCAGTCGCCCGGGCACTCCTTCGCGGAGTCGACGACGTCCCGGAGAAGCGGCAGCGGTACGGGCGTTGTGGCCCCCGGGCTCTGCAGCAGTTCGTCGTCGGAGCTCTTCACGTACGCCAGGCCGTCGATGTCGAGCTCGAAGACCTCGGGGGCGTACTGCACGCAGATACCGTCGCCGGTGCAGAGGTCCTGGTCGATCCACACCTCGAGCGGGTCGCCCGTCTGCGCACCGTCGGCGGTGGGAGCCTTCTCCTGCACGGTCATATCTCCTGCCGTTTCCTGCGCGGTTGTAGCAATTGAAGCCAGCCCTGACGGGTGTTGAACGCTTCGACGATACAACCGCCCGCTTTCCGATGTTGATGGGTGGGTATTCCCCTGGTGTGAGGGAGTACGCAAGGGTGAAGATCGGACACACCCCGCAGTCTTTGTGATCTAGGGGTTTCAACCCGCACCTGCCCAGGTAGGGTCAGGAAGCGTCCAGCTCCCCTTGGAGGAGGTGAGGACCGTGGCAGCCCACGACGACGACATCAACCGCGGCATCCGGCCGGGGCGAGGGTCTGAGGACCCCGCCGGCCAGGTTGCCTATCTCGAGCAGGAAATCGCCGTCCTGCGCCGCAAGCTCGCCGACTCTCCGCGTCATACGAGGATTCTCGAAGAGCGGATCGTCGAGCTGCAGACCAACTTGGCAGGCGTGTCCGCACAGAACGAGCGGCTCGCCAATACGCTCCGTGAGGCCCGTGACCAGATCGTGGCCCTCAAGGAAGAAGTCGACCGGCTCGCGCAGCCGCCGGCCGGCTTCGGTGTCTTCCTCATGGCGAACGAGGACGGCACGGCCGACATCTTCACCGGTGGCCGCAAGCTACGGGTGAACGTCAGCCCCAGCGTGGAGCTCGAAGAGCTCAGGCGCGGCCAGGAAGTCATGCTCAACGAAGCGCTCAACGTGGTCGAGGCCATGGAATTCGAGCGCGCCGGGGAAATCGTCACCCTCAAGGAGATCCTCGAGGACGGCGAGCGCGCCCTGGTGCTCGGGCACACCGACGAGGAGCGGGTGGTGCGGCTCGCCGAGCCGCTGATGGACGTGACCATCCGCCCCGGCGACGCCCTGCTGCTGGAACCCAGGTCCGGCTACGTCTACGAAGTCATTCCCAAGAGCGAGGTCGAGGAGCTCGTCCTCGAAGAGGTTCCGGACGTCGACTACGACAAGATCGGCGGTCTGGGCAACCAGATCGAGCTGATCCGCGACGCGGTCGAGCTTCCGTACCTCTACCCCGACCTCTTCAAGGAGCACGAACTGCGGCCGCCGAAGGGCATCCTGCTCTACGGCCCGCCCGGCTGCGGCAAGACGCTGATCGCGAAAGCCGTCGCCAATTCCCTCGCCAAGAAGGTCGCCGAGGTGACCGGCCAGCCCGCGGGGAAGAGCTACTTCCTCAACATCAAGGGCCCCGAGCTCCTCAACAAGTACGTCGGTGAGACCGAGCGGCACATCCGCCTCGTCTTCCAGCGTGCCCGGGAGAAGGCGAGCGAGGGCACCCCCGTCATCGTCTTCTTCGACGAGATGGAATCGCTCTTCCGCACCCGTGGCTCGGGTGTCAGCTCGGACGTGGAGAACACCATCGTTCCGCAGCTGCTCGCCGAGATCGACGGCGTGGAGGGCCTGGAGAACGTCATCGTCATCGGCGCCTCCAACCGCGAAGACATGATCGACCCCGCGATCCTGCGGCCCGGCCGGCTCGACGTCAAGATCAAGATCGAGCGTCCGGACGCCGAAGCGGCGAAGGACATCTTCGCGAAGTACCTCCGGTCCACGCTGCCGCTGCACGCGGACGACCTGGCCGAACACACCGGCTCCAAAGAAGCCGCGGTGCACGGCATGATCCAGTCGGTCGTCGAGCAGATGTACGCCGAGTCCGAGGAGAACCGATTCCTCGAGGTCACGTACGCGAACGGCGACAAGGAAGTCCTGTACTTCAAGGACTTCAACTCCGGCGCGATGATCCAGAACATCGTCGACCGGGCCAAGAAGATGGCCATCAAGGCATTCCTCGACCACGACCAGAAAGGCCTTCGGGTCTCCCACCTCCTCCAGGCTTGCGTGGACGAGTTCAAGGAGAACGAGGACCTGCCGAACACGACGAACCCGGACGACTGGGCCCGTATCTCCGGAAAGAAGGGCGAGCGGATTGTATTCATCCGCACGCTCGTCACCGGAAAGCAGGGCGCGGACACCGGACGCTCCATCGACACGGTGGCAAACACCGGTCAGTACCTGTAGACAGCGGACTGGCTGCGGGTGCCCACACGGGTATCCGCAGCCGGTTGCTTTCTCCACCGCGGTCGCCGCGGCGACGGCCGTCACTTCGACCACACCAGAGCAATGACGGAATTGATCTCCCCACCAGCGCAGAGGCGTTCTAGGCTTTTCGGTACCGCCGAGTCGCGCAGTGCGGGATCGGGCACCGCACACGCACCGGAGAACCAGCGGTACTTGAGTGCCGCCCCCGTCCGGGGGCGACGCCGGGCAAGGAGGGCCGCATGACCGTACGGCGAGTAATGGGCATCGAGACGGAGTACGGCATCTCCGTCCCCGGCCATCCCAACGCCAATGCCATGCTCACCTCGTCCCAGATCGTCAACGCCTACGCGGCGGCGATGCACCGGGCGCGGCGGGCCCGCTGGGACTTCGAGGAGGAGAACCCGCTGCGGGACGCGCGAGGCTTCGACCTCGCGAGGGAAGCAGCCGACAACAGCCAGCTCACCGACGAGGACATCGGCCTGGCCAATGTCATCCTCACCAACGGCGCGCGGCTGTACGTGGACCACGCGCACCCCGAGTACAGCTCGCCGGAGATCACCAACCCGCTGGACGCGGTGCTCTGGGACAAGGCCGGCGAGCGGATCATGGCGGAGGCGGCGCTGCGCGCGGCCCAGCTGCCGGGCGCCCAGCCGATCCACCTCTACAAGAACAACACCGACAACAAGGGCGCGTCGTACGGCACGCACGAGAACTACCTGATGAAGCGGGAAACCCCCTTCTCGGACATCGTGCGCCACCTGACGCCGTTCTTCGTGTCCCGGCAGGTCGTCACCGGCGCCGGCCGCGTCGGCATCGGCCAGGACGGCCACGAGCACGGCTTCCAGATCAGTCAGCGTGCCGACTACTTCGAGGTCGAGGTCGGCCTGGAGACGACCCTCAAGCGCCCCATCATCAACACCCGCGACGAGCCGCACTCCGACGCCGAGAAGTACCGCAGGCTGCACGTGATCATCGGCGACGCGAACCTCTCCGAGATCTCGACGTACCTGAAGCTGGGTACGACAGCCCTGGTGCTGTCGATGATCGAGGACGGCTTCATCAACGTGGACCTGGCCGTCGACCAGCCGGTGCGCACCCTGCACCAGGTCTCGCACGACCCGGCGCTCCAGCGGCTGATCACGCTGCGCAGCGGCCGGACACTGACCGCTGTCCAGCTTCAGATGGAGTACTTCGAGCTGGCGCGCAAATACGTCGAGGAGCGGTTCGGCGCCGACGCGGACGAGCAGACCAAGGACGTCCTGGGGCGCTGGGAGGACGTGCTGAACCGGCTGGAGAACGACCCGATGAGCCTGTCGGGCGAGCTGGACTGGATCGCCAAGCGGGAGCTCCTGGAGGGCTACCGCAGGCGTGACGGCCTGGACTGGGACGCCCCCAGGCTCCACCTGGTCGACCTCCAGTACGCCGACGTACGCCCCGAGAAGGGCCTGTACAACCGCCTGGCGGCCCGCGGCAAGATGAAGCGGCTCCTGGACGAGGCCGCGGTGCAGCAGGCCCGCACACAGCCTCCTGAGGACACGCGTGCGTACTTCCGTGGCCGCTGCCTGGAGCAGTACGCGGACGACGTCGCGGCGGCCTCCTGGGACTCGGTCATCTTCGACCTGCCGGGCCGGGACTCGCTCCAGCGGGTCCCCACGCTGGAACCGTTGCGCGGTACACGCAACCATGTCAAGGAGCTCCTGGACCGCTGCCGCACGGCGGAGGAGCTGGTCCGGGTGCTTTCCGGGGGCTGAAAGGGGCGGCGGGTGGGAATCATCGAGGTGATCCCCACGCGTTGTGAAAGTACGGCGCGGATGTCAGACCCCGCTTGTAGGGTCTGATCAAGGACATCGAACCGAGCGAGCGGGGTGAGGCAGAGATGGCGACCAAGGACACCGACGGCGGACAGCAGAAGGCCACGCGTTCCACCGAGGGGACCGAGGAGACGGCGCAGGAAGCGCAGGGATCCGAGGACCTCAAGGAGCGGCAGGAGAAACTGTCCGACGACGTCGACTCCGTACTCGACGAAATCGACGACGTGCTCGAGGAGAACGCAGAGGACTTCGTGCGCTCCTTCGTCCAAAAGGGCGGGGAGTAGCGCCCGTTGCCCTCGTCGTCCGCCCCGGCGCCGTGATCCAGATCCGGCACACCGGGGCGGGTGACCGGCGACCGCACGGGTATGGTCCGTGCACAGTTCGAAAGATCGGCCCGGCCCCCAGGGGCGGGCCGCCGCCTATCCGGAAGGAAACGCGTGGAAGCCAACCCTCGTAGCACCGGGCGTCTGCCGGCAGCCTTCCTGACGCCGGGCTCGTCGTCGTTCATGGACTTCCTGGGCGACCACGCCCCCGAGATGCTGCCGGGAAGGCGTGTCCTGCCGCCCACGCAGGGCGTCGTGGAGGCACCGCACGGCACGACGATCGTCGCTGCCGCGTTCCCCGGCGGTGTGGTGCTCGCCGGTGACCGGCGGGCCACCATGGGCAACATGATCGCGCAGCGCGACATCGAGAAGGTCTTCCCGGCCGACGAGTACTCGGCGGTGGGCATCGCCGGCACCGCCGGTCTGGCCGTGGAGATGGTCAAGCTCTTCCAGCTGGAGCTCGAGCACTTCGAGAAGGTCGAGGGCGCCCAGCTCTCCCTGGAGGGCAAGGCGAACCGGCTCTCCACCATGATCCGCAGCAATCTGGGCATGGCGATGCAGGGGCTGGCCGTCGTCCCGCTCTTCGCGGGCTGGGACGTCGACCGCGACAAGGGCCGCATCTTCTCGTACGACGTGACGGGCGGCCGCTCCGAGGAGCACGGCTTCGCGGCCACGGGCTCCGGGTCCATCTTCGCCCGCGGGTCGATGAAGAAGCTCTACCGCGACGACCTGACGGAGCAGCAGACGACCACCCTGGTCGTCCAGGCGCTGTACGACGCAGCCGACGACGACTCGGCGACCGGCGGCCCGGACATGGCCCGCCGTATCTACCCGATCGTCACCGTGATCACCGAAGAGGGGTTCCGGCGGCTCAACGAGGCGGAGTCCTCCGAGCTCGCCCGCTCGATCCTCGAGCGGCGGATGGAACAGCCCGACGGTCCCCGGGCCGCGCTCCTCTGACGGCCCCTGTCTTCCGAACCCACGTGCCACTGACAGAAAGGGACGGATAACCGGTGTCGACGCCGTTCTATGTCTCACCCCAGCAGGCCATGGCCGACCGGGCGGAATACGCCCGGAAGGGCATCGCCCGCGGTCGCAGCCTTGTCGTGCTGCAGTACGCCGACGGCATCGTATTCGTCGGCGAGAACCCGTCCCGTGCGCTGCACAAGTTCAGCGAGATCTACGACCGGATCGGCTTCGCGGCCGCCGGCAAGTACAACGAGTACGAGAACCTCAGAATCGGCGGCGTCCGGTACGCCGATCTGCGCGGATACACCTACGACCGTGAAGATGTGACGGCCCGTGGCCTCGCCAACGTCTACGCGCAGACGCTGGGCACGATCTTCTCCAGCAGCGGGGAGAAGCCGTACGAGGTGGAGCTGGTCGTCGCCGAGGTGGGCGCCCGGCCCGAGGGCGACCAGATCTACCGGCTGCCGCACGACGGGTCGATCGTGGACGAGCACGGCTCGGTCGCGGTCGGCGGCAACGCGGAGCAGATCAGCAGCTTCCTCGACCAGCGTCACCGGGACGGGATGACGCTGGCGGAGGCGCTCAAGCTCGCCGTGCAGGCGCTCTCGCGGGACACCAACGGAAGCGAGCGGGAGATCCCCGCCGAGCGGCTCGAGGTCGCGGTCCTGGACCGTACGCGACCGCAGGAGCGGAAGTTCAAGCGCATCGTCGGCCGTCAGCTGGCCCGCCTGCTGGAGGCGGACGGCGACGCGGCCGCGCCCACCGACACCCCTTCGGACACCGAGGACACCGAGGGCGCAGGGGAGTAACCGCTCCGGACGTCCCGGCCTGTGCCCCGGACCGCCCAGCGGCCCGGGGCACAGGCGTGCCGGAGACCTGTCAGGCGCGTGCGGTGGAGCCGCGGACCATCAGTTCCACCGGGAGGTCGCCGCCCTCGGGCCTGCGGCCGTCCAGGACCGCCAGCAGCGCCGCCATGCCCCGCTCCCCGACCTGCTCGGCGGGCAGCCGCACGGTGGTGAGCTCGGGCTCCACGGCGGTCGCGAGGGCCAGATCGTCGAAACCGGTGACCGAGACGTCCTCGGGCACCCGCAGTCCCAGCCGCCGCAGCGCCTTGCAGGCGCCCGCCGCGAGGATGTCGTCGTCGCAGACGAGCGCCGTCGGCCGGGGACCGGGGCCGTTGAGCGCCAGTTCGGCGGCGCGCCGGGCGCCGTGTACGTCCAGGGGCGCCGGCACAGTGCGTACGACGGCGTCGGGGGCCCGGCGCAGCGCGTCGCGGAGCGCGCTCCGCCGCGCACGTCGAAGGTCCAGGAGTCCACGGCCGACGCGAGATGGACGAACCGGCGGTGGCCGAGGGTGAGCAGATGCTCTGTCACCTGGCGCATCCCGTCGGCGATGTCGAGGTTCACGTGCGCGGCGGCGCCGGGGTCCGCCGGATCGCTGTCGAGCATCACGAGCGGCAGCCCCGCGCCCCGGATCGCCCCCAGGGCGCCGGCCGCCATGGAGGACGCGATGACGCCGTCCAGCGCGGCCCGAGCCGAGGCGAAGGGGTCGCGGGCGGGCCCCGTCCCCTCGGGGGAGGGGTAGAGGACGACGCCGAAGGTCGTGCTCGGCGGCGTGCAGGGCGGCGCCCGCGTAGACCCGGGCGAAGAACTCGTTGGTGAGCGCGGGCACGACGAGCAGGGCGGTCCTGGTCCTGCCGAGCCGCAGGTTCCGGGCGGCGAGGTTGGGCCGGTACCCGAGCTCCCGCGCCGCCTCGCGCACCAGGCCCGCGGTGCGCTCCGAGACCCGCCCGCGCCATTTGTCGCCGAGCACGTGCGACACGGTGGCCTGCGAGACCCCGGCGGCGCGGGCGACGTCCCTGCTGGTCGGCGTCGTGGCGGGCGCGCCGGGCGGCCGGCGTCGTGGGTGTCGTCCGGGCTGGTCACTCGTGCCTCCGCAGCAACGGCTTTCCGCCGCGAGGTGGACCCGCAGCCTGGCTCATGGTACGTATGACACAGGACGTTATACGTAAAACTTCGGTGTGTGCCGGAGCGGAGAGGGGCAGACATGGCCGCGGGATACGCGGAACTCCTCAGGACGCGGCACGCCGCGCGCCTGCTGGCGGGCACCCTGGTGGGCCGGCTCCCCAACGCCACCGCGCCCATCACGATCGTGCTCTTCACCCGCGCCGAGGGCGGCAGCTACTCGCTGGCCGGCGGTCTCGCCGCGGTGTACGGACTCGGCAACGCCGTCGGGCAGCCGCTGCTCGGCCGCGCCGTGGACCTCCACGGGCAGCCGCGCGTGCAGCTCCCCGCCGCCGTCCTGTCGGCCCTCGGCATGGTCCTGCTCACCTTCGCCGGCATCGACCCGCTGCCGCTCGCGTACGCCGCCGTGGCGTTCGCCGGGCTCCTCACTCCGCCCCTCGAAGGGGGCCTGCGGGCCCTGTGGCCGAACGTGCTCGGCCGTGAGGACCGGGTGCACCGGGCGTACGCCATGGACGCGGTGGCGCAGGAGATCATGTTCACCGTCGGTCCCCTGCTCGTCACACTGCTCGTGGCGCTCCGGTCGCCGGCAGCCGCACTCCTCGTCATCAACGCGGTGGGCGTGCTGGGCGCGCTCTCGGTCGTGCTCTCCGAGCCTTCGCGTGCCTGGCGTTCGGCGCCCCGCGAGGCCCACTGGCTGGGCGCCCTGCGCTCGCCGGGCCTGCTGGCCCTCCTCGGTTCGTTCTTCTTCGTCGGTCTCGCCCTCGGCTCGATCACCGTCGCGGGTGTCGCGTACGCCGACGACCACGGCCGGGAGGCGGTGTACGGCTGGCTGATGGCGGCGCTCGGCCTCGGCGCGCTCGCGGGCGGCATGGTGTACGGCGCCCGGCAGTGGGCCGGAGCCCCCGAGCGACGGCTGCGGTTCCTCGTCGCGCTGCTGGCGGCCGGTTACCTGCCGCTGATGCTCACTCCCGGCATTCCCGTGATGGTCGTACTGGCCGCGGTCTCCGGAGTCTTCCTCGCACCCGCGCTCGCCTGTGCCTTCATCGTCGTCGACCGGCACGCCCCCCGCGGCACCGTGACCGAGGCTTTCTCCTGGCTGGTCACCACCTTCGGCGTAGGCGCGGCGGTCGGAACCGGCGCCGCGGGACCGGCCGTCGAGCACGGCGGCACCGCCGCGAGCTTCGCCGTCGCGGCGGCCGGCGGAGTCGCCGCGCTGCTTGTCCTGCTGGCCACCCGGCGGGTTCTCGCGATTACCCCTGCCGGGCCTCTTCCCACGGACTCCGTCGTAATGCCTTCCGAAAATGATCGAATCGGTGCGGCCGAACCCGGTTTCAGGACAGGCCATCAGGCGTAATGTTCAGTCATGGACCGCCGCATTTTCGGGCTGGAGAACGAGTACGGCGTCACGTGCACGTTCAGGGGACAGCGCCGACTGTCTCCTGACGAAGTGGCGCGCTACCTCTTCCGCCGTGTTGTGTCATGGGGCCGCAGCAGCAATGTCTTCCTGCGGAACGGCGCCCGCCTCTACCTCGACGTGGGATCGCATCCGGAATACGCAACTCCCGAATGTGACAACGTGACCGAACTCGTCACCCACGACAAGGCCGGCGAGCGCATTCTCGAAGGTCTGCTCGTCGACGCCGAACGCCGCCTGCACGAGGAGGGAATCGCGGGCGACGTCTACCTCTTCAAGAACAACACCGACTCTGCGGGAAACTCCTACGGCTGCCACGAGAATTACCTGGTGGCACGCCATGGAGAGTTCTCCAGGCTCGCGGACATCCTCATCCCGTTCCTCGTCACCCGGCAGCTGATCTGCGGAGCCGGCAAGGTGCTGCAGACCCCGCGTGGCGCGGTCTTCTGCGTCAGCCAGCGTGCCGAGCACATCTGGGAGGGCGTCAGCTCCGCGACGACCCGCTCCCGACCGATCATCAACACCCGCGACGAGCCGCACGCGGACGCCGAGCGCTACCGCAGGCTCCACGTCATCGTCGGCGACTCGAACATGTCCGAGACGACCATGCTGCTCAAGGTCGGTGCCACCGACCTCGTCCTGCGCATGATCGAGGCGGGCACGGTGATGCGCGACCTCACCCTGGAGAACCCGATCCGGGCCATCCGCGAGGTCAGCCACGACACCACCGGACAGCGCAAGGTGCGTCTGGCGAGCGGACGCGAGGCGTCCGCCATAGAGGTGCAGCGCGAGTACTACGAGAAGGCCGTGGACTTCGTGGACCGCCGCGGCATCCGTACGGGCACGGTCGAGCAGGTCCTCGAACTGTGGGGCCGCGCGCTCGACGCGATCGAGGCGGAGGACCTCGACCGGATCGGCACCGAGATCGACTGGGTCATGAAGTACAAGCTCATCGAGCGCTACCGGGCCAAGCACAACATGACCATGTCTCATCCCAGGGTCGCCCAGATAGATCTCGCGTACCACGACATCCACCGTCGGCGCGGGCTCTACTACCTGCTGGAGAAGAAGGGGCAAGCCACCCGCATCTGCAACGACTTGAAGATCTTCGAAGGCAAGTCGGTGCCTCCGCAGACCACCAGGGCGCGGCTGCGCGGCGACTTCATCCGCAGGGCCCAGGAGCAGCGGCGGGACTTCACCGTCGACTGGGTGCACCTCAAGCTCAACGACCAGGCGCAGCGCACCGTGCTGTGCAAGGACCCCTTCCGGTCGGTGGACGACCGGGTGGAGAAGCTCATCGCCGGCATGTGATCCGGATGTGATCCGGCCGTCGCGAACCTTGTGGGAACGCAATCCGGGCCCCGCACGTTCCTCGTGCGGGGCCCGGCCACGCCTTAGAGTGGCGGGCACTACTGTGCCGTCTGAGATCTGAGGAACACGTGCGCCGACTTGCCGGCCTACTTGTCGTCCCCCTGCTGCTGCTCTCGACAGCGGCGTGCGGCAGCGACGACGACAAGGGCTCCGACTCCACCTCGTCGAAGAACGGAGTGCCGGCGATCACCGCGGGCGCCAAGTTCGGCGAGAAGCCGACCCTCGCCAAGGGGGAGGGCGATCCGCCCAAGGAACTCAAGACCGAGGTCCTCAGCAAGGGCAAGGACGATGCTGCGACCCTCAAGAAGGGTGACGCCATCGAGGTGAACTACCTCGGCCAGCAGTGGGACTCCACGAAGCCCTTCGACAACAGCTTCGACCGCAAGCAGCCGTTCCCGCTGACCCTCGGCGCGGGCATGGTCATCCCCGGCTGGGACAAGGGCCTGGAGGGCCAGAAGGTCGGCAGCCGCGTCCAGCTCGTCATCCCGCCGGAGGACGGTTACGGCGCGCAGGGCCAGCCCCCCACGATCAAGCCCAACGCCACCCTGGTCTTCGTCGTGGACATCCTGAAGGCCAAGTCCATCCCCGCGTCCGCCAAGGGCAGCGAGGTCGCGCAGGACAACATCGACCTGCCCAAGATCGGCACCAACGCCGACGGCAAGGCGCCGAAGGTCACCGTGCCGAAGAAGTCCGACCCGCCGAAGAAACTGGTCTCCAGCTACGTGCTGGAGAGCGACGGCGCGAAGGTCAAGGACACCGACACGGTGTCCGTCGCCTACCAGGGACTGATCTGGAAGGACGGCAAGCTCTTCGACAGCACCTACGCCCAGGGCAAGACCCAGCAGTTCGCGCTCCCGCAGGTCACCCTGAAGGGCCTCAAGGACGGTCTGGTCGGCAAGAAGGCCGGCAGCCGTGTGCTCCTCGTCATCCCGCCGGACCAGGCCTTCGGCGACAAGAAGCAGGACGCCATCCCCGCGAACTCGACGCTGGTCTTCCAGGTGGACATTCTTGCGGTGATGTAAGACTGTCCAGGTTGCCCAGTTCGCAGTACAGAGGAGCATTTTCCGTGAGCATCGAAAAGCCCGAGGTCGACTTCCCGGGTGGCGAGCCGCCGAAGGACCTGCAGATCAGGGACATCTGGGAGGGCGACGGCGCGGTGGCTCAGGCGGGCCAGAACGTCAAGGTCCACTACGTGGGCGTGTCCTTCTCCACCGGTGAGGAGTTCGACTCCAGCTGGAACCGCGGCACGCCGCTGCAGTTCCCGCTCGGTGCCGGCCGCGTCATCGCCGGCTGGGACCAGGGCGTGCAGGGCATGAAGGTCGGCGGTCGCCGTGAGCTGATCATTCCCCCGCACCTCGCGTACGGCGACCAGGGTGCCGGCGGCGCCATCAAGCCGGGCGAGACGCTGATCTTCGTCTGCGACCTCGTCGCGGTCTAATCAGGCACGAGCGGTACGAGGTACGAGGGCCCATGCCGTCCGGCATGGGCCCTCGGCTTTTGCCGGGACACCCCGGAGCGGTACGGTCGAGGGTCGTAGAGCAAGAGAGAGGGTGCCGATGGCGATTGCCAAGGCCGAACGGTTGATGAATCTGGCGTTGTGCCTGCTGGGGACCCGGCGCCCGCTCAGCAAGCGGGAACTGCGGGGGTCCATCGAGGCCTACCTGGAGGCCGGCACCGACGATTCCTTCAACCGGATGTTCGAGCGCGACAAGGACGATCTGCGCGAACTCGGTCTGGTCATCGAGACCGTCGAGAACCTCGACGGCGACGTCGGCTACCTGGCCCGCCGCGACAGCAACCGGCTCCCTCCGATCACCCTCGACGCCGAGGAGGCCGCCGCCCTCGGCCTCGCGGCCAAGGTCTGGCAGCAGGCCCGTCTCGCCGGCGCCGCCAGCGGCGCGCTGCAGAAGCTGCGCGCAGCGGGCATGCCGGAGGCGGAGGACCCGTACGAAGGCCACCACAGCGCTCTCGAACCGCGGATTCCGGTGCACGAGACGGCCTTCGAACCGCTGATGCTGGCCTGCCGCGACCGGCGCCCCGTCGTCTTCGACTACCGCAAGGCGAACGCTGCCCGCGCCGAGACCCGGCACGTGGAACCGTGGACGCTGGAGTGCTGGCGCGGCCACTGGTACCTCGCGGGGTGGGACCGCGAGCGCGGCGCCGAGCGCGTCTTCCGGCTCTCCCGGATCACCGGCAAGGTCCGCTCCCGCGCGGGGTCCTTCACCGCCGAGGTGCCGGACGTCGTGACCGTGCGCGAGACCGTCGAGAGCTGGGCGGGCGAGACCGCCACCCGCACGGCCCGGATCAGGCTGCGCTCGGGCTCCGGCTATCCGCTGCGGGCCAGGGCCACGGCCGTGCGGGACCTGGGCGACGGCTGGGACGAGCTGGAGATTCCGTACGGCCACGGGCTCTACGCGGGGCTCGTCGAGCTCGGCCCCGAGGTCGTCGTACTGGCCCCCGCTGACCTGCGGGCGGACGTCGTGGACCGGCTGCGCGCCGTGGCCAAGGACTGAGGGGACCACGACTCATGGTCACGAACGCGATCGACCAGACCCGGCGGATGCTCTCCCTGGTGACGTACCTGCGCGAGCGCCCCGGCGCGCACGTCAGTGATGTCGCCCGCGCCTTCGGGATTACCGAGGACGAGCTGATCTCCGACCTCGACGTCCTGCCCATGTGCGGAACGAGCTTCCGGGGCGGCGACCTGCTCGACATCGACACCGACGGCGACCGGATCTGGTGGCACAACCCCGACGACGTCGCCGAGCCGCTGCGGCTCGCCGCCGACGAGGCCACTCGCGCTGCTCGTCGCCGCCCGCGCCGTCTCCACCCTTCCCGGCCTGCGCGAGGGCGACCGGCAGGCTCTGCTGCGTGCCACGGCGAAGCTGGAGGCCGCGGCGGGCGAGGCGGCGGGCGCCAGCTCCAGGCTGTCGGTGACCTTCGAGTCCGAGGGCGGTGTCTTCGCCGAGGTCGACCGGGCCATCTCGGAGCGGCGCCGGCTGTGGCTGCGCTACTACTCTCCGGCGCGCGACGAGCTCACCGAGCGCGAGGTGGACCCGATCCGGCTCTTCGCCGTGGGCCACACGTACATGGAGGCCTGGTGCAGGCACTCCGAGGCGCGGCGTACGTTCCGGCTCGACCGGGTCGCCGAGATCAGACTGCTCGACGAGCCGTCCGTACCGCCGGAGATCGAACTGCGGGACCTGTCGGAGGGGCTGGTCCAGCCCTCGGCGGACGACCCCGAGGTCGTGGTGGAGGTCGGGCCCGGTGGCCGCTGGGTCGCCGAGTACTACCCGCACGACAGCGCGGAAGAGCTGCCCGACGGCGGTCTGCGGATCACTCTGCGCACACCGGAACCGGCCTCGCTGCGACGGCTGGCGCTGCGCCTCGGCGGGGACGGGCACATCGTGTCGCCCCCGGAGCTTGCGGCCAGCGCGCGGGAGGCGGCCCGTGAGGCGCTCGCGGCGTACGAGGGTCCCGGCCAGGTGTAAGGAGATTGGTGGACATGTCGCTACTGCCCGGTATCCCCACCCAGGTGGGTCCGGTCCTCTTCAAGGCCGGCTGCCCCGACTGCGGCGCCCGCTTCGAACTGTCCGCGGGTTCCCTGCGCCTCGCGATCGGCGCCAGCCGCCGTACGACCTTCTACTCCTTCACCTGCCCCGAGTGCGAGGCGGCGGTCCGCAAGCCGGCGGGTGAGCGGATCGTCGAGCTCCTCACCGGCGGCGGCGTGCGGACGCTGCGACTCCACTCCACCGTCTGACCGTCTAGGCTCTGCGCATGCTCTGGCCCATGCTCGCAATCGCTCTTGGTTTCTGTGGTCTCGCCGTACTCGGCGTCCTGGCGATCCGGGTGTTCCTGGAGGTCCAGCGCCTGGGCCGCCAGGTCGCCGACACCTCGGCGGAGATCAACGCAGCCGCGGAAAACCTGGAGCGCGCGGCCGGGAACCTGGCGCGCAGTGGCGAATCCTGGCGGTAGGAAGCGCGGTCTCCACCAGTGATCGGCCGGGGCGTACGCTGGTGGAGCGGTTCCTTGAGCGAGGCGCGGGCCGCAACTCGAAGTACGCACGGGCATTGCCCTGCGTTTACTCCTACGGGTTACGATCGCAGCCAGCGCGGCGACCGGACAAGCGTCCGGCCGGTCGGGCATCAGACTCCCTGTCGCCTCGGTGAAGAAGGTAAAAAGCTATGGGTAGGCTCGGCCCCACCGAGATCATTCTCATCCTCGTCGTCATCATCCTGCTGTTCGGTGCCAAGAAGCTCCCGGACATGGCCCGCTCCCTGGGCAAGTCGGCCCGCATCCTCAAGAGCGAGGCCAAGGCGATGAAGAAGGACGACGACCAGAGCGCCCCGGCCGACCCGCCGCCGCACGCGACGGGCACCGCCCAGGACCAGACCGCGTCCGCGCCTCGTACGATCAAGGCCGCGCCGGGCGACGTGACGAGCCGCCCCGTGGCCGAGCCGACCGACACGACCAAGCGCTGACACCTGGGCCGCCGCAGGCGCCGCGAAGAGCGGTGACCGCCTGCCGCACGAGATGAGGACGTGGGTTGCTCAAGTCTGCCCCCAAACTGGAGAAGGACCCCGAGGGGCGCATGCCTCTCGTGGAGCACCTGCGTGAGCTCCGCAACCGGCTCGCCAAGGGCCTGCTCGCGATCATGGTGGTCACGATTGTGGCCCTCGTGTACAGCGAAGAGCTCATGTCGTTCCTGACGCAGTCGGTGCCGAAGTGCCCGCCGAACGTCACCAGCGACGGCGGCAACTGCGCGATCGTCTCCTTCAACACGCTGATGGCTCCTTTCAGCGTGACCATTCAGGTGAGTCTCACCGCCGGTCTCGTCCTCGCGAGCCCGGTATGGCTGTACCAGCTCTGGGCGTTCGTGGCGCCGGGGCTGCACAAGAACGAGAAGAAGTACACGTACGCGTTCGTCGGCGCCGCTGTGCCGCTGTTCTCGGCCGGCGCGTACCTCGCGTACCTCATCCTCCCCGTCAGCGTGAAGGTGCTCATCAGCCTGACGCCGGAGGGCTCCGCGAACATCCTTTCCCTGGGGGACGTGCTCGACTTCACCCTGCGGATGGTGCTCGTCTTCGGCCTCGCCTTCGAGCTGCCGCTGGTGCTGGTGATGCTCAACCTCACGGGCGTACTCACCGGCCGTCGCATGCTCAGGTGGTGGCGCGGCGTGATCATGGGTGTCTTCCTCTTCGGCGCCGTGATCACACCGACGACCGACCCGGTCGGCATGCTCGCCCTGGCCGGACCGATCACCGTCTTCTACTTCATGGCGGTCGGATTCTCGCTGCTGAACGACAAGCGACGGGCCCGCAGGAACCCCGACGCCGAGCTGGATGACGACGAGGCATCGGAACTCGACCTCACTCCGGAGGCGGTCGGCGCGGTCGAAACCGTCCCCGCCGCGCGTGCCCTGCCCGAGCAGGCGGGCGCCGGGAGCGTCGGATCCGGACGGAAGCAGCTGAACGGCTACGACGACGTCACCTGACCTCGTGGGGCCCGCCGGGAGAAGCGGCGCGGCCCGGGCGCTTTGTGGTTCCGCGGTTGTCGATTAAAGATCCGGCTGACTGTCATACGTGGCGGGTAGGCTCGAAGACAAGATGACAGAGGACCTTTCCCCAGCTGAGCGATACGCCGCTGCCCGGATCCGCGCCGCCGAGCAGGCCACCGCGCTTGCGCCCTTCCGCGAGCTGTACGACTTCGAGCTGGATCCGTTCCAGATCGAGGCATGCAAAGCCCTTGAGGACGGCAAGGGCGTGCTCGTGGCCGCCCCGACCGGCTCGGGCAAGACCATCGTCGGCGAGTTCGCCGTGCACCTGGCCCTCGCCGAGCGCCGCAAGTGCTTCTACACGACGCCCATCAAGGCGCTGTCCAACCAGAAGTACCAGGACCTGGTCAGGCGCTACGGCGCCGACAAGGTCGGGCTGCTGACCGGCGACAACAGTGTCAACGCCGACGCCCCGGTGATCGTCATGACCACCGAGGTCCTGCGGAACATGCTGTACGCGGGCTCGCAGGCGCTGCGCGGGCTCGCCTATGTGGTGATGGACGAGGTGCACTACCTCTCCGACCGCTTCCGCGGCGCCGTCTGGGAAGAGGTGATCATCCACCTCCCCGAGTCGGTGACGCTGGTGTCGCTGTCGGCGACCGTCTCCAACGCGGAGGAGTTCGGCGACTGGCTGGACACCGTCCGCGGTGACACCGAGGTGATCGTCTCCGAGCACCGGCCCGTGCCGCTGTGGCAGCACGTGCTCGCCGGGCGCAAGATGTACGACCTCTTCGAGGAGTCCGACGACGGTCGGGGCGGCAGGCGCGAGGTCAACCCCGACCTGGTGCGCCTGGCACGGATGGAGAACAGCACGCCGTCGCGCGCGCGCGGCCGCGGGAACATGCGGGAGGCGGACCGGGAGCGGGAGCGCAGGCAGCGCAGCCGCATCTGGACGCCCGCCAGGCCCGAGGTCGTCGAGCGGCTCGACAGCGCGGGGCTGCTGCCCGCGATCACGTTCATCTTCAGCCGGGCCGGCTGCGAGGCCGCCGTACAGCAGTGTCTGTACGCGGGCCTGCGCCTCAACGACCAGGACGAGCGCCAGCTGGTGCGCGAGATCGTCGAGGAGCGGACGGCGTCCATCCCGGGCGAGGACCTGCACGTCCTCGGGTACTACGAATGGCTCGAAGGCCTGGAGCGGGGCATCGCCGCGCACCACGCCGGCATGCTGCCGACCTTCAAGGAGGTCGTCGAAGAGCTGTTCGTGCGAGGGCTGGTCAAGGCGGTCTTCGCGACCGAGACGCTGGCGCTCGGCATCAACATGCCGGCCCGCTCGGTGGTGCTGGAGAAGCTCGTCAAGTGGAACGGCGAACAGCACGCCGACATCACCCCCGGCGAGTACACCCAGCTGACCGGCCGGGCCGGGCGGCGCGGCATCGACGTCGAGGGACACGCGGTCGTCCTGTGGCAGCGCGGCATGGACCCGGGCGCGCTCGCGGGACTGGCCGGGACGCGGACGTACCCGCTGCGTTCCAGCTTCAAGCCGTCGTACAACATGGCGGTCAACCTGGTGCAGCAGTTCGGGCGGCACCGCTCGCGCGAACTGCTGGAGACCTCCTTCGCGCAGTTCCAGGCCGACAAGTCGGTCGTCGGGATCTCGAAGCAGGTCCAGCGGAACGAAGAGGGCATCCAGGGTTACCGGGAGGGCATGACCTGCCACCTCGGAGACTTCGAGGAGTACGCGCGGCTGCGCCGTGAGCTCAAGGACCGCGAGACCGAGCTGGCCAAGCAGGGCGCCACGCAGCGGCGGGCCGCGGCGGCCGCGTCGCTGGAGAAGCTCAAGCCCGGCGATGTCATCCACGTGCCCACCGGCAAGTTCGCGGGACTGGCGCTGGTGCTGGACCCGGGGCTGCCCGCCGGGCGCGCCAACGGGCACCGCGGATTCGATCAGCACGACGGGCCGCGGCCCCTGGTACTGACCGCCGAGCGGCAGGTCAAGCGGCTCGCGTCGATCGACTTCCCGGTGCCGGTGGAGGCACTGGAGCGGATGCGGATTCCGAAGTCCTTCAACGCGCGCAGTCCGCAGTCGCGCCGTGACCTGGCTTCCGCGCTGCGGACCAAGGCCGGGCACATCGCGCCGGAGCGGCACCGCAAGCAGCGTGCGGTGGCGGCCGA
This sequence comes from Streptomyces altiplanensis, assembly GCA_003719395.1. Classification (GTDB taxonomy): domain Bacteria; phylum Actinomycetota; class Actinomycetes; order Streptomycetales; family Streptomycetaceae; genus Streptomyces; species Streptomyces altiplanensis. Next base: position 47,341 of record RHMC01000016.1, read on the forward strand.
CGACCGTGAGATCGCGCGACTGCGCGCCGCGCTGCGCGCGCACCCGTGCCACGGCTGCGACGAGCGCGAGGACCACGCCCGTTGGGCCGAGCGCTACTACCGGCTCCAGCGCGACACCAAGCAGCTGGAGCGGCGTATCGAGGGACGGACGAACACCATCGCCCGTACCTTCGACCGGATCTACGCGCTGCTGACCGAGCTCGACTATCTGCGTGGCGACGCGGCCACCGAGCACGGCAAACGGCTCGCCCGGCTCTACGGCGAACTCGACCTGCTGGCGTCCGAGTGCCTGCGCGAGGGCGTGTGGGAAGGACTGAATCCGGCCGAACTGGCCGCCTGCGTCTCGGCGTTGGTCTTCGAGGCGCGCCAGGCGGACGACGCGGTCGCGCCGAAGGTGCCCACTGGGCCGGCGAAGAACGCGCTGGGCGAGATGGTCCGCATCTGGGGCAGGCTCGACGCCCTGGAGGAGGACTTCAAGATCAATCAGGCAGAGGGGGTCGGGCAGCGCGAGCCCGATCTCGGCTTCGCCTGGGCGGTGTTCATGTGGGCCTCCGGCAAGGGGCTCGACGAGGTGCTGCGCGAGGCGGAGATGCCTGCGGGCGACTTCGTCCGCTGGTGCAAGCAGGTCATCGACGTCCTGGGGCAGATCGCGGCGGCCGCGCCGTCCTCGGCCGAAGGCAGTACGGTCACGAAGAACGCGCGCAAGGCGGTGGACGCCGTGCTGCGGGGTGTTGTCGCGTACTCGTCGGTGGGCTGACGGCCCCGTCCGGCCCGTCTGTCTCCGCCCTGGTGCGCCGCTCCCTCGAGGGGAGCGGCGCATTCGTGCGTGTGGGGCCAACGAGGCTTGTGAGGCGTGTGGTTGTGAGTTATCCACAGGGGTGGTGCGGTGTCGGACCTGCGCGCTTCCATGGGGTCATGCACAGCGCACGACAAGACGCGCGCCGTTCGGACAGGGGAGACCGTCATGACCACGGGCACGGGTGCGGCCGCCGACGCGCGGGCGCAGGGGGAGGGGCCGGCCCAGAGGCGGGGGCCGGGGCGGGAGAAGGCCGTGACGACCGTGGAGGGGCCGCGCGGGGTGCCGGTCCTCGGCAATCTGCCGCAGTTCGGAAAGGATCCGCTCGCCTTCTTCGAAAGGCTGCGGACGCGTGGCGACATGGTGCGCTGGCGGTTCGGGCCCAAGCCGTCGCTGTTCCTGGCCGATCCGCGGCACATCGGCGAGCTGATGACGGAGACGGAGCGGACCTTCGACCAGCCGGACCTCGGGATCGCGTTCCGTACCGTCATGGGCAACGGGGTGGTGGTGGCCCGGGGGCCGGACTGGCGGCGGAAGAGGTCGCTGGTGCAGCCGTCGGTGCGGCCCAAGCAGGTGCGGTCGTACGCCTCCACGATGGCGGGATGCGCGGTGGAGCTCGCCGACCGGTGGTCGGACGGTGAACGGATCGACATCAAGCGGGAGATGGCGGCTCTCACGCAGCGGATCGCGCCCGTCCATCTTCGGCGCGGACACCGACGCCGACGCCGGGGCGATCGGGCGGGCGATGGATGTCGCGCAGCGGGAGATAGGCGCGGAGTTCAGCGGCATCGGGGCGCTGCTGCCGGACTGGGTGCCGACGCGCGGGCGGTCCCGGATCAGGCGGGCCGCCGCGGTCATCGACGCGGAGGTCGCCCGGGTCGTCGCGGAACACCGGCAGGGCGACGGGGAACGCCCCGATCTGCTGAGCAGGCTGCTCGCCGCGCGGGACGAGACCGGGGCGCGCCTTTCGGACGAGGAGATACGCGACGAGACGGTCACCCTGTACATCGGCGGGCACGAGACGACCAGCAGCACGCTGGTGTGGGCGTGGTACCTGCTCGCGCGCAGTCCCGGGGTGCGGGAAGCTCTCGCCGGCGAACTGGACCGGGTGCTCGGTGACCGCGAGCCGGGTTTCGACGACTACGCGCAACTGACCTACGCGCAAGCGGTGGTGAAGGAGACGCTGCGGCTCTATCCGACGATCTGGCTGCTCACCGGGGTCGCCAAGGAGGGTGCGCGGATCGGCGGGCTGCCGCTGCCTCCGGGGACGCGGGTGTGGAGCAGCCAGTGGGCCACTCACCGGGACGCCCGGTGGTTCCCGGAACCGGAGGAGTTCCGGCCCGAGCGGTGGGGTCCCGATGGCGGCGACGGGATACCGGAATACGCGTGGTTCCCGTTCGGGGGCGGGCCCCGGGCGTGCCTCGGGGCGCGGTTCGCCATGGTCGAGACCGTGCTGGTACTGGCCGTGCTGGCGCGGCGCTTCGACCTGGATGTCGACCCCGGCGAGATACGCCCGGTGCCGGCGCTCACGCTTCAGCCGGACCGGGAGGTGCTGGCCACGGTCCGGGCCCGGTAGGCGCGCAGGCCGCTTGTCCCGTACCACCTCGTGTCGCGGTGCGGCGGCCTGCCGGCGGCGGATGAGCGGCAAAACCTGTATCCGGTTCCTGCCGGGGGCAGGAACCCGGTACGGGCCCGGGGTGCCGACGGGAGCACCCGTTTGCCGACGGTCCAGGGGCCCGTACGACGCAGTCCTCGGCAGCCGGGGGAGTGCGGTCGGTGACCGCGCTCCCGTTGCTGCCTTGTCTCTGCTCACACCCGGTATTCGGTGCCACGGAGGCTGCGGATTGGTCGTCCGTCCGATCTGGTCGATTCCCGTACGGGCAAGCGGTTGGCGAGGGTGCGGCGCGGGTCAGTTCAGGCCGCGTGCCCGCTCGAAGCGGGCGCGGCCCTCAGCGAGGTCCACGACCGGCTCCGGGTAGTCGATGCGGGCCCGTTCCGGTCCCGTCACCGTCCACGGCCGGTGGACGGCCGCCCCCGCGATGCCGGCGAGTTCGGGCACCCAGCGCCGCACATAGTCGCCCTTGGCATCGAATCGGGCGGCCTGCGCCAGCGGGTTGAGCAGCCGGTTGGGGCGTGTGTCGGTCCCGGTGCCGGCCACCCACTGCCAGTTGAGCTGGTTGTTGGCGACGTCTCCGTCCACCAGCAGGTCCAGGAAGTGCCGGGCGCCCACACGCCAGTCGACGTACAGCGTCTTGGTCAGGAAGCTCGCCACCAGCAGCCGGCCGCGGTTGTGCATCCACCCCTCGTGCAGCAGCTGGCGCATGGCCGCGTCCACCACGGGATATCCGGTGCGGCCCTCCCGCCAGGCGCTGATCTCCTGCTGGTCCGTGCGCCAGCGGTCGCCGCGCGTGCGGTAGTCGGTCCACGAGGCGGCGGGGCGGGCCGCGAGGACCTGGTAGTGGAAGTCCCGCCAGGCCAGTTGGCGTACGAACGCGTCCCCGCCCGGACCGCCCTTGCGCCGCGCGCGGTGGATCAGTTCGGTCGCGGAGAGAGAGCCGAAGTGCAGATGTGCGGAGAGCCGTGAAGTGGCGTCCCCCGACAGGTCGTCCTGACGTTCCCCGTACGCTTCGATGCCGTCCGCCAGCCAGGCGCGCAGCCTTTCACGGCCCTCCTTTTCGCCGCCCTTGGCGAGGCCGGGCGACGTTCCCGTGACAGCCCGGCGCGACGGCAGCGGATCGCCGGTGACCGCGTCCGGAACCCGCACCGACCGGGGCGCCGCCATCACATCGCGCACACCGGCCGCTTCCCACTTGCGCAAGTACGGCGTGAAGACAGTGAAGTGGTCCTTGCCGGCCGGCGTGACGTGCCCGGGGGGAACCGCCGTGACCACGGCGTCGTGGACGTGCAGCGCGCATCGCACGCTCCCGAGAGCGGCGCGCAGCCGTTCCTCCCTGCGTGCCGCGTAATGGCTCGCGCCACCGGCCAGGTGCACCTCCTGGGCCCCGGACCGGGCCACCACCCGGCCGACCTCTTCCACCACGTCGCCGGTACGGACCACCAGGCGTCCGCCCCGCTCCCGCAGTCCGGCGTCCAGATCGGCCAGGCAGTCGGCCAGGAACGCGCGGCGGTTGGGCGCGTCGAAGCCGGCCCGGACCACGCCCCGGTCCAGGACGAACAGGGGCACCACCTCGTCGGCCCGGCGCAGCGCCGCGCGGAGTACCGGCTGGTCGTACAGCCGCAGGTCCGAGGTGAACAGCACGACGGCAACAGCACTCATGCGGGTGTTCCTGTCCTTGTCCTGTGCGCCCTTGTGTTCTTGTGTCCCCACATGTTCTTGCATGTCCCTGTATGTCCTCGGGCGGCGCTCTTACGCGGTCCGGAAGTTCATCAGGGCCAGAGGAGCCGTGGTCGGCTGCGCCGAGCCGCCCGCCGGTTCGACGGTGATGCCCATCCCGCGGGCCGTGCCGACCGGGCCGTCCATCAGTACCGCCGTCGCGGACCCCGAGAGCGCGGACCGGTCCATGAGCCCGGCGGACCGCATCGTGCCGTCGTCGAACCACAGCTGGTAGACCTTGCCGCTCGGCGGCTCCGGCATGCCGGAGGCGAGGAAGACCGCCTTGTCGCGCTCACGCGAGACGACCACCGTGCCGGTCACGCCGTCCGCGATCCTTCCCGTGGTGACCTTGGCGTCGGGCGCGGCGAGCACCGCGGCAAGTGCCTCGGACCGCTGCTGCGCCCGCTGTGCCTGCTCCTGGGCGTCCTGAGCCTCCTGGTGCTGCCACACCGCGACCCCGCCGAAGGCGGCGCCGCGGCCAGGCAGGCGGCGAGCACGAGACGCGGCAGGGCGCGGCCCCGGCGCCCGGGGGACGGCACCCGGGTGGACAGGGGAACCTCGGGCGGGTCCTGGCGTTCGGTGGTGACCCGCCGCATCACCTCCTCCTTGAGGACGGCGGGCGGTGTCACGGTCATCGCGAGCCCCAGCCGCGCCGCGGTGGCGGTGAGTTCACGCACCTCCTGCGCACAGGACGGGCAGTCCTTGAGGTGCCGCTCGAACTCGGCGCGCTCCTCGGCCGTCAGGGCGTGCAGCGCGTACGCCCCGGTCAGCGTGTGCAGCTCCGCGGTGCTCATGCGCCGGCCCCCAGGCAGTCGCGCAGCCGGATCAGTCCGTCGCGCAGGCGTGTTTTGACCGTGCCGAGCGGTACGGCCAGCAGTTCGGCCACCTCGCAGTAGGCCAGCCCCCGGTAGCAGGCGAGCGTCACCGACTGCGCTGCAGTTCGGTGAGGGTGCGCAGACAGCGCCGTACCTGCTCGTGTTCGAGCCGGCTCTCCACCTCCTCGGTCACCTCGTCGAAGGCGGGGGTGTGCTCCAGCAGCGCCGCCTTCCGTTCGCGGTCCGACGAGGCCTGGGCGGACCGTACCCGGTCCACCGCCCGCCGGTGCGCCAGCGTGAGGACCCGGACCCACGTCATGGCCGAGCCGCGGGACGGCTGGAAGCGCGCGGCGCCCCGCCAGACCTCGATCAGCACCTCCTGGGTGACCTCCTCCGACGGGGCCGGGTCGCGGAGCACCGCTCGCACCAGGCCCAGTACGGGGCCGCAGACCGCGTCGTAGACCTGGCCGAAGGCCTCCCGGCCGCCGAGGGCCACCCTCCCCAGCAACTCCTGGAGACCGGGTGGCGCCGGGGTGATTCCCCCGATGTGCACGACTTCGTTCACGCGGCTTTCCTCCACGGTGCGGACCGGGCCGGGCCCGGAACGGGCTTCACCGCACATTCGGAGCCGTCGTCCCGCCGGATTGGTCCGGTGCGCGGGCAGTTCCCTTCCTCATGATCGCCTCGGTCTCCACCGTCCGCAGGACAAGGAGAACCGGCAAGGCCCCCTGCCGACCGGTGTCAGCAGGGGGCCGGGGCGCGTCCGTCCGTACGGACCGGGGAATCCGTCCGTACGGACCGGCGGGCCGGGGGAAGGCAGTGGGGTCAGGCGGCGGACTCCTGCTCACGCTCGACCTGCTCGTTCCACTCGCGCTTGACCGCGCGCCAGGCGTCGTCGTCCTGGCCGAGCCGCCAGTAGCCCGAGACGGAGAGCCGCTCGCGCGCGATCCCGCGGTCCATGCGCAGGTGGCGGCGGAGGTCCTTCACGAAACCCGCCTCGCCGTGGACGAAGGCGTGGACGTCTCCCGCGGGGAAGTCGAGGCCGCGCACGGCGGCGATCAGGGCCTCGCCCACCGGGTTGCCGCCGCGGTGCAGCCAGGTCACCGCCGCCCCGTCGGGCACGGCGATCTTCTGCTCCTCCTCGGGGCCGGCCACCTCGACGAAGGCGTGCACGACGGCGCCCTCCGGCATCCGCTCCAGAGAGGCGGCGATCGCGGGAAGCGCGCTTTCGTCACCCACCAGCAGATGCCAGTCGGCCGCCGGGTCCGGCGCGTAGCCGCCACCGGGACCGAGGAAACGCACCGTCTCCCCGGGCCGCACCCGCGCCGCCCACGGTCCGGCCAGGCCCTCGTCGCCGTGCACCACGAAGTCGACGGTCAGCTCGCGCTGCACGGCGTCCCAGGCGCGCACCGTGTACGTCCGGGTGACCGGCCACTGCGCGGCCGGGAACTCCTCCCGGATGCGGGCCATGTCGAACGGCTCCGGGTACGTCACGCCCGCCGCGGGGAACAGCACCTTGATGTAGTGGTCGGTGAACTCGTCGGCCGCGAAGCCGGCCAGCCCGTCGCCGCCCAGGACGACGCGCACCATGTGCGGCGTGATCCGCTCGGCGCGCACCACCCGCGCCTCGCGGGCCTGCGGTGTCTTACGGGCCGGTCGTTCCGCCACGGCGCTCTCCCTGACTGTCGATGCTTAGGCTTACCTAAGTTAACACCCTAGCGAGGGAGGGCGCCGAGCAGTCGCTGCAGCGAGCCGCCCAGCCCCCACCGCGCCGCCAGCTCGTCGAGCGCCGCCGGATCCCGCGGCTCGGCCGGCAGCGCCGGGTCGAAGTCCGGCAGTGGTACGTCGGTGGCGACGCGCACCACCTTCGGCGCCACGGCGATGTAGTCCCGCGCCTCGTCCAGCCGCTTGCGCTGCGAGGGCGTCAGCTTCGACGCCGGGTCGTCGACGGCGGCCATGATTCCGGCCAGGTCGCCGTACGCGTCGAGGAGTTTGGCGGCCGTCTTCTCGCCGATCCCGGGAACGCCCGGCAGCCCGTCGCTCGGGTCGCCGCGCAGGAGCGCCAGATCAACGTACCCGGGGCCGTTCACGGCGTACTTCCCGCGAAGCCACGCCTCGTCGGTGACCTGGAGCGAACCGACGCCCTTGAGCGGGTACAGCACCCGCACCCCACGGGCGTCGTCGACCAGCTGGTACAGGTCGCGGTCGCCGGTGACGACGTCGACGGGCCCGGTGGCGAGGCCCGCGAGCGTCCCGATCACGTCGTCGGCCTCGTACGGGTCGACGCCCACCCGAGCGATGCCGACCGCGTCGAGCACCTCCTCGATGACCGGCACCTGGGGCGCGAGCGTGTCCGGGGTCTCCTCCGCGTCGGGTCCGGCTGCGGACTCCTGCGCGACGCGGTGCGCCTTGTAGGAGGGGATCAGCTCGACCCGCCAGTGCGGCCGCCAGTCGGCGTCCATGCAGGCGACGAGATCGTCGGGCCGGTGGTCCTGGACCAGCCGTGCGACGAAGTCGAGCAGGCCGCGTACGGCGTTGACCGGCGTACCGTCCGGGGCGCGGACGGAATCCGGGACTCCGAAGTAGGCGCGGTAGTAGAGGGAAGCGGTGTCGAGGAGCATCAGGCGTCGCGTCACACTCCGATCATGCCCCACGCCGCGAAAGTGGCTGGAAAGTGAACTGGATCACTCTTGTGTTTGGCCTGTGCGAATAGGGGCAAGTGCCGCCTCGGAGCAGACCCCATTTCGAATTCAACTTCTTGATGGGTGAAACGGGCCGAATCCGTACTGCTCCACGGCTCGCCTGCCGGGGGTGTGGTGAGCCGTTTTCGGTTCAACGCGTGAGGTGTATGTGTCCAGGCTGCAAGCCGATCACTTGTACAAAGTGTTCGGCACACGACCCGAAGAGGCGGTACGCAAGCTCGAAGGCGGGGCCGGCCGTGACGAGCTGCGCGCCGACGGGACGACGGCCGCCGTGATCGACGCCTCGTTCACCGTCGAACCGGGACAGATCTTCGTGGTCATGGGACTGTCCGGATCCGGCAAGTCCACGCTGCTGCGGATGCTCAACGGGCTGCTGGAGCCGACGGCGGGCAAGGTCCTCTTCGACGGCCAGGACCTCACCGCACTGAGCCCCGCCGCCCTGCGCGCGGTGCGCTCCTCGAAGATCAGCATGGTGTTCCAGCACTTCGCGCTCTTCCCGCACCGGAGCGTTCTCGAGAACGCCGGATACGGCCTCGAAGTACAGGGCGTCCCGCGCGCCGAGCGCGAGAAGCGCGCCACCGAGGCCCTGGAGCTCGCCGGTCTGAAGGGCTGGGAGAAGTCCTGGCCCGACGAGCTGTCCGGCGGCATGCAGCAGCGCGTCGGCCTGGCCCGCGCGCTCGCCACCGACGCCGACCTCCTGCTGATGGACGAGTCGTTCAGCGCTCTCGACCCGCTGATCCGCCGCGACATGCAGGACCAGCTGCTCGAACTCCAGAAGCGGCTGAAGAAGACCATCGTCTTCATCACCCACGACCTCAACGAAGCCATGCGCCTCGGCGACCGCATCGCCGTCATGCGCGACGGACGCATAGTCCAGCTGGGCACCGCCGAGGACATCCTCGTCACCCCGGCCAACGACTACGTCGCCTCCTTCACCCAGGACGTGGACCGCTCCCGGGTGCTCACCGCGGGCGCCGTCATGGACGCCCCCGAGACCGTCTTCGGTACGGAGACGGACGACGGCCGGCAGCTGCGCGACGCGCAGGACGTGCTGGACGCCGCCCCCGCGGCCGTCTCCGAGGACACTCCGGTGATCGAACTCTTCACCCCCTGCTCCACCAGCGGTGCGCCCGTCGCCGTGACCGGCGCCGACGGGAAGCTCGTCGGCGTCGTACCGCCCGCCCGGCTGCTCGCGGTGCTCGGTGAGCCCATGACGTCGGCGGAAACCCCCTGGGACACAGTGCCCGGCGACTCCACGAGCGACTCCGCGAGCAAGGTGGTCACCGGTGCCTAGGATCCCCATGGGCGAGTGGGTCAACAACGCCGTCGACTGGCTCCAGACCCACCTCTCCCCGGTCTTCGACGCGGCCAGCACCGTCATCAGCGGCATGCAGGACGGCATCTACTCCGTCCTCGCCGCCCCCGAACCGCTGCTGCTCGCCGGCATCCTCGCCGTCGTCGCGTGCTGGCTGCGCGGCCTGACCGCCGGCGTCCTCGCCTTCGCCGGCTTCGCGCTGATCGACTCGATCGAGATGTGGGACGACGCCATGTCGACCCTGTCGCTCGTGCTCGTCGCGACCATCATCACGCTCGTGATCGCCGTTCCCCTGGGCATCTGGTCCGCGCGCTCCAAGACGGTCAGCGCCGTGACGCGTCCCGTCATGGACTTCATGCAGACCATGCCGGCGATGGTCTACCTGATCCCCGGCGTGCTCTTCTTCGGCGTCGGCGCGGTCCCCGGCATCATCGCGACGATCATCTTCGCGCTGCCCCCGGGCGTCCGTATGACCGAGCTCGGCATCCGCCAGGTCGACGGCGAGCTCGTCGAGGCCGCCGAGGCGTTCGGCACGAGCCCGCGCAACACCCTGCTGCGCGTGCAGCTCCCGCTCGCGCTGCCGACGATCATGGCCGGCGTCAACCAGGTCATCATGCTGGGCCTGTCCATGGTGGTCATCGCCGGCATGGTCGGCGCGGGCGGCCTGGGCGGCGCGGTCTACCGCGCGCTCGGCAACATCGACGTCGGTCTCGGCTTCGAGGCCGGTCTGTCCATCGTCATCCTGGCCATGTACCTCGACCGGATGACCGGCGCCCTGGGCCACCAGGTCTCTCCGCTCGGCCGCCGTGCGCTGGCCAAGGCCATGGCCGTGAAGGGCGGGCTGAAGATCTGGAACTACCGCCCGCAGCGTCGTCGCGATCACCGGCGTCGTCGTCCTCGCCCTCGTCGCGGGCGGCCTGAGCCTGTTCGGCGGGACCACGTCCGCCACCGCCGACGACGACCCCATGAACGTCGGCAAGGGCAAGAAGATCTCCATGGGCTACATCCCGTGGGACGAGGGCATCGCCTCCACCTTCCTCTGGAAGGAGCTGCTGGAGCGGCGCGGCTACGAGGTCGACGCCAAGCAGTACGAGGCGGGCTCGCTCTACACCGGCCAGTCCACCGGCCAGATCGACATCCAGACCGATGCCTGGCTGCCGGTCACCCACGAGAAGTACTGGGCGAAGTACCAGGACAAGCTGGAGGACATGGGCTCCTGGTACGGCCCGACCTCCCTGGAGCTGTCCGTCCCCTCGTACATGAAGGGCGTCGACTCCCTCGAGGACCTCAAGGGCCGGTCGGAGAAGTTCAAGGGCCGCATCATCGGCATCGAGCCCAGCGCCGGAATGATGGGCCTCCTCAAGGACAAGGTCCTGGGGGAGTACGGCCTGGAGGACGAGTACAAGGTCGTCGACGGCTCCACGCCCGGCATGCTCGCCGAGCTGAAGCGCGCGTACGCCAAGAAGGAGCCCGTCGTCACCACGCTGTGGTCCCCGCACTGGGCGTACAGCACCTACGACCTGAAGAAGCTCAAGGACCCGAAGGGGGCCTGGGGCAAGGGCGACGGCGTGCACACGCTGACCCGCAAGGGCTTCTCCGACGAGAACCCGGCCGTCGGCAAGTGGCTCAAGAACTTCAAGATGACCGAGAAGCAGCTCACGGACCTCGAGGCGAAGATCCAGGCGGGCGGCAAGGGCAAGGAGCAGGACGCCGTCCGCGCCTGGCTCGGGGAGAACCCGGGCCTCGCCGACAAGTGGGCTCCCGTCGCCAAGACCTCCAAGGCCGCCAACGGCAAGGACGAGCGCGACCGCGCGATCGAGATGGCCTGGTTCCCGTGGGAGGAGGACATCGCCGCCACGTACCTGTGGAAGGAAGTCCTCGAAGAGCGCGGCTACACGGTCAACCTCAAGCAGTTCGAGGTCGGCCCGATGTACGCCGCGATGGCCCGCGGCCAGGTCGACGTGCAGCTCGACGGCTGGCTGCCGTACACGCAGAAGAACTACTGGGACAAGTACGGCGACAAGCTGACCGACATCGGTTCCTGGTACGGGCCGACGTCGATCGAGGTCGCGGTCCCCTCGTACGTCAAGGACGTCAGGACCCTCGAGGACCTCAAGGGCAAGGGCGAGAAGTTCAAGGGCCGCATCATCGGCATCGAGCCGGGCACGGCGACGATGGAGAACCTCAAGGAGAACGTCCTCCCCGGCTACGGCCTGGACGAGGAGTACGAGGTCGTCGACGGCTCCACGCCCGGCATGCTCGCCGAGCTGAAGCGCGCGTACGCCAAGAAGGAGCCCGTCGCGGTCCTCCTGTGGACCCCGCACTGGGCGTACAGCGAGTACCCGATGACCAAGCTGAAGGACTCGAAGAAGCTCTTCGGCGAGGGCGACCGGCTGCACATCATCGGCAGCGGGGAGTTCCCGGCGAACTACCCGCGGCTGACCGAGTGGTTCAAGGACTTCAAGCTGACCGAGAAGCAGCTCGGCGGCCTGGAGAACGAGATCCAGAAGCGCGGCACGGGACATGAGGAAGAAGCCGTGAAGGCCTGGATGAAGGAGAACCCGGGCATTGCGCAGGAGATGGCGCCGACCGCGGGCTGATCCGCGGCAGCCATACCATCGAGGGGTGGGCATCGCCTTGTGGCGAAGCCCACCCCTTGGTGCTGTCCTGGACTGAGGGCCTTGTCTGACGTATGTACGAAACCGGCGAGTGAAGCTGCGTAGGCTGCACTCAGTGTCGACCGCCACGAGACAGGGAGGGAGCCGGAGCGATGGACGACAAGGAAACTCTTCGGGTCGGTACGGCCGTCCGGAGGCGTCGCAAGTCGCTGGCCCTCACCCTGGCCACGGTCGCGGCCCGCAGCGGACTCTCGGTGCCGTTCCTGAGCCAGATCGAGAACGAGCGTGCCAGACCCAGCACCCGCTCCCTGGAGCGGGTGGCCGAGGCGCTGGAGACCACGGCGGCAGAGCTGACGGCCGCCGCCGACCTGGGGCGTACGGTCGATGTCGTACGGGCCGGGGAGGACGACGGCGGCGGCGCGGGCGTGCGGTGCGTGGTGCGCGGCCGGCACCAGCTGCGCGCCACCGAGTACACCGGGGAGCAGGACACCGGGCGCGAGTTCCAGCACCACGGCGACGAGCTGATGTACATCGCGGAGGGCGCCGCCGAGGTGGAGGCGGAAGGCCGGGCGTACCGCCTGGAGCGCGGTGACACGCTGTTCCTGTCCGGTGGCGTACCGCACCGGTGGCGGGCGACCGAGCCGGGTACCCGGATCCTCGTCGTCGCGGCGGCCGGCACCGTCGGACACGAGGGCGACGGCCCGACGGCCGGCCCGGCCGCGGCGGCCACGACGGCTGACGGAGGGCGGCACCCCATGCGCGTCGTCTCCCTCGTGCCGTCCCTCACGGAAGCCGTGGCCGTCAGCGCGCCCGGCCTGCTCGTCGGGGCGACCGACTGGTGCAGCCACCCGGCGGACCTCGACGTCGTACGGATCGGCGGCACCAAGAACCCGGACGTCGACGCGATCCTGCGGCTGCGTCCCGACCTCGTCGTCGCCAACGAGGAGGAGAACCGCGAGCCCGACCTCGCCGCCCTGCGGCAGGCCGGGATCACCGTCATGGTCACTGTGGTCCGGGACCTGCCCGGGGCCTTCGCCGAGCTGGAGCGCGTGCTGGCCGACGGCTGCGGGCTGAGTGCCCGCCCCGCCTGGCTCGACGCGCACAGGAGGCATGGGACGCGGCCCGGCCGCAGGCCCCGCGCCTGAAGGCGGTCGTGCCCGTCTGGCGCAGGCCGTGGATGGTCCTCGGCCGCGACACCTTCGCCGGAGACCTGCTGGCCCGGCTCGGCGTCGACCACCTCCACGCCGGCCACCCCGAGCGCTATCCGCGCATCCCCCTCGGCGAACTGCGCGCGGCCGGGGCCGACTTGGTCGTCCTGCCGGACGAGCCCTACCGCTTCACGGCCGGTGACGGGCCCGAGGCGTTTCCCGGGCTGCCCGCCGCGCTCGTCAGCGGGCGTCATCTCACGTGGTACGGGCCGTCGTTGGCCGAGGCGCCCCGGGTGCTGCGAGCAGCGCTCCGCTGACCAGGCCGCGCAGCGTACGGAACCCGGCCACCGCCCAGGCGACGACGAGCGCCGCGTACAGGCCGGCCGCCAGCCAGCCGAGGGCGTCGAGCCCGGTGTGGCGGGCGAGCCCGGCGGCGCCCGTCACGCACGTACCGACGGGGAAGGTGAACGCCCACCACGTCATGGTGAACGGCATGCCGCCGCGGGCCGCCCTGACCACCATCGCCGCGGCGAGCGCCAGCCACAGCAGGGCGAAGCCCATGACGGGCACGCCGTCGAGCACGGCGAAGGCGCCGAGCGCGCGTGCGTACGGCGCTCCGACTGCGCCCGGGGCCACGTCCGCGAGCGAGTTGACCGCCGTGGTGGACTGGCCGAGCGGCCCGAGGGCGAGGAACAGCGTCGGCGTCAGCGCGAGCGGCAGCGGGCCGTGGTGGAGGAGGCGGGCGAGGACCAGCGGCAGCATCAGCAGTGTGGCGAGCAGGCTGAGCCCGAACATCGCGTAGCAGGCGAGCAGCATCGCCTCCCGCCACTGGCCCTCGGGCAGATGCGGTACCAGCTGCGGGCCGAGCGCCGCCGAGACCATCGGTGCCACCACCGGCAGCAGCCACACGGGGGAGGCGCTGCCGGGCTCGACCCGGTGGCGTACGACCATCAGGTACGGGACCACGACGGCGGCCGCCAGACCGACGGCCGTCCCCACGCACCACAGCGCCGCCCCGGCGGACAGGGCGGCTGCGGCGCCGACGACGTCCCCGCCGACCGTCACGGTGCGCCGCCGACCGCGAGCAGCGCCATGGACAGGCAGCCGTAAAAGGGAGCGACGGCGGGGTCGAGGAGATGCGCCTTTGCCTGGTCGCGGTGGTACGCCCAGTGACCGGCGCGCGCGGCGAGCAGCACACCGAGCAGCACCGCGGACAGCCCCCAGACGAGGACGCAGGCCGCGCGCAGACCGGGGACGGCGAGGGGGAGGGCGGCTCCGGCGTTGGCGACGACGGCGGTGCCCATCACCGTGGCGTACCAGTTGGGGCCGAGGTGGCGCAGCGCGGGCAGGCGCGGGGCGGCGAGGAGGGGGCGCGGCTGCGCATAGGTGGCCATACGCCCACCCTGGGCGTAAGGAACGGCCCCCACCAGGGACGATAAGCCTATGAGGCCATAAACTGAGGTTATGAGCGCTCATGCCCCCGCCTCCGGCGACAGACCACCGCTCGCCCACCGGGTGCCCGATCTCGGGGCCATCGAGCTGCTGCTCGCCGTCGCCCGGCTCGGCAGCCTGGGGCGCGCTGCGCGGGAGCTCGGTGTCAGCCAGCCCGCCGCGAGCAGCCGTATCCGCTCCATGGAACGGCAGCTCGGGGTCGCCCTCGTCGACCGCTCGCCGCGCGCTCGCGCCTCACCGAAGCGGGCCACCGCCGTCACCGACTGGGCGCGCCGGGTCGTGGAGGCGGCCGAGGCCTTCGACGCGGGGGCGCAGGCGCTGCGCGGCCGACGGGACTCGCGGCTGCGGGTCGCGGCCTGCATGACGATCGCCGAGTACCTGCTGCCGGGCTGGCTGATCGCGCTGCGCGGACAGCGCCCCGGTACGGCGGTCTCGCTGCTCGCCGGCAACTCCGCCGCCGTCGCCCAGCGGCTGCTCACCGGCGAGGCCGACCTGGGCTTCGTGGAGGGCCTGGCGGTGCCGGACGGGCTCGACGCGTCGTCATCGGCACGACCGGCTCATCGTGGTCACGGCCCCGGCCCATCCCTGGGCGCGCAGCGCCGTGCGGTGGGCGCGCGGGAACTGGCCGAGGCCCCCTCTTCCTGCGCGAGCAGGGGCTCCGGCACCCGGCAGGTCCTGGACGCGGCGCTCGCCGGGTACGGCGGTCTCGCCGTACCCCTCCTCGAACTCGCCTCCACCACGGCGGTGAAGGCGGCGGCCGTCAGCGGCGCGGGCCCCAGCGTGCTCAGCGAGCTGGCCGTGGGCGAGGAGCTGGCCTCCCGCCGCCTCGTCGAGGTCCCGGTCGAGGGCGTCCCGATGCGCCGCGATCTGCGCGCGGTCTGGCCGACGGGCCCCCGGCCCACGGGACCCGCGCGGGACCTGCTGGCGCTGGCGCGCCCCGCTCCGGGCAAGGGCTGACTGTTTGTCACGGCTGTGAGCGGATACCCGAAAGCCATGACTGAACAGGACAAGAACGCGAAGACCAGGACGACCACAGCCCGTACGGCCAACGGCGCCACCGGAAAGGCCGCGGGCGCCGCCGGTTCCGCCAAGGCCGCCGCCACCGGCGCCGCCGGCAAGGCGGAGGACGCCGCGGGTACCGCGAAGGCGGGCGCCGGCGACGTCACGGGAAAGGCCGCCCAGGTGGCCGGTTCCGCGAAGGCGGCCGGCGTCAAGGGAGTCGAAGTGAGCCGCCAGGCTCTGGAGTCCACGGCCGGCAAGGTCGCGTCGACCGCGTCCACCGCATGGGTGCTGCTCAACGCGCGCAAGGCCGTCATCGCGGGTGCCGGCGCGGGTGCGGTGGCCATCGGCGCCGCCTCGTTCGTGGCGGGCCGCAAGGTCGAACAGCGCTCCCTGGGCCCGATCAGCCGCATGCTGGCCGGCCGCATCTGATCCCGGCCGGGGAATTCATCCACAGGGCGGGGCCACTCGGGCCGCCGGGCCGGGAGAAACACCGGGCAACGGCTCCCGAAGGCCCCGCCCCTGCGCCCTGGGTGCCAACGGCCCCGCCCCGCCGCCGCTTCGTGCGCGAGTCCCCGCGAAGGCCCGTCGCCGCCGTCAGGCCCAAAGCTGTGGCTCACGGAGCGACGACGGCCGGTCGACGGCGGCCGCCACCAGTGCCTCCATCACCCGGAGGTCGTCGCCCATCTCCGGGTGCCACTGGACGCCTAGCACCCACGCCCCGCCGGGCAGTTCGACGGCCTCCGGCGTCCCGTCGGCGGCGTACGCCGACATCACCAGGCCGTCGCCGAGCCGGTCGACTGCCTGGTGGTGGTACGTCGGCACACCGCTCTCCTCCGGTACGACCGACGCGTAGCGCGTGCCGGGCACCGGCTTCACCGCGTGCTCGCCGAGGACTCCGGGCCCCGCGGTGTGGCCGTCCAGGTGCTGGACGAGTGTGCCGCCGAGTGCGACGTTCAGCAGTTGCATGCCCCGGCAGATGCCGAGCAGCGGCGTACCGGACGTCAGAGCGGCCTCGATCAGGGCGAGTTCCCACGCGTCCCGCTCCCGGGCCGGCGGCCCGGTGCGAGGGTCCGGCTCGGCCCCGTACCGTACGGGCTCGACATCGGCGCCGCCCGCGACGTCACCAGGCCGTCGAGGCGGCCACCACACCGGCGGCGTACGACGGCGAGTCGGGCGGCACCATCGCCGCGAGGCCGCCCGCCGCCTGCACGAGGCGCGGGTAGGCGGCCGGGAGCAGCGCGGCGGGCATGTCCCAGACACCCCACCGGGCAGGCTGCAGGTAGGTGCTGATGCCGATGAGCGGCTTGGACACAGATCCTCCGGTCGGTCGTGCTCAGGGTCGGTCGTGCTCGGAGCCGGTCCTGCTCAGGAACGGTCGCGCTCGAGTTCGGCCTCGGCCTCGGCGAGCGCGGCGAATTCCTCCTCGGGAGCCGCGGCGACCAGCCGGTGCCGACTGTAGAACGCGAAGTAGGCGAGAGCGACGGCGTACACCCCCAGTGCGATGAACGCCGCGTCCTTGTCCACCAGGAACGTCGCGACCAGCGCGGACAACGCCAGCACGAAGGCCACGGACGAGGTGAGGACGCCGCCCGGCGTGCGGTAGGGGCGGTGGAGTCCGGGCTCGCGGCGGCGCAGCACGATGTGGGAGAGCGCCATCAGGGCGTACGAGATGGTGGCGCCGAAGACCGCGATGTTCAGCATCCGGGCGCCGTCGCCGGTCCCCGCCGCCAGCGCGAAGCCGATCGCGCCGGGGATGAGCAGCCCGAGGTACGGGGCCTTGCGGCGGCTCGTCAGCGACAGGAAGCGGGGCAGGTAACCGGCGCGTGAGAGCGCGAAGAGCTGGCGCGACCCGGCGTAGATGAGCGAGAAGAAGGACGCGACGAGCCCGGCCAGGCCCGCGTAGTTGACGAAGCGGCTGAGCGGCGTCGGGCCGCCGTCGCCCTGGAGCGCCATGACCAGCGGATTGCCCGCGGCCTGGACGGCGGCCGAGCCGCGCGCGCCGGTGGCGGCGAAGAAGGTGACCAGGCGAGGAGCGCGAGGACGGGCATGGAGGTGGCCAGGGCACGCGGCATGGAGCGCACGGGGTCCTTGGCCTCCTCGGCGGCCAGCGGCACCCCCTCGACGCCGAGGAAGAACCACATGCCGAAGGGGAAGGCGGCCCAGATGCCCAGCAGGCCGAACGGCAGCCAGGAGTTCGCGCCGAACGCGTCCTTGTCGACCGGGATGTCGTTGAGCCCGTCCGCGCCGAACTCGGTGAACGCGCCCACCGCGAAGATCAGCAGCGCCGTCACCGCTATGGCCGTCACCACCAGGCTGAAGCGCAGCGCCTCGCCGACGCCCCACAGGTGGATGCCGATGAAGACGGCGAAGCAGGCCAGGTAGACCGGCCAGCCCGCGGTGAGCCCGAAGAGGCCCAGCGACTCGACGTAGTCGCCGATGAAGATGGAGATCGCGGCGGGCGCCAGGATGTACTCGATGAGGATTGCGGTGCCGGTCAGGAAGCCGCCCCAGGTGCCGAGCGCGCGCCGGGCGAAGCCGTAACCGCCGCCCGCCGTGGGCAGGATGGCGGACAGCTCGGCGAGTGCGAAGACCAGACAGGCGTACATCACGCCCATCAGCAGGGTGGCGATCGCGAGCCCGCCGAAGCCGCCCTCGGACAGGCCGATGTTCCAGCCGGAGAAATCGCCGGAGACGACGTACGCGACGCCGAGTCCGGTGAGCAGCAGCCAGCCGGCGCTGCCGCGGCGCAGCGTCCGCCGTTGCAGATAGCCGGCGTCGGCGGACGGGGGCACGGGCGTGGACGGTGGGGTGCGCGAGTCGGTGCTGTCGGCCATGAGCCGCTCCTGCCTCGGGTCAATGGTGGGATGCCATACCTTTGTGGTGTGGCCGGTCCCGGCGCAAGACCTGTGCGTAAAGCCGGTGTTACGGATCTCCCGCCTCCGGCGTCACATGAGGAAGCCGCGCAGCAGGGCGGCTGTGCCCGAGCAGTGCTCGCGCATCACCTCGCGGGCCCCGTCCGCGTCGCCGTCGAGCACCGCCTCGACCAGCGCGGTGTGCTGCTGCTGCGAATGCTCCAGGTTCCGTACGAGCAGCGGGATGCAGTCGAGCAGGCCGTTGACCGTGGCCCGTACGGCGGCGTACTGCGCGGTCAGGGACGGCGACCCGGACAGTTCGGCGAGCGTGAGATGCAGCAGGGTGTCCCGCCTGCGGTAGTCGGCCAGCGGTGCGTCGTGCGTCGCGGCGAGCGCCGCACGCAGCCGCCGTGCGCCGTCCTCGGTCAGCCCGTGCGCCGCGCACAGCCCGGCCGCACCCACCTCCAGCACCTCGCGGAAGCGCAGCGCGTCCTCGACGTCGACCGACTCGATGCGCCGGCGCAGTTCGCCCTCCCCGGACGCGTCCGGGTGCGGCAGCACGAACGTACCGCCGTACCTGCCCCGCCTGCTCTCGACGAGGCCCTGGTCCTGGAGGACCTTCAGGACCTCGCGCAGGGTGACCCGGCTGATCCGCAGGCGTTCGGCGAGCTCGCGCTCGGCGGGCAGCCGCTCCCCGACGGGCACCAGTCCCAGGCGCAGCACCTGGAGGATCTGCTCCAGCGCCTCCTCGAATCCGTTCCCCGCCCGCACCGGCCGCAGGACGGGCGTCAGACGGTCCGCCGAACCGATTTCATCCGCCACCTCGCGGTTCCCCCTTCCCAATCAATGGTCTTCAGCAATACCTTATGGCTTCCGGCTGACCGAAGGAGGAAATTTCCGTGGCAGACCGCACACCCCCGCTCTCCCTCGAGGAGCTCCGCGCCCTCGTGGCGAGCGGTGAGATCGACACAGTCGTCCTGGCCTTCCCCGACATGCAGGGGCGCCTCCAGGGCAAGCGGTTCGCCGCCCGGTTCTTCCTCGACGACGTCCTGGACCACGGCACCGAAGGCTGCAACTACCTCCTCGCCGTCGACACCGAGATGAACACCGCCGACGGGTACGAGATGGCCTCCTGGGACCGCGGCTACGGCGACTTCGCCATGCACGCCGACCTCTCCACGCTGCGCCGCGTCCCCTGGAACGACGGAACGGCCATGCTCATCGCCGACCTGGCCTGGAACGACGGTTCACCCGTCGTCGCCGCGCCCCGCCAGATCCTGCGCCGCCAGCTGGAGCGCCTCGCCAGCTCGGCTACACCGCCCACGTCGGCACGAGCTCGAATTCATCGTCTTCAAGGACAGTTACGAACAGGCCTGGGACCGCGGCTACAAGGACCTCGTGCCCGCGAACCAGTACAACATCGACTACTCGGTCCTCGGCACCGGCCGCATCGAACCCCTCCTGCGCCGCATCCGCAACGAGATGACCGCGGCGGGACTGACCGTCGAGTCAGCCAAGGGCGAGTGCAACCCGGGCCAGCACGAGATCGTCTTCAAGTACGACGAAGCCCTCGTCACCTGCGACCAGCACGCCGTCTACAAGACGGGCGCCAAGGAGATCGCCGCCCAGGAAGGCGTCTCGCTCACCTTCATGGCGAAGTACAACGAGCGCGAAGGCAACTCCTGCCACATCCACCTCTCCCTGCAGGACGCCGAGGGCCGCAACGTCATGGCGGACGGCGACGCCCCCGACGGAATGTCCTCCGTCATGCGGCACTTCCTCGCCGGACAACTGGCCGCCCTCCGCGACTTCTCGCTCCTCTACGCCCCCAACATCAACTCCTACAAGCGCTTCCGGCCCGGCTCCTTCGCCCCGACCGCCGTCGCCTGGGGCCACGACAACCGCACCTGCTCGCTGCGCGTGGTCAGGCCACGGCCGCTCGATGCGCTTCGAGAACCGGCTGCCCGGCGGCGACGTCAACCCGCACCTCGCGGTCGCCGGCCTGGTGGCGGCGGGCCTGTACGGCATCGAGCACAAGCTCGAACTCCCCGGTCCCTGTACGGGCAACGCCTACACCGGTGACCACGAGCACGTGCCCACGTCGCTGCGCGAGGCCGCCGGACTGTGGGAGAACAGCCCCATCGCCAGGGCCGCCTTCGGCGACGAAGTCGTCGCGCACTACCGCAACATGGCGCGGGTCGAACTCGAAGCGTTCGACTCCGCGGTGACCGACTGGGAGCTCCGCCGCTCCTTCGAACGCCTGTGAGGTCCGCCTTGTCCTCCTTCCCCTCCGAGCACCAGATCCTGAACCCGGCCACCGAAGAGGTCGTCGCCACCGTCGCGGCCTCCACCGCCGCCGACGTCGACGCGGCAGTCGTACGGGCCGCCGCGGCGCAGCGCGCCTGGTCGGCCGCAGCCCCCGCCGACCGTGCCCGCCTTCCTGCGCCGCTTCGCCGGCCACCGTCGACGAACACGTCGAGGAACTCGCCCGGCTGGAGGTCCGCGAGGCCGGCCACACCCTCGGCAACGCCCGCTGGGAGGCGGGCAACCGTACGCGACCTGCTCGCCTTCGCCGCCGGGGGAGTGGAGCGCCTCAGCGGCCGCCAGATCCCGGTCGCGGGCGGCCTGGACATCACCCTCCTCGAACCGCTCGGCGTGATCGGGGTCATCGCGCCCTGGAACTTCCCCATGCCGATCGCGGCCTGGGGCACCGCCCCCGCGCTCGCCGCCGGCAACGCCGTCCTCCTCAAACCCGCCGAGACCACGCCGCTGACCGCCCTGCGCCTCGCCGGGCTCGCCCTCGAAGCCGGGCTCCCCGAAAATCTCTTCCAGGTCCTGCCGGGAGCGGGCGACGTGGCGGGCGACGCCCTGGTCGGACACCCCGGCGTGGCGAAGATCGTCTTCACCGGCTCCACCCGCGTCGGCAAACAGATCATGGCCAAGTGCGCCGACCGCGTGAAGCGCGTGACCCTCGAACTCGGCGGCAAGAGTCCCAACATCGTCTTCGCCGACGCCGACATCGAGGCCGCCGTCGCCGCCACCCCCATGTCCTTCCTGGACAACTCCGGCCAGGACTGCTGTGCCCGTACCCGCATCCTCGTCCAGCGCACGGCGTACGACCGCTTCCTGGAACTGCTCGCACCCGCCATCGAGAGCGTGGTGGTCGGCGACCCGTCGGACGGCACGACGCAGATGGGCCCACTGATCTCCAAGTCCCATCTGGAGCGCGTGCGTTCGTACGTCCCCGAGGGCGCGGAGGCGATTCGCGGCAGCGCCCCCGAGGGCCCCGGCTTCTGGTTCCCGCCGACCGTCCTCACCGGCGCGGGGCCGGACTCGGCCGCCGCGACGGAAGAAGTCTTCGGCCCGGTCGCCGTCGTCCTCCCCTTCGACGACGAGGCCGACGCGGTCCGCCTCGCCAACGCCACCGACTACGGCCTGTCCGGTTCCATCTGGACCCGTGACGTGGGCCGCGCCCTGCGCGTCTCCCAGGCGGTCAGGGCGGGCAACCTGTCCGTCAACTCCCACAGCAGCGTCCGCTACTCGACCCCCTTCGGCGGCTACAAGCAGTCGGGGCTCGGCCGCGAACTGGGCCCCGACGCCCTCACCGCTTTCACCGAAACCAAGAACGTCTTCATCAGCACGGAGGCCTGAGACATCACCGACACCGAGACCGCCGGGACCGTATCCGCCGGGACCGAACCCGCCGTCTGCCGCCGCCTGGTGGGACGCACCGCCGTCATCACGGCGCCGGCAGCGGCATCGGCCTCGCCGCCGCGCGCCGTCTGGCCTCCGAGGGCGCGCGGGTCGTCTGCGGCGACATCGACGAGAGCGCGGGCAAGGCCGCGGCCGACGAGGTGGGCGGCACGTTCGTACGGGTCGACGTCACCGACGCCGAGCAGGTCGAGGCGCTGTTCAAGGCGGCGTACGACACCTACGGCTCGGTCGACATCGCCTTCAACAACGCCGGCATCTCGCCGCCCGAGGACGACTCGATCCTGACCACGGGCCTGGAGGCGTGGAAGCGCGTCCAGGACGTCAACCTCACCTCCGTCTACCTCTGCTGCAAGGCCGCCATCCCCTACATGCAGCGCCAGGGCCGCGGTTCCATCATCAACACCGCGTCGTTCGTCGCGATCATGGGCGCGGCCACCTCCCAGATCTCGTACACGGCGTCCAAGGGCGGCGTTCTCGCCATGTCGCGCGAGCTGGGTGTGCAGTTCGCCCGCGAGGGCATCCGCGTGAACGCGCTCTGCCCGGGGCCGGTCAACACCCCGCTCCTCCAGGAGCTGTTCGCCAGCGACCCGGAGCGGGCCGCGCGCCGGCTCGTCCACATCCCGGCCGGCCGCTTCGCGGAGGCGGACGAGATCGCGGCAGCGGTGGCCTTCCTGGCCAGTGACGACTCGTCGTTCGTCAATGCCACCGACTTCCTGGTCGACGGAGGTATCGCGGGCGCGTACGTGACCCCTCTTTGAACCGGTGTCCCGGGGCCGGGCCGACGACCTCGTCCCGGCCTTCCGGTCCAAAGGCCTACAAGAACGTGCGGCCCTCGCCCCGGTAGGTCGGTACGGTCGCCGTCACCGCATCGCCCTCGATCAGATGAAGCGCGTCGAACCGCTCGCACATCTCGCCCGCCTTCGCGTGCCGGAACCACACCTTGTCGCCGATCAGCAGGTCGTCGGCGGGCGAGCCGAGCAGCGGTGTCTGCACCTCACCGGCCCCCTCCCGGGAGTCGTACCGCAGCCCCTCCGGAAGGTACGGGACGGGCACCCGGTCGGGGCCCGCGGCCCCCGAAGCGGGGTAGCCGCCACCGAGCACCGTCACCACGCCCACGCCCGGCCGGCGCACGACGGGCTGCGCGAAGAGTGCGGCCGGCGGCCGGTGAACGAGGTGTAGTTGTCGAAGAGACGCGGTACGTACAGCCCGGAACCCGCCGCGATCTCGGTCACCGCGCGCTCGGCGGCGGTGTGCTGGACGCTGCCGGTGCCGCCGCCGTTGACGAACTCCAGGTCCGGCGCCACGGCCCGTACCGCCCGCACGACGGCCGCCCGACGGGCCGCCAGCTCCCTGCGCGCCACCCCCTGCATCACCCTGATCGCCCGGGAACGCACCGGCCGCCCCGCGACCGCGTCCCCGACCCCGGCCACATGTCCCTCGTACGCCATGACGCCCACCAGCCGGAAGCCGGGCCGGCGGACCACCGACCGGGCCAGCTCGGCCAACTGGGCGGGCTCGCGCAGCGGCGACCGCAGCGCGCCTATCCGGACGCGGCCCCCGAGCAGCCGCAATGACGTGTCCAGCTCCAGGCAGACCCGGATCTCCTCCCGGCCGCCCTCCCTGGCCCGGTCGATCAGCTCCAGCTGCGCCGGATCGTCGACCGTCACGGTCACGGCGGCGGCCAGCTTCGCGTCCCCGGCCAGCTCGGCGAACGCCGTGCGGTCCGCCGACGGATAAGCGAGCAGCACGTCCTCGAACCCCGACCGCGCGAGCCACAGCGACTCGGCCAGCGTGAACGACATGAGCCCCGCGAACCCGTCCCGCGCCAGCACCCGTTCCAGCAGCGCCCGGCAGCGTACGGACTTGCTCGCCACCCGGATCGGCCTGCCCGCCGCCCGGCGGACCAGGTCGGCTGCGTTGGCGTCGAACGCCTCCAGGTCGACGACGGCGACGGGAGCGTCGAGGTGGGCGGTGGCCCGGTCGTACCGGGCCCGGTCGGCAGCGCGCGGTGTCATGGCCAGAGCTTGCCAGAGCGGATTACCGCTGGGTAGAGGAATCGTCATCCGGTCAGATCCCCACGAGTCCCTACGAGTCCCCACGCGTCCGGGGACTGATTGCCACCCGGCCCGCGCCAGCCCGTAGAGTGACGCCCACGCGGTGAGGACACGAACGGACCTGCCCCGAAAGGCGATCGTGCATTGCGGGGTGACAGGCCGGGTGAAGCACGAACAGGGGGGCGGATGAGCACCGAGGCACACCGTGCCCCTCTT